>NZ_CAAHFG010000006.1 GCF_900890425.1 Pontiella desulfatans | reverse complement strand
GGCGTGATGGCCTGAATCCCCATCAGCTGCATGAGGCGGGCGACCCGCTTGTGATTGACATCATAGTCTTGATCACGCAACCAGTCCGTCATGCGTGGATAGCCGAACTCCGGATGCCGGAGATACTGCTCGTCGATCAAACGCATCAGAAGCAGGTTCTCCGGCGTTTCCGGGGCGGGGTCGTAGTAGAAGCCCGATCTGGGGACGCCTGCGAGCCTACACTGCCGCCGAACCGAATAATCGGTGCCGGGCTCCACCCAGCTGCGGCGCGTTGAAAGCGGCAGGCTCATAGCTTTTTTTCGAGCCACTTCACGTCCATCTTCAGACGCCCGATCTCTTCGTAAAGTGGAGCCGTAAGCTCTTCTTCCGTTTGAGCCTGCTTCTTTTTCCCCGATGCAAAAAGATCCGGCGCATTCGAAAGCAACTGCTTCTTCCAATCCGAAATCTGGTTCGGATGGACCTGATATTCCGATGCCAGCTCCGCCAATGTCTTCACGCCCTTGATGGCCTCAATCGCCACCTTGGCCTTGAACTTGTCCGTGAATGTTCTTCGTTTTCTTCCCATTTCCATGCGTCCTTTTGTACCATGTTGAGGACGCAGGTTCCACTTAAGCCGGTGGTCCGAAAATCGGGGTTAAGCGCACCCATGAAGCCTATAAAGTTGTGTGTGCTCAAGTTAACGCTGTAACGGGTACTGAAAAGGCTGCGACAAAACCGGGGGCACTTTCCGACGACCAGCTATTAGAAGTAGTCAGTCATGTATATAGTTCCCTAGAGGGGGCAGATAGTAAGCTTCGCAAAGCCCAAGTTATAGAAATGCTGGACGATGAATCTAACAGAATGTGGAAAAAGACAGTGTCCACTTCGTCCATATCGGAATTAAGAACAAGGCAGTATTGTAATCGTTTAAAGCGTATAGATGCGCATTTCGAATGGGCCTTTAGAGCATGGTTGTCCGAACTGAAAAATAGATAGCAGGTCGTTTTGATCTTGTTAATATTCCGTTTTTTAAAACATGCATAACCATGTTGAGGTATTGTATATCAGCATGAAATTGTAATGCCGATAAAAGCCCTTATTGTCCTTCATCAGTTGAACGCGGTGTTCAGCGTAACCACGAAAGGACAAGAAATGAAAATAGAACCGAAGTACTTAAAAACAGCATCTCTTGCAAAGATGTTAAACGTGTCCCCCAGATTCGTCCGTCAACTCGTTGCTGATGGGCGACTGCCCTATATCAGGATTGGTGCTCGCTCAATTCTTTTTGATCTCGATCAGGTTCAAAACTGGATCGATGACCACAGAATCGGAGCGGCGTAATGGGAAAAAAGAACGAAAAACAGTCCGGGAACCAGTACTCAAAACAGACAACCACAGGAGAAGAAAAAATGCGTAAAATCGAAGAAGTAGGAAGTGAAAATAATTGCGAAACAACCTTAGAGAGCCTGGGCGGTTTCGAGGTTTTAGCAAGATACTATGCCGTGCTAGATGGTGTGGGAATCCTGACTAATGAAGAGCTGAAAACCCGCATACTTGGGTATCTGGCTCGTCCACTCATGGAGGAAGAAGTAACTCGTGGGGAGAGAATGGGGCAGAATGCAGTCTGTCCTCAGAGCTGGTCCTTGGAGAGAACCTTCAAATTGGCCTCATTCCAAGAATCAGAATATAAGTGTTATGTAGAACACTTGGTTGATGAAGTGGAAATCTCTTCGGCCATGGACATAGTTGCGCTTAACCCCGATTTTCGGACCACCGGCTTAAGTGGAACCTGCGTCCTCAACATGGTACAAAAGGACGCATGGAAATGGGAAGAAAACGAAGAACA
>NZ_CAAHFG010000005.1:300000-456172 GCF_900890425.1 Pontiella desulfatans | reverse complement strand
TCCACGCATGACGGACTGGTTGCGTGATCAAGACTATGATGTCAATCACAAGCGGGTCGCCCGCCTCATGCAGCTGATGGGGATTCAGGCCATCACGCCCGGTCCGCACACGAGCAAGCCCGCCCCGAGGCACAAGATCTACCCTTATTTGCTGCGCAATGTGGACATCGAACGGGTGAACCAGGTTTGGAGTACGGACATCACCTACATCCCGATGCGGCATGGATACATGTACCTGACCGCCGTAATCGACTGGTACAGCCGCTATGTGCTCGCCTGGGAGCTCTCAAGCACCATGGAGAGCACGTTCTGCGTTGATGCGCTGGAGCGTGCGCTGACGCAGGGGAATCCGGAGATATTCAACACCGACCAAGGAAGCCAGTTCACCTCGAACGCCTTCACCGGTGTCCTGTTAAACGAGAACATCACCATCAGCATGGACGGGCGAGGCCGGGCGTTGGACAACGTATTCATCGAACGACTGTGGTGGTCGGTGAAGTATGAGAAAATCTATCCCGCATGCTATGCCGACGGGCATGCGTTGCATCGGGGCCTTGACAGCTATTTTAAATATTACAACCACGAGAGGAAGCACAGCGCTCTGGACAAACGCACCCCCGCCGAGGTATTCATGGAAGGAGCAGTCAGAACATGATCGCAAGTGATGCCGTCGCTGCGCTCCGCCCTCGGCCCTCCGGGCCGCCCCTTCGGGGACGGGCTCCGCTCCGCGACGGCATCATGGAAGGGCGGCTCGTTGGCCGCCAGAACACGGAACAGGGAACCGCAGGTTCCACCTTAAGTTCACCGATCCGTGGTTTAAGATTGGGGGTAGGCGCAGGGGGAAATGGTTCTTCAACCCGACGTCAGCATATCCAGAAGGCATTACCACCCGTATTGTCCCCGTACCGCCTGAAATTAACCGTCCTTCAATTATATCCGGGCGCTCGAATCGAAAAAAATCCCGCTCCCAGCTCATCTTCTTCCCGAACTTGATGCGATAGAGTCCGTATTCTTGAAAGACCGAGACAGCATCGAGCAACGCCTCTTTACGCAGACCGACCTCCTCTGGAGATCCGTCCGATAGTTCAAACTCCATATAACTCAACAGCTCGTTATATGAGGGCGCTTTCAAATACCCATACTCGTCACAAAAAGGAAGGAGGTATGCCCTGTGGTTTTCTCTGAGAGAACGAACTGCATCATCGGTAGCTGAGGCATTATACGGGGTAGGCTCTAATAACTTCCATTCACGCCACTTCTTAGGAGGCAGGGTAAACATATAGCTAAGCCGGAGCATTTGTTTGGCACAACCAAACGTGCGCCAGGCATCTATTTTAACTCCGGCAAGCCTATCCTGTCCAATGTCAGTTGGGCAAGATCGTGGGATGGACGGAAAAATACTTTTGACATAAGCTTCTACCTCCTTGCTCCACTCATATGAACTATTGGCCAACAATTTCTTCAGCCCATCAAATGTATCGATAGCATCCGAGGGAAAGCGGGGTTTGGTGAGTAAGTCATTCATGTCACCAAAAATTTTAGCGATATTTTTAGGCCCAGGAGCGGAATCAGTGGAACCATCGAAGGGATCCTGAAATTTCTCAACAAAGTCTCTGTACGTAAGAAGTCTACTGGCAGACCTTCGTATATAATTTTCAGATTTATTTTCGGGCACTGCTACTCTCCTGTTGGAGATCGACTATTATCACATTCACTTTCATTTGTGAACTGGATCCTAAATCTCAATGCAACCTGAAATGCAACGCACTAACGACTTTTGGTTGCATTTTATGCCGTTATTGCAACTTTGGCAAATTTCGCCTAGGCAATAAAAAAGCTCGTAACCTGTTGATTACGAGCGAAATAAGTGGCGCAGCCATCAGGAGTCGAACCTGAAACCTCCTGATTCGTAGTCAGGTGCTCTATCCAATTGAGCTATGGCTGCGCTTTAATTAAGTGCCTATGGCGCTTAAGAGGGACGGAATGTATAGAGAAGCCCTGCTCCGGTCAACGGGAAAAAGTGAAAAAATCAAACGCCGCCCAAGGCATCCAATTCCGGTTTGCAGAGCTCCAGGAAATTGCACTGGCCACAGCTGGCGGGATCGATGGCCAGCTCCCATTCATCCTTCGGTAAGGGCTCGTTCTTTTCGCGGTCGTGATCAACGAGATATTCGGTCATTTCGCCGACGGAATCGCTCATGAGCGCCTTGGTTTCCTCGAGTTGCTCTTCCGTGATCTGGAACGGCAACACCTGGCCCTCGTTGAGATATTCCACGTAGAGGAAAATCTTGTCTAGCGAGGCACCGTGCTTGACGATCGCCCACAAAGCATAGAGCGAGAGCTGCAGTTTGTGCTGGTCGGCCTTGATCTTACCGGCCTTCCAATCGTGGATATGGACTTCGTCGCCCATCCTGTAGGCATAGTCCGGGATGGAATAGATTTTCACCCCTTCGTAGATGAAGTGCTCCACATCGCCCCCCTGCTCCGGCGTGGCGATCTGGAATTCCTGGTTCGGCTTAATCGCCCCGATCCGCGGCAACACCTTGCCGATAAAGTTGGAGATGCAGTTTTGAATCTGCGCCGCCAACTGTCGCTTGGCCTCCTTTTCCTCCTCGCCGCCGAGGGTTTTATAATAGTGCCCTCGAAGACAGCAGAATTGTTTGGGGGCGCTGCGCCAGTTGCCCTCGGTCGACTCGTTCCACTTTTTCGTCATGAACGGGCGGGCAATGGTCTTCCACGCGGCATCGGCATCAACCGGCATTCCCTGCTGATGCTGCTTGAGCACCCACATGATCGCATTCTCCGCGGCCTGCCCCATCAAACCCCAGCGATTGTCCATCTTGTTAAGGCGATAGGCGGTCTTCTGCTCCTCGGTCGCATTGCGCGCCCAGCCGCCCCACATGCCATACTTGCTCCAGTAGCGCCGACGCCGGCACTGCTCGAAATCTTCCGCCGCACTGAACGACCACGAAAACGTATTCTTCAACTGTCCCATAAAAAGCTCCAAACTGTGTGGGTGCAATGGATAGCAGGATTGGTGGATGATTGGAAACCTTCGCTTACATCAATAGTTCCCAATGTCCTCCATCACTGCCAGGAACTACGTGATTCGATGCTCCGCAAGAGGCGACCGGTGAAAATGAAAAAAAAATTGAACGTTGCCGCAACATACGGGTCAATGAAGGCTATTAAGTTAACCTTTAAGGAGTAATGGCATGAGTAAAGTATTAGGTATTGCTGCAGTTGCACTGATGGTTGTTGGTTCCTCCGCGTTTGCTGGTGAAAAATGTACCGCGGGTGAAAAATCCGAATGCTCGGCAGAGAAAAAGGCGGAATGTTCGGCTCAAAAGGCGGAATGTGGCGCCAAGAAAGGCGAGTGCGGGAAGAAAAAAGCCTAAAGGCTCCTGATCCAACCATAGCCGTCCCATTGGGGCGGTTTTTTTGTGTCTGTCTCCATCCGAAGCCGGGGCGATTGGAGACAGACACAAAAACGCAACCCTTCGGATTGCGGCAAGAGGCGCACTTAGCAGCTGAATGAATAATCATTTTACTGGCCCCCGAGAGCAAACCTTATTTCATAGGACCGATGTCGCTCGGCGATATCTTTTGTAGGAAAGGAGGATTTTTGGATTTGGACCATATGCGCTTAACCCCGATTTTCGGACCACCGGCTTAAGTGGAACCTGCGTCCTCAACATGGTACAAAAGGACGCATGGAAATGGGAAGAAAACGAAGAACATTCACGGACAAGTTCAAGGCCAAGGTGGCGATTGAGGCCATCAAGGGCGTGAAGACATTGGCGGAGCTGGCATCGGAATATCAGGTCCATCCGAACCAGATTTCGGATTGGAAGAAGCAGTTGCTTTCGAATGCGCCGGATCTTTTTGCATCGGGGAAAAAGAAGCAGGCTCAAACGGAAGAAGAGCTTACGGCTCCACTTTACGAAGAGATCGGGCGTCTGAAGATGGACGTGAAGTGGCTCGAAAAAAAGCTATGAGCCTGCCGCTTTCAACGCGCCGCAGCTGGGTGGAGCCCGGCACCGATTATTCGGTTCGGCGGCAGTGTAGGCTCGCAGGCGTCCCCAGATCGGGCTTCTACTACGACCCCGCCCCGGAAACGCCGGAGAACCTGCTTCTGATGCGTTTGATCGACGAGCAGTATCTCCGGCATCCGGAGTTCGGCTATCCACGCATGACGGACTGGTTGCGTGATCAAGACTATGATGTCAATCACAAGCGGGTCGCCCGCCTCATGCAGCTGATGGGGATTCAGGCCATCACGCCCGGTCCGCACACGAGCAAGCCCGCCCCGAGGCACAAGATCTACCCTTATTTGCTGCGCAATGTGGACATCGAACGGGTGAACCAGGTTTGGAGTACGGACATCACCTACATCCCGATGCGGCATGGATACATGTACCTGACCGCCGTAATCGACTGGTACAGCCGCTATGTGCTCGCCTGGGAGCTCTCAAGCACCATGGAGAGCACGTTCTGCGTTGATGCGCTGGAGCGTGCGCTGACGCAGGGGAATCCGGAGATATTCAACACCGACCAAGGAAGCCAGTTCACCTCGAACGCCTTCACCGGTGTCCTGTTAAACGAGAACATCACCATCAGCATGGACGGGCGAGGCCGGGCGTTGGACAACGTATTCATCGAACGACTGTGGTGGTCGGTGAAGTATGAGAAAATCTATCCCGCATGCTATGCCGACGGGCATGCGTTGCATCGGGGCCTTGACAGCTATTTTAAATATTACAACCACGAGAGGAAGCACAGCGCTCTGGACAAACGCACCCCCGCCGAGGTATTCATGGAAGGAGCAGTCAGAACATGATCGCAAGTGATGCCGTCGCTGCGCTCCGCCCTCGGCCCTCCGGGCCGCCCCTTCGGGGACGGGCTCCGCTCCGCGACGGCATCATGGAAGGGCGGCTCGTTGGCCGCCAGAACACGGAACAGGGAACCGCAGGTTCCACCTTAAGTTCACCGATCCGTGGTTTAAGATTGGGGGTAGGCGCAATAGGTTAAGTTAGATTTGGCGCATGGCTCCCTAACTTCAAAGGATAGGAGTCATGAGAAAGCACAGACGAAAACCTGCTGGCCGGAATTGTCTTTGTGCTTCTTGTGCCTTTTTATGGCGATCCATTTTCCTGTATGGGCGGAACACTCAATTCTATTTAGATTAATTCCATATTAATGGTGGTTCGAACCGTTTTATGCAGTTGATTTTTGAATGTGCTCTGCAACTAAAACCTTGATCTGTGATTGTCAGGGAACGCCCAAACGCTTTGCTTCTTTATCCAGTGAATGGATCATTCAACAAGGCGTGGTCCTCAACAAAATCGAGACCGTGTTTGCCCTTGTTCTTCTCGCTCTTCTTGGGAGCAAATTCAAATTTTATGGTATATTTTTTATACCACAAAGCATTTGGATTGCATTATCGTTTTTTTAGTTCAGGCGTTCCAGGCCCGGGATCTGCAGCCGCTGGCGCGAGTTCATCCCGTGCCCCAAGGGCCTCGGATAGGGTCGATGGGTGGTTGGAGGCTTTCTGGCCCCCGTCGGGGACAGGAATTTCCCTACTCCCGCACTAACCATTCCGCGCCGGGGAAGCGGCGGATGGAGGGGCGCACGCCGTGCGCCCGGGCGGACAGAGTCCGCCCCTCCACGAAAGAACTCTGCACCGGCCCGGATGGAACCTCGCCCTCCATAAAGAGGCTCAAGATTCATGAAGATCCCGGCTGTGGTCTTTGCGTTTTTTGCGCCTCTTCGTGGCCAACTAAAACCGCCGCTCCCTTCTTAGTTTCAAGCCTTCGGCATTGCGCCTCCGTATGCAATATGCGACATTTCGCCATATGAAGAAACACGACGATGTTTTTCAGGTGGCGATTCTGGTCAGCACTTCGCTGGAATGGGGACGACGGATCATCAAAGGTATTCTTTCCTATGCCAACGAGGTTGGCCCCTGGCATGTCTGGATCAGACCCCAGACCCTCGACAAATCAAACGAACTCCCCCCGGGCTGGCGTGGCGATGGCGTGATTGCCCGGGTGGTCACCACCAACCTGGCCGAGCAAATTGCCGAATTCAACGTCCCCGTGGTCAATGTGGCCGACACGCCGCTCGAAGGATTTTCCGCGCCCTGCGTCAGGACGGACGACCGGGTGGGCACCGAAATGGCGGCGGAACACTTCATCGACCGGGGATTCCGCAACATTGGTTATGTGGGATCGCTACACAGCCCCAATCCCATCTGGTATGGCGAAGCCTTTGAGCAGGCACTGGCCGAGCGCGACCTCTCGTGCGAAAAATACTACATTGAAGACAACTCGCGCGAAGAGTCGAAGAAGCTGATCGAATGGCTAAAGGAGCTACCGAAACCGATTGCCCTGCTGGTTTGGGGGCATGGCAACGGGCGCACGGTGGTGGATTGCTGCATGGAGGCCGGCATCTCGGTTCCCCACGACATCGCCGTATTGAGCGGAAGCTACGACGAACTGCTCAGCCACGCCTGCTTCCCCGCTTTGTCCGGCATCCTGTCCCCGACGGAGCAGATCGGCTACAAGGCGGCCCAGCTGCTGCACGAAATGATGCAGGGGGAAAAAGTCCCCCACGAAACGATCTACCTTCCCCCGCTCGGAATCATGGAGCGCCTTTCCACCGACACCCTCGCGGTGGAGGATCCGAAACTGAAGCAAGTCGTGGCGTTCATCCAGCAGCACGCCTTCGAACCGATCACGATGAGCGATATCCTGAAGGCGGTACCCATGGCCCGGCGGTCGCTGGAGCGCCGCTTCCAGCAGGTGTTCGGCCGCTCGCCGCTCGACGAAATCCGCCGCTTGCGGATCGATAAGGCGCGGCGGCTGCTGGCCGAAACCGATCTTCCGATGCAGGAAATCGCCGAGGCCTGCGGCTATGCCACCTACAACTATCTGACCCACGTTTTCAAGCAAGTCACCGAAATGACCCCACGCGACTACCGCAAGAAGATGCGCCCGGGTTGATCCTCTCCATTTAAAGAGGACAGGATCATGGCCGCGGCCCCCTCCGTTGATGCCACGCCAGCGGCGGTCGGACAACCCTCGGCCGAAACCGGCTATTCCTTGGCGGAGGCAGGCAGTGTTGCGTAGCCGAACAGCAACCCACCCCCCTTGCTGCGCCCAATCAGCTTCGCTGCAAAACTATCGTTTGAAACCCCGTTCCCGGCGCCATCGAACGTCACAACCAGGTCGTCGCCGGCAGCCCTGGAGGAACGCGGCTTGCATCCTTTCCCGAAATTCACCTGCTCGGGCGCACCGAAGGTCAGCGATTGGACATCCACCTCCTGCAGCGGCTGGAAGTTTTCCTCGGCCAGAATCCGCACCCGGATCTCCTTCGTTTCCGGCGTGATGGGATCGGTGTCCAGGATCTGCAACCGGCGGGGAACCACCAGCGGAACAACAATGTTCTTGGAACTGTGGTTATCGTTGGCAACATCCGCATCCTTTGTCGAATCGATCACGGCAAAGTTCATGTGGGTGGCGCGGCCATACCGGTCTTGGCGCACCTTGGGGCGTTCGAACTTCCACCAGCGCTCGGCCGTTCCGCCTTCGTGCTTCATGATATGGACATCGTAGGCATGGCCGGGCGCCCACTTCCACGTGATCCCGTCCGGCGAGCGGAAATAAAACGCCACCCGCCCGTAGCAATCGTTCACCACCAGGTTGTATTGCACCTCATCCTTCCAGACCACCGGGTCCTCCAGATGCGCCCCCTCGATATGCGGATAGAACGACTTCGGCGTGATTTGCCTGAAGTGCTCATCCGCCTTGTCGCTGATGAAAACAAAGCCGCGCTTGTTGACCATCAGCACCGAACCATCCTCGCGCGGAACATAGGTGCGGTTGGTCTGGTTTTGCTCCTTGTCCAGCCATTCGAAACGGTAGGGGATCTTTTTCCACGGGCCGTTGATGGTTGGAGCCTTGTAGGCATTTTCCCAAACGCAGCCGACGATGTAGGAGCCATCCTTGATGCGGTAGATTTCCGGGTTATGCCCCGGCCCGATCTCCTCGACCACCTTGTACGGCCCAAGCGGCGAATCGCTGACGGCATGCACCACCACTGAACTCCACCAGGTGTGGTGGCCGGACTTTTTCCCACCCCCCTTCACATTGTTTTCGGGCCAGCGGCAAACGAACAGATGGTTTTTCCCATCGTCCCCCACCACAATGTTGCCGCCCCAATACGAATATGCCGCGTCTTCGATCCCGTTGTTCACGTCGCGCGGGACAACATTGTCCCCACCCCAAACATCCGAGCGCAGCTCCCCTTGCAGCGGCACGGGCAGGAAGCGGTCGATGAACGCCCCGCCGCGCACCAAACCTTCCGGCACCTGATACGTCGATTCCACGGTTTTCCCAACCACGCCCATTGGCACAACCGCCATCAGGAAAACAACCGAGCACAACCATGTTTTTTGCATCAGCATCAACTCCGTAGCTCGCCCGCGCCCTTATCTGGACAAACCCAACCGGCTGCGCAGTTCCATGATGTCCTGATCCTTCCCCACGATATCGAGCTGCGCCTTCTTCAATTCATCCTGCAGTTTTTTCACATCGGTCGGCAGCTCGCTTGCGGCCGACTGCACAATCACAACAGCACCCTTCGGCGCCGGCTTTTTGGACGCCACCGCATAGGCCTCTTCGAACAACAGGGCCTTCTTCGCCGGCTTGGTGTCGAACCCGATGCTGCCACTTTCCAACCCGTTGGAATGGGCGGTAACCTTGATGCCGCCGGGCTGGGTCGTTGCCCGGACGAGGATGGTTGCAACACCGAACGAGGTTTTCATGGGGTTGTCGCCGACCAACTCGCCGGCCCCCTCGATCTCTAAATAGACCTCTTCGGAGGCAAGCACCTTCGTGTAGCCGTTTTCATCGACCACCGTGGCCCGCACGGGAACGAGGTCGGAACCATCGGCAACCAAACCCATGCCCTCGTCCGCGATACTCAGCGCCAGTTTGGTGCTGCGTTGCGGATAGCCCTTCACTTCCCGGACCACCACCTTCCCATCAACCAAACCTTCGGCAACCATCACCGCTTCAATCGCCTTGCGGCCGCGGCTCTTGATGACCGTGAAATCGAATACATCCTCGAAGACAAACGGCGGATGCGGGAGCCCCGACCACTGTCCCTCGGCCGAAGGCTTCCGCGTGCCGACCGCTTCCCCCATCCAGGTTAGGCGAACCTCGTCGCAGTTGGAATAGACGACGACATCCTTGTCCGAAAGCTGGGTCAGCTCGTGGGCCATGTAGACCATCGGCTTTTCCCCGATGCCCGGAATGGCGTAGTCCGGGTCATACTGGCTCTGGTAAAGATAGTAGGTGTAGCGCGGGATACGCAGGCCGTTGAGCAGGCCGCCGCGGAACGGGTCGGGGTGGTAACCGCGCTGGTGGTCGATGCCGCACCAGAGCGTGCCGCCCAGGCGAACCCGATCCGTCCGGTGCCGTTGCGCCAGGGTCGCGGCCTGAATGAGCGACTGCCGCAGCAGCGGCCCCTCGCCCCATTCCATCTTCACGCGGGTGCGGGCGTTCTGCGAATACCAGTTGTCCACCTCGCCGCCGTCGCCATATTCGCGGTTGAACGAGTTCACGGTCTTGGAGCCGCCGTGGTAGAACATGTCGAGCCCGCCCTTGATGGCCTCGTCGTGGTCGGCCACGGTGTACAGGCCGGGGAACGGATATTCCTCGTGGGCAATGGTGTGCATCCGGTTCATGGCATAGTCCGGCTGGCTCGGGAATTCGTTGATGCAGGTTTCCCACATCAGCATCGCGGCCACGTTGCGGTCGCGGCGCACGAGCTGGCGCGTATCCTCGAACAATCGCTGCTCGAAAATCTTTTCCTTGAAGTTGAAGAAGTGCCAGCCGGGGTTGGCGGTGGTGGTCAGCATGCCGAACTCGTCGCAGGCATCGTAGAACGCCGGATCCTGCGGATAGTGCGCGGCGCGGATCACGTTGCATCCGCCCTCGCGCAGCAACTTCACATCGCGCCACTGCCCGGAGTTGGGCAAGGCGTTGCCGATGTAGGTATAGTCCTGGTGGCGGTTGGCGCCGATCAGCTTTTTGCCGATCCACTTTTTGTTCACGAAGAGTCCGTCCGCCCCGCGCATCTCGAACAGGCGGATTCCGACGCGGGTGCGCAGGCTGTCCACCACAATACCGCTCACCAGAATGTCGGTGCGGATAAAGTGCAGATAGGGATCGTCCGGATGCCACAGGCGAACATGCTTCGCGGTGAACTGCTTGGCCAGCTGGCGGATTTCCCCGCTCTTCAACGTCGTTTTTTCCTCAACCGAGGCCACCGCTTTTCCATCGGCATCCTCCAGCGTGTTGCGAACCGTAATGCCATAGGTCTTGTTGCCCGAGTTCATGACTTCCGTCCGGACTTCCATCGTTGCATCGTTGCCGTTCACATCCAGCGTTGCGACAAAGACGCCGCCGCCCGCAACGGTGCTGCTCAGCTCGCGCAGCGTCACATGCGTGGGGCTGGTCTGGATCAGGTAGGTGTCGCGATAGATGCCGCCCAGGTAGGTGAAGTCGAGTTTGTATTGCTCCTTGCCCGGCGGGTAGAGCTTGCTGTTGGAATTGTCGGCCATCACCGCCACAACATTCACGCCATCCTTCAGTACGCCCGTAACGTCTGCGGCAAACGGGAGATAGCCGCCAAAATGCTCCGCCACCAACTGGCCGTTCACCCAAACCTTCGCCACGCCCATCACGGCTTCAAAATAGAGGAAGGTTTTCCCCGTCAACCGTTCAACGGAAAACTGCTTTCGGTACCACGCCACGCCCTGGTAGTTCCGCCCGCCGCTGGCATTCTCGCCGAGGACCTCCAAGCCATGCGGCAGGTTGGCCGCCTCCCACTGGCGGTCATCGAAACCAACCGCCTCGGCTCCTTTGGCATCGCCCAGGAGAAAGCGCCAGCCCGGATTAAAGTTCATAACCTTCCGGGGGCTCCCCTCCACCGCATGGAAACCCGCCGTCGAAAACTGTTGCGCCTGCCCCGCCGCCGCGAGCATGGCCCCGATCAGCAACACCGTAAACCTGTTCATCCCATCTCTCCGATTCGTTCATTCCCATACGGGCAACGCAGGAAAAGCCACTTTGCCATCTACACTGACAAAGATAGGCCAACCACCGGAAAGCGGACACCGGACATCACGTAAAATTTATACGATATTTTGCCAAGTCCCACGATCGGCAGATCAGCCCTTGATGAATGCCCCAACCCCGAAGAGGGAAGAGAAGACGGGCACGCCGCAGGCTTCGAGTCGAGACCGGCTATTGTGCCCATTGGCCACCAGTACGCTCTTAACGCCCATGGCCTCGGCCACCTCGAAATCGTGGATGGTATCCCCGATGAAGAGCACCTCGTCCGGAACCAGATCGAGCCCGGACATGTATTTCAGGCCATTCTCCACCTTGCCGGCGGCATAGATGTCGTTGAGGCCAACAATATCGTCGAAAAAGCGGGTCAACTCAAAATAGTCCGTTGCCTGCAGCAGCGCATCCTGCTGATAGGCCGAAAGCACGGCCTGCGGAATGCCCTGCCCGTGTAGCCTGGCGATCAGCTCCCGGGCGCCTGCATGCAGCGCGCACTCGAAGCGGCGGCGTTCATATTCCTCGATGAACTCCTCGGCCAGCCGGTTGTACGGATCCTGGCCATAGTCGAAGCCCAGCTGGCAGTAGTATTGGTCGACCGGGAAGCACAGCTTGTCCCGATACACCCCAATGTCGATTTCCGGCAGCTTCCGGCGCTGCAGCATGTGGTTGTTGATTTCGGTACAGAGCCAGGTGTCGTCCCACAACGTCCCGTTCCAGTCCCAGATAATGTGCTTGAAGTCGTTCATCGATTTCCAACCAGGGTGCGCAGGCACAAAAAAGCCCGGAAAACTCCGGGCTATGAAACTCAATCCAGCTCAGGCCTACATGTTGCCCATCTGGTCAAGCAGGCTGTTCACCTTCTGGGCGTTGGATTCCGGCTCTTCAACGACGGGCTGCCCCAGGGCTTCCAGCGAATCCATCGAATCAGCAGCCGGCTCGGCGGCAGGTGCCGGGGTAGAGGCACTGTTGAGCGCGCTCATGTTTTTCTGGAACATTTCGAAGCGGCGCTTCAGTTCCTGATACTCGACGTCGAGCGTGTTGAACTTGTTTTCCCATTCAGTCGCCTGTTCCTGTGCAAAAGCAGCGCTGGACTTGGAGGACTTCAGCTTGGATTCGAGATCCGCGACGGAAGCCTTTTCGGTTGCAAGTTCCGAGGCGGTTTCGGCGGTTTTCTGCTGAAGGCCCTTGATGCGCTCGGAAGCGTCGTCCAGTTCGATGCGGGCCGTGCGAACCTTGGCCTTCTCGTTCTTAATGAGGGTTTCCTGCTCGGCAATCTTGATATTAAACTTTTCCTCGGCAGCGGCAAACTTGGCATCCTGAGCGGCCAACGCAGCCAAATGCTCTTCCTCCGGCACACCACAACCCGTCAGCATTCCAATCGCACAACCGGCCAACAACATCATCGCAATTTTATTCATCTGTACTCTTCCTCCGTTAGTAAGGTTATTTATAACTTTCCCCAGAAATGTAACCAGTATAGGTACGCTTTTTTCAAATTCAACCCCTCTGAGCATAAATTATTCAGGTTGCGTAAGCGTATCCCTAGACAAGGTCGCAGGCTTCCGGCGGCATCCATTTGCGGTCCTTGCCCTCCCACTTCACGTTGCACCCCACCGGATTGGTGACCGGAACCGAGACCGGATTCCCGGCCAGCAACTCCGCCAGCGCATCCACCAGCTCGTGGGTGGTCGACTGCGTGTGGTCGCGCGGATGATCGATCGCCCGGCCCACATAGGCCAGCTTGCGGGATGCATCGAAAACATAGAAATGCGGCGTCCGCAACGCCCCATAGGCCTCGGCAATCTCCTGCGAGGCGTCGTGCAGGTAGAGCCACGGGAACTGGTGTTCCTCCATCCGCTCGACCATATGGTCGAAATCGTCTTCCGCATAGGTGTTCGGACTGTTTGAATTGATCGCCACGAATTTCACCCCCTCCGGGGCGAACCGCTCCGCAATCTTCCGCGTGTTCTCGTCCGACCCGATCACATACGGGCAATGGTTGCAGGTGAAAAACACCACCAGCACCTTTTCATCGAAATCGCCCAGCGCATAGGTCTTCCCATCCGTCGCCGGCAGGCTGAACGCGGGTGCCTGCTCCCCGATCTCCAACGTGAATGCCATGACTACCTCCGGTTAAGTTGGCCTATTAGTGCGTTCAAGGCCCGAAATGGCAAATGTAAAGACGGGTGAATTCAAGAACGAAAATACCTATTTATAAGCCCGGATTTTGGATTGCCTTTCCCCGAAACAGGAGTAGGTTGCCGCCGTTCGGGAGGTGCGCATGTACGGATCCACCCCATTTCGAACTCTCCGCAGACGATGGTTCGCCACCGCCCCGCCCCCCTCACCCTTTCCCCGGACAGCCCCGTCCACATCCCGAAAGGAAATCCCATGAAAAAGCACCGAAGCACCCTACTCGGCATTCTGCCGGCGGCAATCGCCCTGATGGCCGCAATCCCCCGCTCGGCGGCCCAGGCCCCGAGCGTTGAAACCCTCCCGGCCACCGACATGCTCAACGGAACGGCCTCCCCCACCGGCGCCGCCACCACGGTCTGGTTCGAATGGGGCGCAACCACCGCCTACGGCAACAGCACGGCCGAGATCGATGCGGGCAACGGCACCGTCGCCATGCCCATCGCAACCACGGCGACCGGATTGGTTGCCAACCTCTCCTACCACTACCGGATCGCGGCATCGAACAGCAGCGGCACGGCCTATGGCGCCGACGCACTTTTCGGGATCTGGCAGCTGGACGACATCAACCTGGCCGATAGCGGCGCCGGCTCCCTGCGCGAGGTGATCGCCGGCGCGCCCGCCGGATCGGCCATTGTCCTGACCAACAGCGGCACGCTTGTCCTGACCAGCGGGGAACTCGCAATCAACAAGGATCTCACCATCACCGGCCCGGGTGCCGATCTGCTGGCCATCAGCGGCAACCATTCCAGCCGCGTGTTCAACATCGGCGAGAGCAACACGGTCGCAATCTCCGGCCTCGCCATCCGCAACGGGCGCGGCGCCAATGGCGCATATGGTTCCTACACCGGAGCCCCCGGCGGCCCCGGAGATTCGGGGGGAGGAATCTACAATGCCGGCAACCTAACCCTGACCGAATGCGCCGTCACCATGAACCAGGCCGGCTGGGGCGGCGCAGGCCGATCGGGACATTACAGCAGCAAAATATCGGGTGGGAACGGGGGCTCCGGAGGCCACGGCGGCGGCATCCACAACCCTTCCACCGGAACGCTGGTCTTGAGGCGTTGCACCCTAAGCGGCAATTCCAGCGGCTTGGGAGGAAGCGGCGGTTACGGCGGGACCGGCGATGTTTCGTGGCTGGGCTGGGGGGATACGGGCGGCCCCGGCGGAAGCGGTGGAAACGGTGGAAGCGGCGGGGCAATCCACAACGCCGGAATCCTGACGGTTGACCACTGCACCTTCAGCGGAAACCAGAATGCCGCGGGCGGAAACGGCGGGCGCGGCGGCAACGGTGGCGACGGCGCCCTGTATCATGGCAATGGCGGCAATGGCGGCAACGGCGGTTCAGGCGGCAGCGGTGGAGGCCTATGGAATTCCGGCACCCTTTCCGTGGCAAGCGGCACCATCGCCTACAACTCGGCCGGTCCGGGCGGAACGGGGGGAGCGGGCGGATCCGGCGGCTTGTACGGGCATGGAACCACGGGAACCACCGGCTCCGGCGGCACGGTCGGGGGCATCATTAACGGCGCAACCGCCGGGTGCGTTAACACCATCGTGGCCTCGAACACCAATCTTTCCAGCCCCGACGATGTTGGCGGCGCTTTCGTATCGATGGGCCACAATCTCATTGGAACCACCAACAGCGCATCCGGTTTTAATTCGGCTTCAAACGACCTGCTCAACGTGGAAGCCCTTCTGGAACCGCTGGCCGAGAATGGCGGTCCGACCCACACGCATCTGCCGCAGGCGGCCAGCCCGGCCATCCATGCGGGGGCTGTAACGAACCTGCCCGCCACCGACCAGCGGGGCCTCCCGCGCGTCTTCAACGGCCGGGCGGATATCGGCGCGGTCGAGCTGCAAGTCTGGTGGCCGATCCCCACCACATTGCCGACCACCAATTCGGTCATGCAGGGGGAAGTGAACCCAAAGGGTTCGGAGACGTATGCATGGTTCGAATATGGCCTGGCACCGGCATACGGAGCCGCCACCGAAACGATCCTTGTTGCCGGCGCCCCCGATGCCATCCACGGCATCGGCAGTGCCCCGCCGGATCGTCTGCCATGGATGTCATACCACTACCGCGCGGTCGCCTCGAACCGGATTGGCGTGGTGCATGGCTCCGACCAGGTGCTAACCATGCCGGCACTCGCCACGGAGTTGCCCACGCTCTCCGCATTGCCCGACCTCGTTCTTGCACAAGGCGGCAGCACCCAGGTTTGGTTTGCCGCGGCTCCCGCCGGTGTGGAAATACGGGTGGAATGCAACAACCCCGTCCTGCTTCCGGCGGGCGGGCTCGTGCCGGACGGCAACAGCCTTGGCATCATTCCGGATCCCAACCATTCGGGTTCCGCCCAGATCACCGTGACGGCCAGCGACGGCATGCAGTCCGCCTGCCAGACCTTCACCCTGAGCGTCGTACCGCTGGATCCGGCGGGGTTGCTCTCCCTTGGATGTTCGTCGGTTTCCGCCGGAATCATGAGCTTGCGGGTATACGGCTCCGGAACCTCCACCGGCCATGTGGTGGAATACCGCCCGGACTTGTCGGCCACCAGCACGTGGGCATGCGCCACGAACCTCCAGGACCTCGGCGGCGGCCACTATGAGATCGATCTGGGATCGGCTCCCGGGAATTCCGGTTTCTACCGGGCAACCGGGCAGGGCCTGCTGCAGGCCGGATTCCATTCCGGGGAGGTTGGAACCACGGAGGGCACACGCGCCGCCGGGGCCGTCGTGGTGTTCAGCGGCGTCTTCACCGGCACCCTCGATTATACCTGGACGGATGAAACAGGGATCGGCCATGCGGGATCGGTGGAGGTGAACGGTACCACGGCTGTTGTTCCGTTGCCCGCCGCCTTCCTCGAAGACGACGCCGGAACCGGGCAGCTCGAACACCTGACCCTGTCGCTCGATGCCGCAAGCGGCGAGGTGGAGCTCGGTAGCCAGACCTGCCGGATGACCATCGAGGAAAACGATGCCGACTGGCAGATTGTGATCGAAACCGGGTGCGGCATGCTGGGATTCTCCCTCACGATGCTGCAAGATGGCGGCACATTCAACGGGCGGCTCCAGAGCGACGGGTTCGGCTTTTTCCCCTCCAACGCCCTCGTCCAGCTTGCCTTCTCGGAAAGCGCCTTCACGGCAGTGGCCACGAACATTGCGCTGCCGGTTTTCGCGGACACCCCGGCGGGGTTCATCAACCTCATGGATCTTCGGCTCGAAGCGGCCAACAGTCCCGGGGAGACCAACGTCGGCCCCGACCGCATCGAAGGCACGGCAACGCTGGTCGTCAAGCTACCGGGCAAGCCGCATCTCAACTCGGTGCAGACCGCCCCGTTCGTGCTGGACCGCCCTCCCACCGCAGCCTCCGGTCACGAAGTTCCCCTCCACCCCGTTCCCTGAAGAAAGGAGACCGATCATGAAAACACTGAATCCACTCACGAAATTCCATGTGCCGTGCTTGACCGTCTTCGTTGGTCTCGCCTGCCTGGCCTGCTTCGGCACGGCCTTCGCCAATGAGACGAACGTCGCCGAAAGCGTAAGGCAAAAGCTCTATTGGCCGGATGCCGCCCCGGCGCAACGGGACATCGCGGCCTTCCGCTACAAGGTGCTGCTCTATACCGACAGCGGAACCGGCATCCGGGCGGATGCCGCGAACATGGGCGCGCTCTACGGGGCGGCCGAACGCAGCCGCGCCCAAACCGCCGAAAACGAACTGCGCGCAGGCTTGGCCTCCCAGCCGGAAAGCACGCTCCTGCAAAACCTCCTGCTCGACCTCTATTACGACCGTCTGGCGGCGGAATTCATCCTGGCCGGAAACATGCGAATGCCGGATGGCCGGACCGCCGACAGAATACGCATGGGACCGGCGACGGTTGCCACCGGCCTGGTTATCGACGACGAGATCAACCTGCATGCGCAGGCCCTGGAGGCCTACCGTTCTGCGCTCGCAGGCTTCCTCGCCCTCCTGGCCGACAACCTGGGCCAGCCCGGCTCCCCGCCGGCGGGCTACACGGTCTTCAGGAATCTCGTGCCCGCCCGCGGACTGGAACCGGCCAGCTACCTCGACGGCACCAACCTGGTTTCCGTGAGCGGAAGCACCGCCCCCCTGTTCGACGGCTACAAGGATCTGGTCCTGCTGTTCAACGGCCTGCGCGACTTCGGCCGCTCGGCGGAAGCCCTCGGACAGCTCAAGGCCAGCCGAAACAATGCGGGGGATCCGGAAGACGCCAAAACCCTGGCCACCGATGCCCTGCGCTTCCTTTTCCTGCAGCAGTCAACATTGCTCGGCCTTTTCCCGAATCTTGACATCGACGACGCCTCCGGCCTGGCGGAATCCGCCGAAGGCGTGGCTGTTAGCCTGGCCAACCTGGAGGCCCTGGCCCAATCCATCCGGGACGGGTCCGGCCCACTCGGGTTCGAGGACGATTTCCTGATGCTGGTGCAAAAATTTGCGGGGCAATCGGAGGATGTTTTCGATTCGTTCGATGCCTACGAACTCCGGCTGAATCCCACCGACCTCTCCAGCCCGTTGCGCTATGCCATGGAATTGCAGGCGAGTGCCGTTGCGTCCTACGACGACTACCGCGGCTACCAGGACCAGCTCGAAACCCAGCTCGGCTACATTACCGAAACCGCCGAGGACCGCCTTTTCCAAATTACCGGCGCCTATCCCGGCGAACCCGAATACGAGCGCCCCGATACAAACGAAGGCTGCGAAATCTGGCAACAGCTCAGAAGCATCGATATCGCCAAACTGCAAATCCAGCGCAACCGGACCGAGATCGCCAACCTGGAGGCCGAGGTGCGCATCGAGGTCGGGCGTTCGCAATCCATCCAGAGCACCTATGTCTACTACGGCAACCGGCAAGCGAGCCTGACGGAGTGGATCGGCCACATCAACGCCGCGCAGGCGTTCGCCAACGAGATGGCGGCGGCCGCCGATGGCATCTCGGTCTCCGGCGGTTTTTTGGGCTTCAGCGTGAGCGTGAGCCCCGGCGTTGCCGCGCATGCCGCCAATGCGGTGGTGCAAGCCGCAGCCGAAGAGGGCAAGGGGCAGCTGGAGGCCGAGAAGGAAAAACTGGCCGCCCAGGAAAACGCGAAGCTGGAAAACATCGAAAGCGCCGCCAAGGTGGAAACCCTGATGCTGGGCATGAAAACGCTGGCGATCGATTCGCAGGAAGCCGCAATCCTGCTCAAGCAGGAACTCGGGCGCCTCGCCGCGCTGATCGGCGAGAAAGAGGATCTGGAGCGGACCTTGGCCGGGAGCCGGCAGAGCCTCTCCGGGCGCTACTTCGCCGACCCCGTCCACCGCCTGCGCCACCAGCACCAGACCCTGCTGGCTAACCTCTCGTTCGACGAGGCGCAAAAGTGGATCTACTTCATGGCGCGCGCACTCGAATACAAATGGAACACCCCCTTCATGAACTATTTCTTCCTCGGGCGCAAATGGTCGACCGACACCCTCTTCAAATTGCGCAACGCCAATGAGCTCGAACAGATGTACAACGCCATGGTCAGCTTCAACAGCCTCGTGCAACTTCCGCAGGACGACTATTTCGACTGGTTTTCCGTTCGCGAGGATTTCCTCGGCTACCGGGAGTTCAACGGCACCAACCAGCTCTTCTATGCCGATCCGGCCGACCCCGAATCCCCGGCCACGCTCACGGCGTCCGAGGCGTTCCGTAGCTACCTTCGCACCAAAATGGATGCCATCGGCAACATTAAACTGACCTTCAGCACGCGGCGCGAAATCCCCGGTGGAACCTTCTACCGCGGGGCGCGGCGCGACGACGAAGGCACCGTGCTCAGCGCCGGCCTCTTCCTCGACAAGATCAAATGGCTGAAGATCAACCTGCCCGGCGACCATTCGCTCGGCCGCACCCAGCTCGCCGGCGAGCTCTCCTACGGCGGCACCGGCTTCATCCGCAACTTCGATGTCGGCACCTTCCATCCCGAGCGCCCCGACCGGCTGCAGAACGAAGAGACCGCCTACGGCACGCGCTACTGGTATTTCCACGCCCCCTCCGCCAAGTGGCGCTTCAGCGAGGCGCTCAAGTCGCCCGTCACCATGCAGCTCAGCGCCGATCCCCGCGTGCCACCCACCGTTCAGGAAATCGACATTTTCAAGGAGCGCAGCGTGGCCACCACCGGCTGGAACCTCACCATCCCGACCGAAGACCTCGGCATCCCCGTGCTCGACATCGACGAGCTCGACGACATCGAACTCTACTTCTACCACTACGCCGTCTCGCGCCAACTGCCCGAAAGCAGCTACTCCGCCCTGGCCGAAGGCGAAACCGCCGCCCCGCGCGAAATCCCCTTCCCCTACAACCTGCGCTACGAGGAGTAAAGCCTCCACTACGTGGTGGCTCTCCGCTTTCGGGGCAGCCAGCGCGCCACGTGAGCCGAGTTGGCCTCGGCAACGTGGCCTCACTCGGTAGCGCAGGCTCTACTCATTTTGTCGATAATTACTTTGTAAACAGCACCCCTTTGCCCCAGCCTCTTTCGTTATGAAAGTGGTTTTGATTGTTCTGGATTCGGTGGGGATCGGCGCGGCGCCGGATGCGGCGGACTATGGCGACGGAGGCAGCGCCACGCTCCAACATATCGGCGAGGCCGTCGGCGGGCTCAAACTTCCAACCCTTGGAAAACTCGGCCTCGGAAACATTCGTCCCGATTTTCCAATCCCTGGAATTCCTCCGGCGGAACAGCCGTTGGCTTCATTCGGCATGATGCAGGAAGCCTCGGTCGGCAAGGACACCATTACCGGCCATTGGGAAATCTGCGGATTGGAGATCGATCCGGGCTTCCATAATTTTCCGATGGAGTTCCCTTCCTTCCCGCCGGAGCTGCTGGAGGCGTTCGAGGCGGCCACCGGTCGCCTGGTCATTGGCAACAAGGCGGCCAGCGGCATCGCGATCATCGACGAGCTGGGCGAAGAGCACATGCGCACCGGCGCGTGGATCGCCTATACCAGCGCCGACTCGGTGATGCAGCTGGCCGCGCACAACGAAACCATCCCGCTTGACGAGCTCTACCGCGGTTGCGAGATGGCCCGGCGCCTGTGCGATCCGCTGAAGGTTGGCCGCGTGATTGCCCGTCCGTTCATTGGGAAACCGGGCGCCTTCGAGCGCACCGAAGACCGGCGCGACTATGCCTTCACGCCCGAGGAGCCGCTCATTACCGAACGCCTGTTCGATGCCGGCATCCCCGTCTATGCCGTCGGCAAGATCGAGGACATCGTGGCGCACCGTGGTATTACGGAGAGCATCCATTCGGGCAATACCGAGGAGTCGCAAAAGGTGGTCGATCAGTTCATGGAGAAGGAGGGCGACGGTCTCATCTTCGCGAACTTCATCGACTTCGACATGCTCTACGGCCACCGGCGCGATCCCGCGGGCTATGCGCAGGCACTGGAGCAAACCGACGCGTGGCTCGCCTCGTTCCTGCCGAAGCTGGAACCCGGCGATGCGCTGCTGCTGACCGCCGACCACGGGAACGACCCCACCTTCAGGGGCACCGACCACACGCGCGAATTTGTGCCGTTGCTTTCCTACGAACCGGGGCGTGATGGGAAAAGCCTCGGCATCCGCCAAGGCTTCTACGACATGGCCCAATCCCTCGCCACCCGCTTCGGGATCAACCCGTTGCCGAGGGGAAAGGCCTTCCTGGTTTAACGAAAACCGCCCCCCCTATGCGCCAGAACGATGATAGCAAAATCATTTAATGCAAAATGTTGGCTTCGAGTTGGATGGTCGCGTGTTCAACATTTTGCATTAAATCATTTTGCCTAATTTCCCTGCATAAGCCGCGTTGGGGTTTCCCTACGGCGCTGAATGCTGCTCGACATATTCGCCGCGCGACGGCGAGTGCTTGGCATCGACCCGCCCCCGGCCACGATCCCAAATGAGCACGTTGCGGAATTGGGGTCGATAACCCGAGCCGGTGTCGGGCGCGGGATTGTCCTGCAGGTGGTAGTAGATGCTCGGTTGGGTCGAGTCGCCGGAGTTGCCGCATCGTGCAATGGGCTGTCGCACCGCCACCACCTGGCCGGTCTTGACCAGGATGCTGTCGTTCATCAGGTGGCCAATCACCGACACCTCGTTGGTCGCATGCTGGATGACCACCATGTTTCCGAGCCCCGCAAAGGTGTTGGGCGAGCGCGGCCGGTTGTCCTCCACCCCGTTCACCACGGCGATCACCTCGCCGGCGGCGGGCGCCACGACCGGGCGGCCGAAGGCGAAGAAGTCGGCGTTCTTTTTCCCTTCTTCGAGATAGGTCAGCCCATAGCGATCGGCAATCACGAACTCGCGCGCATGTTGCCGGACACGGTTGCCGAAATATTTGCTCGTCTGCCGGTTGTCGCCTCCCCACATCACGCGCCACCGCCCTCCGTAGGGCAACGTGAGGGCCGTCTGGTGGGGCGGCAGCTCGGGGAAGGCGGTCGTGAAGGGCAGAATCCGGAGTCCGCTAATCTTGTCGTCGGCATCCAGCGAAAGTTCCAGGCCAACCACCCCCTTCTCGAACGAGACCGGAAAGACCGCGATGCTTTCCTGCTGCACCCAGGGGGCATCGAGGCGTTCGATCTTGCCCAGCCGCTGGCGCAGGTTGGCAAAGGCGGTTTTCGTCCGCTCCTCGGAAAGCTTGGCGAGGGCCCGCGCGCTGAAATCGTCGCGGATGCGCAGATAGCGGCCCTGGTTGATGGAATCGGCCATGCGGTTGGCCACGAGGACGAAGCGATAGCCGGGGGTATCCGGCCGGATGCGCTTGGGGGACGAAACAAAGGTGAAGGTTTTTTCCTCGAACTTCACGAGATCCGGCGGCCCGTTCGTGGAAAAAACGATGGTGTGCGAATCGCCGCTGTCGAACTCGCCCTCGGCATTGTCGCCAGACTCGGCGCTATAGCTGTGGCCGGGATAGGTGATGCCCGACTTTTCCAGCTCGGCCGGCTCGTTGCTGGTCTCGTAGTAGCCCAGGTAGGCCCCGCTGTTCTCGAACACCAGCGTCCGCCACTTCCCCGTATCCTTGAGCCAGGTTGTGAAGATGTGGAAGAAGGCCTCCCCGCCCCGGATGCTCCCCATGCGCGCCAGCCGGTAGTCGGCCGGAAACTGCTGGAATGCCGCCACTTCGCCCACGGTCCGGCGGGCATCGGCGGAGGTGATATTGCTTTTGCGGTCCTCCGCGCCGACAGCCAGAAGCAGGCCGACCGCCAGCAACCCGATAAACCGGATCCGTTTGTTCGCTTCCATCGTAGTGGCTCCTTTCACTTCCCACGCCTTGGAGTCTACCGGCCCGCCACGCATCCCGCAACCGTTATTCCCCTTGCCTTGCCCGTGGAACTGTGGTCGGATGTTCCCCTTAAACCCTATTAAAAGGAACCACCATGACCCCTATCCGAATCCTGACCCTCGCCGTGCTGGCCTCCACCCTTCTTGGAGTCCGGGCCGAAACCACCAACACGGTCGCCGCCATCACCCAGCAGGAAGTGGTCGAGGCCGCCCTCTACGGAAAAACCGACGTGGTCGAGAAGGCGCTCAAGCAGGGCTACAAGGTCAACGAGCGCGATCCCGAAAACCGCACCGTGCTCATGTATGCCGCCTTCAACGGCCAGACCGACATCGTCAAGAAGCTGATCGACGCCGGTGCGGACGTCAACGCCCAGGATCAAATTGGCACCTCTCCGCTCATGTTTGCCGCCAGTGCTCCCGCCGGGACCGAGACCGTCCAGCTTCTGCTCGATAGCGGTGCCAAGATCAACATGGTCGACAACAACGAACACTTTTCAGCCCTCATGTGGGCCGCGGCCGAAGGCCAGGCCGAGAACGTCAAGCTCCTCTTGAAAAACAAGGCCAACCTCTCCCTCGAGGATATTGATGGCGACACGGCCGAAACGTTCGCCGACAAAGCTGGCCACGCCGCAGTTGCCCAAATCCTGAAAGAAGCTGCCGCAAAAACGGAAGCGCCGAAGAAAGAAGCTGCCGCAGAGTAATGCCCTTCGAAGAATCATTCCTCCGCGAAGCAATCCGGCTCTCCAGAGAACATATGGAAGCCGGTGACGGAGGCCCTTTTGCAGCCGTCATTGTGAAAGATGGCAACATTATTTCCAAAGGCTGGAACTGCGTCACCTCGCAGAACGATCCAACCGCGCATGGAGAAGTTGAGGCCATCCGAAAGGCCTGTAAAACGCAGAAAACCTTCACGCTCGAGGGATGCGAAATCTATTCCAGCTGCGAGCCCTGCCCCATGTGCCTCTCCACCATCTACTGGGCCCGGCTCGATGCGCTCTACTTTGCGGGTTCTCAATCCGATGCCGCCGATGCCGGTTTCGACGACCGATTCCTCTATGAAGAAGTTTCCAAAGATTGGAACGTCCGAACCTTGGAAACCGAACAGCACCTGCAAACTGAGGCGCAAAACGTATTCAATAGCTGGAAAAACAAGCCCGACCGCACCCCATACTAACGCAATAATGAAACACAAAGACACTAAGCACTCTAAGTTGCTTTTCTTTGCGTTGCTTCGTGTCTTGAGCGAGTCTTCGAGCAGGTGTTTATGAATCAGCCCCCAGCTCGAAGCGGTAGCCGATTTCGCGGACGGTCTGGATATGATTCGGATTCCCCACTTTGTGCCGCAATGAGTTAATACAGCGGTCCACACTGCGTTGAGTCACGATGATATCATACCCCCACACGGCATTCAGAATCTGATCGCGCGTCAGCGCCTGGCCGGGATGTTTCACAAACAGGGTCAGTAGACCGAGCTCTTTGGGAGTCAGTTCAACCGCCTTCCCGCTACGGGATAAGGTTTGCGAACTCAGGTTCAGTTCGCATTCGCCAAAACTGAAGACCTGCGCCTCCGGCTTACGGACGTTGCGCAGCATGGCATTCACCCGGGCGAGCAGTTCCTTAATGCTGAACGGTTTCGTGACATAGTCGTTCGCTCCGATATTCAGTCCCAGCACAATGTCCGATTCCTGGCTCTTTGCCGTAAGCATGATGATCGGGATTTCGACTCCTTCGGCGCGGATGAGGCGGCAGATTTCATAGCCGTTAATACCGGGCAACATGAGGTCGAGCAAAATCAGATCCGGCTTCAGGTTCAGTGCCGTTTCGAGCCCCTGCTCGCCTTCGCAGGCCGTCACAACGTTATAGCCGGAATACTCGAAGTTATCCTTCAGCCCGCGCATCATCGCCGCATCGTCTTCAACAATCAGTATGGTTTCCCCTGCCATCTCAACTCCTTATCCATGTGAAGTTTTTTACCACAAAATGCACAAAACAACACAAGAGAACCAAAAGCAGGGACTCACTTACTTTGTAAGTTTTATGTATCTTGTGATTCATTCTATCAAGAATCTCCATTCAAAGGAATGCGTACCGTAAAGACCGAACCACTGCCCAGTTCGCTTTCAATATCGATTTTACCACCGTGCGCCCCGACAATGAAGTTGACGATACTCAGCCCTAACCCGGCCCCGCCGACTTTACGCGTCATGCTCTGATCGACCTGATAGAATCGGTCAAATATTTTTGACTGCTCGCGGGCGGTCATGCCAATGCCGTTATCGGCCACCTCGAAACAAACCGCCTGTTCCTTTTCAAAAACCCGCAGCCGAATACATTTATCTCCATCCGAATATTTACAGGCGTTATCGAGTAGATTTAAGAGCACCTGCACCATCGAATCTCGGTCGGCCAGAATCGGTGGCGGATTTTCAGCAATCTCGACCGTCAAACTACAGCCGCACTGCTCATAGTTTTCATGTACCGTTTCAACCGCAATGTGCACCAGTTCGCCCGGAGCGACATCCTCAAAGTGAAGCGAGCGTTTGTTGCGCTCCATCCGCGAGAAGGTCAGAAAGTTGTCGATCAGGCGTGAGAGCCGTTTGTTTTCTCGGGCGATGAGCTCGAGATATTCTCGCTGCTGCGATTCACTCTTACAGCGCCCTTCCAGCAGGGTATCGACCAACATGCGCGTCGAAGCCAGCGGTGTCTTCAGCTCGTGCGTAACCGTCGCCACGAAATCATTCTTCATGTGTGTAAGACGCTGCTGCGCGACAAGAGAGCGTACCAGCAGCGCGGCGGCAACACTGATAAACACGATCAACCCGATCCCCGTCAGAATGTAAACCAGGATTCGTCGATCCATCTCTTCGGAAAAGGGATGATCTCCATCCAGATACAGATTGACATACCAGCCGCTCCAGGTTGCGTTCACCTCCGATGCCATTCGGTCTCGTTTCCTGCTTAAGACCATCCGGACGTTCTTCATGACAACAGCGGAATCGACGATCAACTGGAAATGCTCAACCAGCGTGGATTCGCGAAAAATAATGGCGGTCTTTGCCTCCGCGTTTGGGAGCATCCAAAGGTCTGCGTTTTGCAACCGGGTAAATCCCGAATCATCCACAAAGTCCGGCAACTTTGCATAGGCCGAGGCCTGCTGCGCTATCTGCTCCGCGTGCAACCACGGCATCACGTCAACGCCCAATTCCGCGAGCGACATTAGATAAAACAGACGACGCACCGATGGCATCGGAAGCGAATAATCCAGAACAAGGCTGCGCAGCACGCCCAACATTCCGGTATCGGCGGGATTCGACTGAGCATAGAACAACAGCAATGCGGGAAGAATGGCCCGACCGGACGAATCGCACGCCACCCGCAGCGTTTCATCGTCTTCCATCTGTTCCAACAGCGCCTTAGCTTCCGTCCAATTCTTTGAGCGGATCAAACCGAGAACACGCGTTTTCAGCTCCAGCCCCTCAGGAGAGGCATCCACCTCTGTTTCAAACCATTCAGATTCCGGATATGAAAACTGCGATCCGTCTTCACTGAGAACAAGAATGCTATCTCCCAAGCGCCTCTGCACCAGAAGACAAAACTGTTCCGGTGCGGATAACTCCGGCTGTTTTTCCAGACAATCCTTAAGGCGCAGAAACTCGTCATTCAATCGCGAGGCCGCCGAGGCGAGCTGACTCTTCTGAAGTTCCAGCATCTGCTGCTTCACGGCGGCCCGCTCGTTGCGCATCGCCGCCGTCATGAACCAGGTCATGCCACCGACCGGAAAAATGACAGCCATCACCAAAAAGAGCGCAATCCAGCGCAACTCGCGCAGCGGCAGCCGCTCCTTGATATCAAAAACCGGAGCCAGCGCTAACGAGACCGGAAGCGTCAGCGCCATAACAACCATCCAGATCTTCGCTAAGCCCAACGCAATAAAAAGAACGGTCGCCCCGACAAAGATGATGCCTATGATTATTTCCGCCCTCAAGGGCACCGCGCTTGTCCGTTTTTTTTGATCGATGGCAAATTGCGAAACCATGGAGAGCCATGCCACGCCAACTAACGACTCATACCCGGTTCCAAGGAACCCCAGGAATGGAAGAAACACTAGAAAAGCCAGCAATCCTTTGCGCCGGGGATTAAGCCGGTAATTCGCCTGCTTGCTTTCCACGTTCACCGTCGGAAGCAGCACCAGCAGCGACAACACCGACAGCCACGACAGTTTGGCCCACCGCTGAACCTCCGGATTGTCGAATCCCAGCAACCCCAGGAATCCGAAGAATCCCAAGGCGGCCAGAAAGCGCGGGTTTTGTATGCGTTGCTTTTTCACGCTAGAGTTCCATCGTTTCGACTTCAATGGTGTAGGAAGGAGTTCCATCAGCCGAAATCTTCATACGAGCTTCTTCCCCTCCCTTCAGTGTTAGGGAAGGTGAAGTCAAGACTTCAGATCCTTCAGCTTTCAGTAACTGCATCTTCAAAGTTAAAGTGTCCGGGAATTCAACGGCAGCATCAACTTTCAATACATAGCCATCCAACTGAATAACAGTCATTTTCTGTCGATAAAAACGGAATTTTCCAGTTCCAACGTGAGCATCGCCATCCATCACTCTGATCGTTGTGAAGAAAGTCTGAAACCGGGAATCGCCACTGGAACTGGTACCGTTTTTGCCAGCTTGCAACCGGAAAGGGGTGGAGCCGCTGTAAGAAACATTGTTGAGAACACCTGCTCGCAAATCGGCTCTCACTGAACCAGACGATGTCGGCAGTATGGTTACATCCAGCCGATTCTGTTCGGATGTCAACACAACTGGCGTGGTGTATTCACCTTCAAGTTCCTTAGACTCCGGAACATTGGCTCGACAATAGAACGGCACTTCTGCTTCTTCCGATGTAAATTCAACCTTGAGTTTTCTGGCATGGGCAAACGGCGTAATTCCAGCATCCGGATCGAGAATGATCTTCAATCCGTCGATGATGGCATCCAGCTCATCACGCACCGATTCAAATTCGCCGCGATCCATGCGGAAGACGAACCAGAAGACCCGGGAGTCCGCCGTGAAGTAGGCGCGGTATTCCGTCATCTCCCGCCCCTGCTCCTCGTAGTCCGCGGCAAAGACATGACTCACCTTCAAGCCATCAGCATAGTTCGTTCGTTGGGAGTTTTGCCGAACCTGGTAGTTTTTATGATAACCCTTGAGCACCTTGATATCTTTCGATGCGGCACTCTTCGGCGATCCCACCCCGGTGTCCCGGATGTCCTTGCACAGCATGGCCGTCAGTTTCATATCCGGCGGCAGCAGACGGACGATTTCCGAATCCTTGCCCGCGCTTGGCAGTACATAGCCAAACCAATCCTTCGGCAGATCGATTCTGGCCCCATGCGCTTTGAGCTCCATGGTTTCCTGGCGAGCGGAGGTGTGTTCGGCCAGCAACATATCCATCTGATCCGTCACGAATTTTACGGGTACGTGATTCTCCACCGTGAACCAAGCCGTCTGTTCGACCGCCTTCATCGCGCCCATGTAAACCTGGATGCGGATCTTCCAGCAATCGTGGGACTCCGAGGCAACATCGATCGATTCGCGCTTCAGCACCCGGATGCGGCACTCCAATCCCTCCGCGCCGGAAAGAACGCTCATGATCGGGAATGACGCCTTGTACTGTTCAGCGAGCGGCAGGTGCCGCATCAGGAAGATGACCTGCTCATTGTCGTAGATGGGATCGGGCACCTCCACCTCGCGGGGCGCTGCAGCCCCATTGCTCCGCAGCAGCACTTTGCCCGGCAGATAAGTGGCATCGACCGAGCCGAGTTGATGCGTGGTGTGGCCGGAAATAGGGATGAAACTCTCTTTTTCCGCTATCACGTGCGAGGCCATGATCGAACCGGCTGAGGGAACCACCAAACGTTGCTCGACTTTCCAGCATGCCTTGCCCTCATGCTCCACACCATTCACGGCCCAGACCAAGTGCCCCATCTCCATGCCGGTTTTGGTCAAAAGCCGAAAGCGCAATGCATCGCCATCCTTCCACGGAGCCGGCTGTAGACCGAGCGGCTTATACTTACTTGCCGGCGGATCCAGCAGCGTTTTTTGACCTTCTAGCGCTTCCGCCAAGGTCTGGTAATCCGCCGACTCCTGAAACTCCGTGATTCGAGCACGTATGGCCTCCTTCTCGTCGGCATCGGCCGCTTTAATAGCGTCCCGCGCCAGTTGCACCAGCATCGGAGAGCTACCCAGTTTGCGGACGACCAACTCCAGAATTTCGTCGAGTTCTTCACACTCGCGGTCGGCCTTTGCCGCAATCCTTGCGACTTCCAACAGCGGAAGGGTGTTATAAACAAACATCGAGGCGAGCTCGGCGGCTTTCACGATACGTTGATGATTGAACTCCGCAGTCGGCACCAATTTGGCCAACTCGACCAATGCTCCCACATGAAAGGTGGCGTTTGCTGTGATCTGCTCAACCCGCTCCAAGGCTTCCCGCTTTTCTTCGGTATCGGCCTTCTTTTTCAATGGAGCGAATTGCTTCACATATTTACCTGACTCATTCGACAACCGATAGCGGAACTCCGTCAGCAGGCTTCCTCCTGCTGGAATCTCACGTTCGAGATAGAGCTCGTTCTTTCCATCATTCAATGTGCGATGCGATGACGTGCCCTCAGGCCAATCCAACCACTCTGTCTCCGGCGGGATACGATAAATTTCAACCCGGCGCACAGTCCGGCCAGCACTTGGAGAATGGTTCATGCGATAAATGAACTCATCTGCAGTATTCGATACTTTATTCACCAGACCATCGATCCATCCGCGGGATTCAAGATAAAGAGTATCTCCGATTTCTGCGGGTTTATTCAGTTTCATGCTGTAGCGGAAAATATTCCTTTCGTGCGTTTCGCTGAACTCAACCGGGGTGCCGAATTCATCAAACATTTCCTCGATGTGTACAAAATCGGAACTAATGAAACTTTGAGTGGTCATTCTTTGCTGCAAGCCAGGCGTCTGCTGGATGCTGGAAAACTGAATGGAGCCGTCCGGCATGATATCGTTTATACTGATTTGAGTCATGATGGCGGGTTTGATTTCCATCTGACATTGGTAATGCGTCACCACCTTCGTTCCCTGATATCCGATTACTTCGCAATCGTACAAGCCCGGTTTTTCGTTTTCCAAACTGCGCTCATAGCCCGACCGGAACGATCCGTCCACCGTTTCAACCATAGACTCGCCGATAGCACCGCCGACCGGCCTCCGAACTAAATCAAAACAATCAATTTTCCCTTCAAGCGTTGATTTGAGATTAAGAGAAAGGGAAACCATGTCGGTTTGGTAACAGGTCAACGTAGGGCCCACTTTAACTTTTGGAGAATCTTCCAGATCCATCTGGATCGCAAACAAAAGGCGACAGTCCACAACCTGAGGAAAGAAAGGCATCTGAAAGTCCTCATGAAAGGATATTTTATCGATCAATTTTTCCGCCCGCCTGACATAGCGCTCCTGATCCAGGTAGTGATTTACGATTTTTCTCAGCTCCCGAACTGCCTCGGCGGTTTTCCCTTCTTCGACATAGCAGCGTCCCAGCCGAAACAGTGCTTCGGCCACTACCTTACGATTTGCCTGATCGGCATCCACGATCTCGGAATAGATTTCAATCGCCCGAGATAAATCCCCGACCGTCTCCTCGGTATAGATCCCCTGCTCCAGCAAAACTGCTATCGGGCCTGCTGGGCGAACTCTGGCTGGTTTCAGGTGCCAGTCCAAACCCTCAATCCCGCACCAGGAATTCCCTTGTGGGTAATATTTAAAGGGCAGCCTGCCTTCCAGCTTAGTGCCATCCTCTAGCGTCAGGCTGTATGGGAAGGCCGGAAGCTCCTCCCCTTCAATCAGCGGTTCACCCAGCGACACATCGACAATCGGATTGTCTTTGAAGGATCGGTAGATCCAGGCAGTCCAGGCGGGATAATCCGAGTGTACCGTATAGTAGATATTGGACTCATCTAAGTGCTTTATCATTTCTTCGTGATCTGTGATGCGGCCGGCAGTACGGATGGCCTCGAACAGCCGGGTTGCAGCTGCGCGGAATTCGTCGGGGTGTGCGGCGGCGTATTCCCGAGCCATCCTGTTCTGCCGCGACTTCCATGATGGATTGAGACGCTCCTTTTTCTTTTCAAAAATCGCACGGGCCTCTTCCAGGCTGTCGACCAGTCCATCCTGACCTTGGTTAAACCATTGACCATCCTTTAAGATGACGCTGCGCTGGTCGAACTTTACTTCGCCATCTTTGGTTCGCACTTGAGCAAAAACGCGGGCAACCACTCCCTTATAGACATTCACCTCTCGAATAAAGGCCTCGGTCCACATAGTGCCTCTATCAGAAAATTCCTGATTCTTCTTCTGCGACTTTCCAGAAACCCGATCCCAGTCGGCCGCATTTCCGCTCTTAGCCATGACGCGGTTGATCGCCGCATAGGCCGATTCCGGGGTCGAGAAATCCTCCTCCATGGGGAAGTCAGCAACACTACGGTTTACTTCATAGACAACCATTTTATCGGCATCATCACTTCCCGGCGCAGCGAACGCCCCCTGAACGAGCAAGCAACTTCCTACAACTACGCAACCTATTAAATTTCCCGTCTTCATTCTTCTACCTCCTGATTCCTTGTTAGGCCGCTTAACCTGACAGGAGCCTGTTACCGCTATGTTACGCCTTATTGCCGCATTGTTCCTTTTAAAAAGGGTACGTCCTTGGAACTAGTTGTGTTCAATCAGCATCTTGAGGTACGCATCGAGGCCCTCGGGTGTATCGCACTGTCCTTCCTTTATCAACCCCTTCTTAATTCCCATCTTGATGAACTTTCTTTGCGTTACGAAGCGCATAACCCGTTCAAAGTTATCCTCTGAGACAAATCCGTTGGCCCAGGTCATTCTATGCAATTCGCGTAGCGGCTTGAGAAATACATAGCCCCTGGCCATATCCGAGAATACCACGGTGTCCTGATGCGCGAAGTAGTAACTCTTTCGGTCGCGCAAGTGAGCGAAAGGGGAACCATACACATCAAACCCAAGGGCCCGGTTTTCGTTGTGCGCAAACACCTTGTTAAGCAATCCGCCCAGAGTCTGACGGGATTTCGTGCCAGCCGAGTTGAGTTGGGTCATATGCAAAACAACCTGAAAGATCTTCTCCCCGTAAGATTCATGGAGGATGTAACCGAATCTCGCCCATTCTCGAACCACCTGGCCATCCCTAATTACAGGCTGTCGGTAATGGGTGAAGGAGTGGTTCGCGCCGATCTGAACGAGCGCCTTGCCGCCTTTTTCTATCACTTCGCGGGCCAGCGTGTCGGCCATGAACTCGTCGCGATTCTCGAGGGCTTCCGTATTGGCGGCAAGTTCAGGAGGGTTCTGCCCTCGTACATACAACGAAATGTCCGCATCAACGTCCAGGCCGATGACCTTGAACGGCTCTGCCCCGCTCGGAAGCGCCCGGTTGACCTGCCAGATGGCCTTGAGAATATCCATGTACTCCTGGAAGGCCCAAGTGGGTTGAACGCAATCGCGAAAGAGGTTCATCACGAGCTCCTCGTCATATGTTTCGCCCGTCACCAGCTGATTGGCCAAGTGCGTATTCTTGTGCTTCAAGACCTCCATCGCAAAATATCGGACGCCGGCTTGATGATAGATAGGATCCATAAGGTCGGCATAGAACTCACAGACCTCTCGGATCTCATGGCTCTCACCGACGATGACCACATCATGGTGTTTGAACTTCTCGACCACATATTGGATCGGCGGTTTTCCAGATTCCCTCAGATGCGCCGCATAAGGCTCCAGATCCGGATCCTTCAGATCATTCACATCGATGGGCCCCGGCTTCAGATTGTCTTCTGCCGCGCTCGCGCTGCCGTTGTTCGATTCGGCGGCATGGGCCGTTCCACTGCCGACATTCTCTGGACCTGCCCATACGTCTACACGGCCCCAGCAGGCCATTGCGACGATAACCATAAACCCCGATTCAAATCTCTTCATTTGATTTCTCTTGTGTATTCCTTCGCCGCATACCCTCGCAGGAGTTTGTTACCGCTATGTTACGCATTTGTTCCTTTAAAGGTTGACCTGTCCATTCCGCATTGCCCGGTTCACATCGTGATGGTCCGACACCGTCGGCTCGCAGGCTATTTCATAGAATTCGCGATCGCGCCCAAACATTCGCGGTGTGATGTAGCCCTCTATCCACTGACAGGATTCAATCTTCCGAACTGGAGCCACCACGATATAGCCGCAAATGGAATTCGTCAGGGGTTGAACCACCCCGGATTTAGGCGTGTATGAAGCAAGAGGTGAGCTGGCGACATCAAAGGCCAGTTGATTCTTGCCGAGATCTTTCAGGCTGGATTCAACGGGTTTTCTGATTTTGGGAAACGTACCTGAGTTATGCAGCAGAATGACGCCAACCTGATCCCCATACCGGCCGTGCAGCATGGCCCCCATCCGGAACGTGCGCTTCACCTTGCCGGCGATCCGACCTTGATCCTGGATACATTTCCACGCATGACTTGCACCCACCCAGACCAGCGTTCTTTTCCCCTGATCAAAAGCCTGCCGTTCAACCTGCCGGGCATAAATAGAATCGTGCATGATCATTTCAGGAAAATCCTTCAGCGCCCGGAACACCCGCCACGGTTGGCCCTCCCTCAGCCCCTCCGTCATCAGGCGGAATGGAATGAGGTCAACCGACGGAAAGATACCAATCACCTTCAACGGTTCCGCCCCTGCCGGAAGCGATTGATTCAGCCGCCAGACACTCTCCAGCACATCCCAATGTTCTTTGAATCCCCACGATCTCCAGGGCACGTTGCGGGCGATCTCAAGCATCAGGTCACGGTCATAAGTGTCCGCCGTCACCAACCGGTCAAGCTTGGCATCCTGCGACCTCTGACAGCATTCCAGCGCAATCACCCGGACGCCGGCCTTGTGATACAGATCGGAAATCGAATCATTGAGAAGGTCGAGGGCCTGTTTCTTGCCGTGGTACTCCCCGACCACCGTCACCTGATGACGGCTCGCAAAATCAATCAAATACGGAATGGGCTCTTGCGCATGTTCTGCAAGCCAGCCCGACAGGTCTCCGGTCGGCACATCGTCCACAACGGGATTTTCGGATGGTCTTGCCGATGCCGCCTGCGCATCCCGAATAAAGGCCCGATGATTCCAAATCATGTTGATCCGAGGAACCGTATAAACAGAAACCAACAGGATCAAAACGCTCACGGCCCACCGTCGGCGTCTTGCCTGATTCAGAATACATTCAACCCGGGTGCCGCTTAGGCAGTCATGCCAGGCTCGTTTGCGTCGTGTAAACCCGATCCAGAAAAAGCCCAGCAGGAAGGGAACGATCGAAACCAGCTTCCCGACCCATTCGCGCAAAACAATACGCCAGAATCCCGCCGTCTCTCCTTCGCGAGAAACCACCCGGAGTCCGCATGCGGACTTTCCGAGGGTTTGCCCCCGCCAACCGGTCAGCGCCACCCAATAAATCAGTGCGAAAACAAAAAATGACAGCTCCACGGGAAGAAATACGCCGCCTTGTCGGGCAACCCAAATCAGATTCATCACCACGGCCCACACCGCAAGGCAGTCGATCCAAAACGCAACAAACCGAATCCAAAACCCGGCAAACTCTCCTTGATCACTCGATATCATATCATCCTCCTGTTTCTTTCTTCGCCGCAGAACCTCGCAGGAACCTGTTACTTTTGTGTTACGTTCATTTCCTTATTGTATGTAGTTCCGCCTTCAGGCGGCTCTGGGGAATGGCCTAAAGGCGGAACTACGAACATCCTTGCTTCACCCTTTCCACAAACGCCGCCGGATCATCAGGCGTAACCACGGTGGTTCGTTTTGAAAAGCGCAATACGACCGCACGATTGAGGTCATTGACGAATACGCGGTAGTTGCCCAACTTCTTATTGCGATAGAGGCCGGTGAACGAGAAAAGACCCCCGTTTCCGCAGAGCCGGATCGAACCCTTCATGGCGTGCGGATCGACTTCCAATGATTGGAAATCAGCCCGACGAACAGAACCACCACCCCTCCGCTCATGCCCATCAACAACCGCCCCCAGGGAGCACTGAATTCATACCGAACATTCTTCATCTTCCCAACTCCTCTTCCTTCTACTGATCCTTCGTTTTAATGGTACGGAATTGCCGGATTGTTCCCCGTATAGTTATCCATAGTGCCGCGCATATAGTCTCTTGATTTACTCCCTCAATTGAATACCGGCTCTTCGGCCATCTCTCTCCCAATGACTCCAAAACATGACCTGATATTGTTACCATCATGTTACGTGGGGTTCGTCATTTTTCCAGCCTTTGGAAGCGGGGGCAATTATGATGGATCATGTGGATGAGGCACGATGGAAGAAATAAATTTCTCCGTCGCGCTGTTCTTCTTTCAGCTGGCCGGCCCCCGTCATCTGCCGGAGCATTTTGAACATCCTGTCTTCGGGCAGGCTGAACTCTTTGGCCAGTTGGCTGCAGCTCGCGGGGTGACGCTTGATCAGCCCCAGCAAGGCATCCTCGCTGACTTCCAATGCCTGGAAACCCTGCTTCCTGAACGAGGCCGTTACCGAGGCTTTGGGACCGAACAGTTCGGCCAGCACATGAAGGTGTTCCTCCGTTGCTGCCTTTACACCAGAGTCGGCGGGCGGGCGCACGGCGGTATTAATATCAATCCGGTCGGGGTTGATCGAATGGACCACCTCGACCATCTTCCGAGCATTGGAAACCTGCGAATTGACGCCTTCAACAATAAACACCTCCACCGAAAGCTCGCCGGTATATTCCTTACGAAAGGCTTGCTCGCCCTTCAGCAGCAGATCGAACGTCACGCCCTGTGCCGGTCGGTGCATTTGCTGGAAACTGGTTTCGTCCCACGCGCTGAGCGTCACTTTCACCTTATCGGCCAGCGCTGCATTTTCGCGCACTTCAGGAACGTGCAACATCGTTCCGTTGGTCAGCAACACCGAAGGAATTTCGGTGTGCTCTTTCACCCAGCGAAACACATCGCCAAAATGACTGTGCAGCGTCGGCTCGCCGGAACCGGCCAGCGTAATGTGGTCGGCCTGCCCGTCGGCTTCCAACCATTGGAAGAGTTCGGCGAGCACATCAGGCATCGGCACATAGTCGCCGCGCTCGTTCACGGCACACGGGGTTTCGCCGAGTTGGCAAAAGGTGCAGTCCAGCGTACAGGTCTTGAACGGAATCAGATCCACACCCAGCGACCGCCCCAGACGGCGCGACGGCACGGGGCCAAACAAATATTGATAGGGTTTCGACATGCCCGCAACCTGCCCGTTTTCAGCAGAACATTCAACCACGCGGTACGGATCAGTCGAGAAAATCGCCCTTCAGAGCAAACAGGCGCTTTTGCGTGGGCAGAAACAAAACACCGTCCTGTGCCAGCGGCGTGATGGCTGGCGACTTCAGTCTCGATCGTTTCACCACCTGCTTTTCCTTGCCCGCCTTAAGAATCCATAACACATTTTTTTCAGTGCCGATGTACACGTTCCCGCCGGCCACCACCGGCGATGCGCACCACACTCCGGCGTCGAGATCATGCTGCCAGAACAGCTCTCCACTCTCAGCACTCAGGCAGCTGAGCTTTCCCGAATAATCGCTGATGTAAACCAGCCCATCCACAACCGCCGGTTGCGCGGTGGTACGATCCACCGCCGCGGACTCCCAGACTTTTTTTCCGGTCGCAATGTCGATGCACGTCAGCATGCCTTGCCCGGGGCCATGATTCGGGCTTTGCCCGATGGGCACATACACACGCCCATCAACCACCGTCGGGATTGAAATAATTTCGCTGGGGCCATCCGGCGTTCTCTTGCTGTGGCGGGAACAGGCCTTCGGCACGCCGTTCAGCATGCGGTAGTCTTCGGGGCAACAGTCATACTGCCAAAGCTTTTTTAACGTCCGGGGCTGATCGGTCGTTTTCGAAATCGCCTCGAAAGCATACAAAATCCCATCTCCGCCGCCGAAGAGAACGACGGGCTTGCCGTCGATGGTTGCGGCCACCGGCGACGACCAGTTGCAATGGAAGGTTCGCTTGCTGATGCCCTCGTCTTCAACCGCCACCAGCTGCCCCGTATGTTTATCCAGCACAATCAGCGCCGGAGCCTCTGGATTCACGATATAGGAATGCCTATTGTCCTGACCGTTTGAGGTGCACGCATACAAATAGTCGCCGACCAGCAAGGGAGAGCTGCCGCAAACATCGTGCGGAACCACCTTGTTTTGGAAGACCATGTTGTATTCCCAGATAATATCTCCATCGGTGGATTGAAGAGCATAGTCGGCAGCAGCTTCCATATAGCGGGCCTCACCAAGAAACGGCCCGTTGTTGCCATCGGCTTGCCCCTTCCGATCCAGACACAATACATCGCCGCGCGGTCCCACTATATACAGATATTTCTCATTCATCGCCGGACGAGAACAAACGCCGCATTTCCAGCGGTTATAATGCGAAGGCGCAATGTCGCCCTCTTCATACCGCGGAATAATCATTTGCCAATTCAGGGTACCGTTATTCGGATCCAGACATTTTAAGAGCCCGCCGCCGGATGAGCTCAGCGCGGAATGATCCAGATAGTGATCATTCACCCCAACGAACAATTGCCCAGCATCCAACACCGGAGTGGTATATTGATGCGAAGCCAGCTTCAGCTCCCACAAAAGATTCGACGGGCTGAACCCATCCGGCAGCGCGGATGGTTCGCCAACAGCGAATGCCAATGAACACCAAAGGATCGAGAGAACAATCGCAGCCTGCTGCTTAAACGTGTGTGTTAGATATACCATGGGAAGCCCTTTTCATATTGATCCGATTTGCGCCGACTCAAGAACGCATCCATTTAGCTCCATCTATAACGAGCAACCTGCTGTAAAACAATGTGTATTTTGTTTTCAGCACCATTTCTTTCAAATTAATTTCCCTTGGTTCTTGAAGCAAACAAGCGCCATACTCCACCGCATGAAAAAGCAAATCCTCTTTTTTATTCTACTGGCCGCGTCCAGTGCTTTCGGTCAAAGCGCCGAAAGCCTTTACCAGCAACACTGCTCGCACTGCCACGGGGTCAAATTCCAGGGCGGCAATGCTCAGAGCCTCGTCGATGGCATTTGGCAGTTCGGCGACAGCGCCGGACACATTTCCCGCAACATTAAGTTCGGCATCACCCATCTCGGCATGCCAGCCTATGAAAAATCGCTGACCGACCCACAGATCAAGAGCTTGGTCAACTATCTCTTCGAAGCCGAAAAACAAGCAGGGGCCGCCACGCCGCCCAGCCCGACATCCCTCCAGACGCAGGACTACGACATCGACGTAGAGATCTGGGCCGAGGGGCTGGACATCCCATGGAACCTCGCCTTTCTCGACGATAAGCTCGCGCTGATCACCGAACGTCCCGGTCGGTTGCGTATTATGCGGAACGGGACGCTGAATCCCAAACCGGTCGAAGGCTCTCCATCCGTCGTTGCCGAAGGCCAGGGCGGCCTGCTCGCCGTCGCGTTCGATCCCGACTACCGGGAAAAGGGCAACCAGTGGATCTACCTGGCCTTCAGCCATGGGCTCGAAAAGAAGGCCGTCTTCAACCGCTGGAAATCCAAACCCGACCGGCTGGAATATTAAACCACGAAGACTCCAAGAACGCTAAGCCCACCAGCAACATGCCTCTTTGAGCACTTCGTCCTTTGTGGTTAAAATTCTCTCACTTCACCGTTCACGGCTATTTATCCTTGGTCTTGAACACCAGCTGGTACGGGACGGCCGGGCGGTTGCCGGTGTCACGGAACGAGTTGTACTGGGCGCGGTTGAACCACATCACGTAGGTCTTGCCCGGCTTCAGGATGACCGGGAAAACAAACGTGCGCCCATCGCGGTAGAACAGATCCTTCCGCCGTTTCGGATAGTGCTCGGAAGAGATTTGGCAGACCGACCACATCTTTTCCGTCATCATGTCCTTGCTGAAGGTCACCGTGATTTCCTTCAGGTCGGGATCGACCTCCGTGTCGCCGCAGGCCGGCACCGTTTTCACCACCGACGGCGGCATGTTCCCCACCGTGATTTCGTTCCCGGCCCCATAGGCGAGCGCAACGCCCAGCGATGCCGCCAAGGTAATGGCATGTGTCTTCTTCATGGTTTGGTCCTCCTACTATGGTTGAATCCGCTTCAGAATGAACTCCGTGACCTCGTCCGGATGGCTCATGGAAAGGGCATGGCCCGCTCCGGGCACCACGACGTCCGGGCGGGTGTTGCGCACCGGCAGAACCACATCGGCCGAACCGTGGATTTGGTGGATCGGCGTGTCCCCCGTGTCCGGCGCACCGCTCCAACCCAGCACGGCACGGCAGGCCCAGCGCAGGAACGCCGCATCGGAATCCGCCAGCTGCTTCATGAGCTCGGCATGATGCGCCTGCGAATCCCGCCCCGTCGAAAGCAGCGCGGCCTTGCCCAGCAGCGCCGCCACCTCGAATGGAACCGCACCCGCAACACCCGGAATTCCATTCAACACCTTGAATCCACGGGGCAGCTCTTCCGGCACGCGCACACTCCCCACCAAAAAACAGCCTGCCACATGCAAATGGCGAACCATTTCCAGCGCAACAAAACCGCCGAACGAGGCTCCGCCGATATGGCACGGCATGCCGGGATCAATCCGCTTGGCAAAACGTCCGGCATAATCCCGCAGGGACTCGCCCGGTTGCGGTTCAATCCACTTGGGGACGCTCATTTGGGGAATCGCTTCCAACTGCTTTTTAAACACGCGCGCATCGGCGCCCATTCCCGAAAGCATGATGACGGGGGATTTGCCCATGCTATGCCCGGTGGAAATAGCAGGTTTCCAACCCGCTCTTGTCCTCGCGCAACTGCCCCGTGGCCACTAGGCTTTTCAGCGTCTTGTACATTTTGTCGGAGGGCAGGTTGAACTCGTCCGCCAGCTGCTTGCAGGTGGCCGGGTGGCGCTTGATGAGTCCGAGCAAGGCCTCCTGGCTGATTTCGATCGACTCGAATCCCTGCCTCTTGAACGTCGCGGCCACGGAGGCATTGGGCCCGAACAGCTCGGCGAGGGCATGCAGATGCTCTTCCCTGGCGGCCTTGACCGAGGGATCCGCCGGGGGGCGCACTGCGGTGTTGATATCGACCCGGTCGGGATGGATCGACTTCACCACCTCGGCGATTTTCCGGACATCGAACACATGCGAATTGACGCCTTCGATGATGAAGACCTCGACCGAAAGTTCGCCGGAAAATTCCGAGCGGAACGCCTGCTCGCCCTTCACCAGCAATTCGAACGACACGCCCTGGGCCGGACGGTGAATCTGCTGGAAGCTGGCCTCGTCCCAGGCACTGAGCGTCACCTTCACCTTGTTGGCCAGCACCGCATCGGCACGCACATTGGCATTATGCATCAGTGTTCCGTTGGTGAGCAGCACGGATGGGATTTCGGTGTTTTCCTTCACCCATCGGAACACATCGCCAAAATGGGTGTGCAAGGTAGGCTCGCCGGAACCGGCCAGCGTAATATGGTCGGCCTGGCCATCGTTTTTCCACCACCGGTCAAGCTCGGCAAGCACGTCCTGCATCGGGACATAGTCGCCGCGCTCGCTCACCGGGCAGGTGGTTTCGCCCAGCTGGCAATAGGCGCAATCCATCGTGCAGGTCTTGAACGGAATCAGATCCACTCCCAGTGAACGCCCCAGCCGCCGCGAAGGCACCGGGCCAAAAAGATAATCATATGGCTTTGTCATGCGCGAAAGACTGTCCATTTTCCGTTGGCGGTGCAAGCAAACAACGTTCATAGTCCTCGGCATGAAAGCAAAGATCATCCTTCCCATATTGCTTACGGTTTCATCCGCATTAGGCCAAAGCGCGGACAACCTCTACCAGGAACATTGCTCACACTGCCACGGGGCAAAATTCCAAGGGGGCAATGCCCAAAGCCTCATCGATGGCATTTGGCAGTTCGGCGACAGCGCCGGACACATTTCCCGCAACATTAAGTTCGGCATCACCCATCTCGGCATGCCAGCCTATGAAAAATCGCTGACCGACCCACAGATCAAGAGCTTGGTCAACTATCTCTTCGAAGCCGAAAAACAAGCAGGGGCCGCCACGCCGCCCAGCCCGACATCCCTCCAGACGCAGGACTACGACATCGATGTAGAGATCTGGGCCGAGGGGCTGGACATCCCATGGAACCTCGCCTTTCTCGACGATAAGCTCGCGCTGATCACCGAACGTCCCGGTCGGTTGCGTATTATGCGGAACGGGACGCTGAATCCCAAACCGGTCGAAGGCTCTCCATCCGTCGTTGCCGAAGGCCAGGGCGGCCTGCTCGCCGTCGCGTTCGATCCCGACTACCGGGAAAAGGGCAACCAGTGGATCTACCTGGCCTTCAGCCATGGGCTCGAAAAGAAGGCCGGCGAAAAACGCGCACCCGCCATGACCAAGGTCGTCCGCGGCCGCATCCGGAACAACCGGTGGATCGATGAACAAACGCTCTTTGAAGCCCGTCACGAAGAATACCGCACCACCCGCGTCCACTTCGGCACCCGCATTGTTTTCGATGCCGGGAACAACCTCTATTTTTCCATCGGCGACCGCGGCACCGGCGACGACGCGCAGGATCTTTCCAAGCCCAATGGCAAGATGCACCGCATCCGCCGCGACGGCTCAATCCCAAACGATAATCCTTTCGTACAGACGGAAGGCGCCCTGCCCTCCATCTTTTCCTACGGCCATCGTAATCCGCAAGGCATCTCCGTCCATCCAACCACCGGCCAAATCTGGGCGGCCGAGCATGGGCCGCTGGGCGGCGACGAACTCAACCTCGTCGAGGCGGGAAAGAACTATGGATGGCCCGTCATCACCTATGGCAAGAACTACAACGGCACCACCATCACCGAGGTCGTCCGCAAGGAAGGCATGGAGCAACCCGCCTGGTATTGGAAACCCTCCACCGCCGTCTGCGGCATCGGGTTCTATTCCGGAAACCTCTTCCCCAAATGGAACAACAAGCTGCTGGTCGGCGCCCTGAAATACGAGGATGTGCGCGTGCTCGATATCGAAAAGGACCGCGTCATGCACGAAGAGATGATCCTCAAGAATGCCGGCCGCGTCCGCGATGTCGCCTGCGGCCCCGACGGCGCCCTCTACATCGTGCTGAACTCGCCCGACACCATCCTGCGCCTAACACCCAAGGAACAATAAGGCGGTCTCACTTTTGGACGGGCATGGAATTGGTTTTGTTGCCGAAGGCATCGAAGCCAGTTTCCAGGTCGAATGTTCCATTACGATCGCTATCCACCAGCTCCCTGACCGGAATGCCGTGCTTGAGAAAAACCCGCTTGTTCACCACCTCGGCCCCATTCGGCCGCCAGTTTTCCTGCGCGGCAACTCCGAATAGATACTTCCATTCCACATCCGGCACCCCGTTGAAATCCGTATCGGTTTTCGTGAGGTCAATGGCGCCATCCACAAACGTATGCCACTCGTCCCATTTGCCATCAAAGTTATTATCGGCATGCCCCCCTGTACAGTAGCCATCTTTGCCGTAGAACCACACTTGGTCGGTAACTCCGTCCCCGTTGCGGTCAATCTCTGCTTCCCGTACGAAATATTTGTCCTTCACATACACCCAGGAGCCGATAGATCCGACCACAATACCAACCACGAGCATGGCCGTCAGATCAATCTTCGAGAGTCGCCGCCGGGGCTTTTCCAATGCAACCGCCTCAGCTTCTTCATTCGGGATCAGGGCGAGGATTTCCCGGGCCCGTTGCAGATCCGCGGCAGGCACCAGAACCTCGATGCCCCGCTCCGATGTGATGAATGGGCGCATCCCGCCGCAATCGTCCTTCTGGAGAACGGCATCGATGCCGCCCGCCTGCAGCTCCATCACGACCATTTGCGCATCCAGTTCCTGAACAAACGATGTCAGCACCACCTGGTTATCCATACCCATTCACAATCTCCGCCGGCACCATCCTGCGCCTTATCCCAAATAAATGGGAATCGTTCAACTACTGGCCATGATGGTCGGAACGATCACCGCAACCATCACGGCGGCCTGGCAGGCTTCAATCACTTCCTTCGTGGCCTTGCCGATCAGCTCGCCATTGACAATCCGTTCAATCCGCTTCTTTTGGGATCGTATTTCCTTCCGCCCCAGGTTTTCGCTTAGCAGGTTGTTGCTGTGGGCCAGGGAGATCAAGACGACCGTGCGTGGATCAAGCCGGTCTCCTTCGCAAAAGATCGCCGATCGCAACCGTTCGACGATCTTCATTTCCGGCTCGGGATTAAGCTCGGGATAGGTCTTGCGCGTGAAGATAAACAGCACGGAGCCCTCCTCGGCGCGGAGAATGCCGCGGTCGCAGAGCTGTTGCGCCACCTTGTGCCTGAGGCCTTTGATGCCGGCCAGCCGGGAAACCCAGGTATTCAAGGAGGCGCGCCTCTTTGCAGCCCCCATTCGCTCCAGGCACTCATCGATAACCGGATCGCCAACCGGATCCGCGGTCTTGAGATCGACCAGCTTTTTCTTCGTGTCGCCAACGGAGATTCGGCCATCGAGCAGCAGCTCGGCCAACACGGCGCCCGCGACGGCATACTCCACGAAGCCGGCGGCAACCGTGCCCTTGTCGTTGCGCAGGGCCAGCAGCATTATTTCTTCATACAAGAATAGACATTTCGAGCGTTCCATTGGTGTCCCCTATCGTTTTACACGGTACGCGGACAGCATAGCCCAATGCAGTCAACGTTTCCAAATGGTTTCGCCGTTCTTGCGCACTTCGCGGATGCGGTGGAAGGGGATCGTGACGATTTCGCCGTCGATGTTGACCGTGAATGAAAAGTGGTTGCCCTTTTCCAGCGACAGCCGATCCAGGGAAAGGAACCCGACCGCATCCTCGACCCGGTCGTAGATCCCAACCGAGAACTCGCCTTGGCCAAACTCTGCATCCCAATGGATCCGGCTCAAAAGCTGGTGGATCGTTTCCATGAAAGGAATTTAGCCGCAAAAGAGCGCAGAGAACACATAGAAAACCAACCGCTTTCACAGTCGGACTCTTTGCGTTCCTAGCGTCTTTGCGTTGAAGGCGCTGATTTAGCCGTTCATTTGCTCGACGATGCCGGCGACGGCCTGGATGGCTTCGCCAACCTTGGAGCCGTCCTTGCCGCCGGCCTGGGCCTTGTCGGGCTTACCACCGCCGCCGCCGTTGCAGATTTTCGCGATCTGGCCAATCAGCTTGCCGGCATGGATGCCCTTCGCCACGAGGTCGTCCGAAATACTGGCGGCCAGGCAGGCCTTGCCATCGTTGCAGCTGCCGACCACGATGACCGCGCTCCCGATCTTCTGGCGGAGGCCATCGAGCACCTGGCGCAAGGCATCCATCGACATCTCGCCGAGGTCGGACGCGAGCACTTGCACATCGCCGGCCTTCTCAACCTTGTCGACGAGTCCGTCGATGTTGGAAACCGCCGCCTTGGTCTGCATTTCCTTGAGTTGCTTTTCGGCGGCCTTGGCCTGGTCGGCCATGGTTTTGATGCGCTCGGGCAGATCGGCGGGTTTCACGCTGAGGTTCTTGCTGAGGCCGACCAGCAGGTCGTGCTCCTCGGCGGCCCATTCGAAGGCGGCCAAACCAGTGACGGCTTCGATGCGGCGGATGCCGGCCGCCACGGAGGATTCGGAAACGATGCGGAACTGGCCAATCTGGCCGGTGGTGGAAACGTGGACTCCGCCGCAGAGTTCCTTGCTGAAGTCGCCGATGCCCACAACGCGGACGGTTTCGCCATACTTGTCGTCGAAGACGGCCTGGATATCGTCGGCCTTCTGCACGTCGGCGAGCGACATTTCGGCGGTGGCCACTTCGGTGTTCTTTAGAATCTGCTTGTTCACCAACCGTTCGATTTCGCGCAGCTGTTCGGGCTTCACGGCTTCGAAATAATTGAAGTCGAACCGGAGATAGTCGGAAGCCACCATGGAACCGGCCTGCTTGACGGAGGAATCGACCACCTCGCGCAGGGCGGCGTTGAGCAGGTGGGTGGAGGTGTGGTTGCGGCGGATCTTGTCGCGCCGGCCGCGGCACACGTTGGCGGTGACGGCGGCGCCTTTCTTGAGTTCGCCGGAAACGGGTTCCCCGGTGTGCAGGATGACGCCGTCGGCCGTTTTCTGCGTATCGGTTACCCGGAACTCCACGCCGTCGGCCTTGAGCGTTCCATGGTCGCCCTGCTGTCCGCCGGACTCGGGATAGAACGGGGTTTGCTTCAGGATGACCGTGGTGCCGTCGATCACGTCGAGCACTTCGGTTTCGAGCTGGGTGGTTTCATAGCCCGCGAAGGGCGTTGCATCGGCATCGAAGCCGCCATCTTCCGCGAGCACGACGGATTTTTTGGAGGCGTGGTCGGCGCGGGCCTTTTCGCGCTGCGCGTTCATCAGGCGCTCGAAGCCATCCTCATCGATCCGCATGCCCTGCTCCCGGGCCATCAGCTCGGTCAGGTCGTACGGGAAGCCATAGGTGTCGTAGAGCTTGAAAACATCCGCACCATCAATCGTTTTCGATTTGGTGCTGCCCAGAATGGCATCGAACACGTCCATGCCTTTATCCAGCGTGCGGTTGAAGGATTCCTCCTCGGCCTTGAGCGTCTTGCTGACGCGGGCGTGGTTCTTGACGAGCTCCGGGAAGGCCCCGCCGAAGGATTCCACCACGGTGTCCGCGAGCTTGAAAAAGAAGGGTTGGGTGAAACCGAGCGTCCGGCCATAGCGGACGGCGCGGCGCAGGATGCGGCGCAGCACATAGCCCCGCCCTTCGTTCGACGGGATGATGCCGTCGGCGATGGAGAACGAGAGGCAGCGGATGTGGTCGGCGATTACACGGAACGCGACATCGATGGCTTCCTGTTCGGTCTGCTTGGCCGGGTCGGCGGGCAGCGTGCTGGTGTATTGCTTCCCGCTCATTTCCGCGAGCGCGTTGAAGATCGGGGTGAAGACATCGGTTTCGTAGTTGGAGATGACGCCCGAGAAGTCGGTGAAATTCTGGGTGCATTGGATGATCGAGCAGGCGCGCTCGAAGCCCATGCCGGTATCGACATGCTGGGCGGGAAGCGGCGCGAAGGAGCCATCGACGTTCGCATTGAACTGCATGAACACAAGGTTCCAGATCTCGATGCAGTCGGCGCTGTCGGCATTCACCATGCCGGCGCCGCAGTCGCCGTTGGGCGTCAGGTCGACGTGCAGCTCGGAGCACGGGCCGCAGGGGCCGGTGTCGCCCATCATCCAGAAATTATCCTTGCGGTTGCCGGGAACGACGCGCTCGGCGGGCAGGTGGCGCAGCCAGAGTTCCTTGGCTTCGAGGTCGGCCTCCGAGATGTCGTCGCCACCGAAGTAGGTTGCATAGACGCGCTCCGCCGGGAAACCCCACACCTGGGTAATGAGTTCCCAGGACCAGTCGATGGCCTCCTTCTTGAAATAGTCGCCGAACGACCAGTTGCCGAGCATTTCGAAAAAGGTGTGGTGGTAGGTGTCGAGACCGACATCGTCGAGGTCGTTGTGCTTGCCGCCGGCGCGGATGCACTTCTGGGTGTCGGCGGCGCGGCCGGGCGTGTAGGGGCAGTTGGCCTGGCCAAGGAAGATCGGTACGAACTGGTTCATGCCGGCGTTGGTGAAAAGCAGGTTCGGGGCGTCGGGAAGCAGACTGCCCGATTTGACAATGGTGTGCTGCTTCGATTCAAAAAAATCGAAAAACGATTGGCGGATTTCATTGGATGTCATTTCGTCTTACCTACTTTCCTTAAAGGGAGGGTTTGTAGTTCCGCCTTCAGGCGGCCTCGCAAGCTTAGCCAAACCTCCGGGTTCCGCCTAAAGGCGGGACTACAAGCTTTTTAAACAAGCGGGGTTTATACTGATTGCCCCTGGCTTATGCAAGACGTGCGATGCAGTGAAAGAAAACCGAACATCATACTTATGCAAGTATGAGATCGGTCAACCTGCGTGCACTTCCGCATTGATGTGTACCAGGTGCGGGATATCCCGCAGCAAGGCCTTCACTTCCGCCGGCGTGCGGGGGCGGGCGCTGCCCACCGCCAGAATAACCGCCAAATGGCCGGGGGCGATGGCCCAGACGTGGAGGTCGGTTACGTGCAATTCCGGGTCGGCTTCGACCGCAGCGCGAATGGCCTCGCGGATTTCCGGACCGATGCTGCCATCGAGCAGGATGCCCGAGGTTTGCCCGAGCAGCCCGAATGCCCAGCGGGCGATGACGAGCGAGCCGACCACCCCCATGACCGGATCGAGAATCGTCCAACCGAACATCCGCCCGAAAACGAGGGCGATGATGGCGGCGACCGACGTCATGGCATCGGCCAGCACATGGAAATAGGCGGCCTTGAGGTTGTGGTCTTCCCGATGGTGGTGGTGCTCGTGGTCATGCCCGTGATGGTGGTGGTGCTCGCCTTTGAGCAAAAAGGCGGACACGAGGTTGACCACCAGGCCAATCACGGCCACCCAGATGGCTTCGGTAAAGCGGATTTCGCGCGGTTCGATCATACGGTGGATGGACTCGACCGCCATAAGCAACGCCACCACCCCCAGGGCGACCGCGCTGGCGAATCCACCCAGCACACCGACCTTGCCGGTGCCAAAGCTGAAGCGCGGGTTCTTGGCATGCCTGCGGGCATAGCGGTAGGCAAAGATGGTGATGCCGAAGGCCGCGGCATGCGTACCCATGTGCCAACCGTCGGCGGTGAGGGCCATGGAGTTGAAAACGAATCCGGCAACAATCTCCACCGCCATGGTGACGATGGTGAGGAACAGCACCATGTAGACCCGCCGCTCGCCGTGCTCCTGGCCGTGAAGGAAATCGTGTTCGTGCAATGGGCAATGCCTCATGGTCAAACCACCTCGGAAAGATGGAAGTCGCGCAGCAGGCGGATCCCCTTGGCACCGAGTTCAAGCACGGCCGGGCCGGCATCGTCCTTGTGGGCGCTGAGCGTATAGTATGAGGTTCCGTCGATCTGCAGCAGGTCATCCTCGTGGTTATGGCCCTGGAAGACCGCCCTCACCTTTCCGGAGAGCGAAATCATCTCCCGCACCTCGGCATGGTTGCGGACGGCGTGGGTGCATGCCTTGTCGATGCGCTGGTGGCTGATGACCACCACCGGGAGCAGGGAGGCCGCCAGACGGCCCCGCAGCCAGTCGAGCTGTTCCTCGGGGACGGCCGCCGTCTCCCACTCAAAATTCCCGCAGTCGTATTCCGTGCCATCCGGCCGGAAATTGCCATCGATGCAGATGAAACCGTACCCGCCCAGTTCGAAATGGAACCGCGACCGGTCGCCGGCCCGGCCCAGGGCATTGTAGAACTGCGGTTTCGAAAGGTAATCGAGATCATGGTTGCCATGCATGAACCAGATCTGCCCGCTGAAGGCATCGCACAGCGCCGACACCTCGCGCAACAGGCGCTTGGTATTCTGCTCACTTGTGCCATTCACCAGATCGCCCATCACCACCATGGCATCGATATTCCCGGCGTTGAGTGTGGCAACGGATTCATAGAGCCGGTTCATCGCCTTGGCACCGCCATCGTAGTGGAGGTCGGTCAGTAATCCGATGCGGGTTGGTTTCGCAGTTTGCATGCCGTTAAATTAAGTCGATTTGGCCCGATGCGCAAAGGCAATTATGCATTGGACTTTACCGCCCGGGAATAGCATGTTGTACGGCAAATGAACGATGCCATTCCCATCCTCGCCGGCACCGCCGCCCTGATCGGCCTCGGCCACACCCTGGCCGGCCCCGACCACTATCTTCCCTTCATCGTGATGGGCAAGGCGCGGAACTGGTCGATGGGCAAGACCCTGTGGATCACCTTCCTGTGCGGCATTGGGCATGTGATCGGCTCCATCGTGCTGGGCCTGCTAGGTGCAATGCTGGGCGTGGCGCTCGGCAAGCTGGAACTGTTCGAGGCGTGGCGCGGCAACCTGGCGGCGCAACTGCTGATCATCTTCGGGTTCACCTACTGCATCTGGGGCGTCCACCGCGCCATCAAGAAAAAGCCCCACACCCACGCACATGCCCATACAGACGAGGTATTGCACACGCACAAGCATTCGCACCTGAAAGACCACGCCCATCCCCACGAAATGAAAACCCGCAGCATCACCCCCTGGGTGCTGTTCACCATTTTTGTCCTCGGCCCCTGCGAACCGCTCATTCCGCTAATCATGTATCCCGCGGCGGAACACAGCTTCGGCGGCATGCTGCTGGTGGCCGGCATCTTCGCCCTCACCACGATCGGCACCATGTTAACCGTGGTGCTGGTTTCCGCATGGGGCATCCAGTTCGTCAAAATCGGCTCGCTCGAGCGCTTCAGCCACGCCCTCGCCGGGGCCGCCGTCTGCCTCTCCGGACTAGCGATCCAGTTCCTGGGGCTGTGAGGTTACGGCTTGGGGAGCAACAACGGGACAAGCACTTGAGGCTGTTAGGAGGTTCCGGCCACCAGCCCCGAACCAGGCCGAACGGTTGAGGCATCAAGAACAATTCTTAGTTGCCACTTGCCGTCCGTAAGCCGTTTGGGTTCCACCGAACCTTCGGCGTTTTCCAGCTTTGCGGACAAAACCTCGAACGGCTTTGCGCTACGCAGCATGACAAGGCGCTCGGGCACCACCTGGATGGCCGGCTTGACGTTGCCCAAAACCGGAATGTTTATGGCTCCGGTTGAAAATTTGAGTTGGATGCGGCCATTCAGCTTGCCTGGCTTCAGCGCATCCGTGGCTTTGAGTTTGATCGTCCAATTGCGTCGTGGCGTGGATATCCGATCCGCGTCCGCCAGCTCGCCCACGATCCCCTGAATGGTTGACCGCACAGATTCAAGAACCACGTTTTCTTTCAACAGGTTGGTTGCCGTAAGCACTTGGTAGATTGCATTACCGGATTGCAACAGGTCTTGATCCTCGACACAACCACCGGCTCGTCGCCCGTATTCTTCAGGATGAATTCATGGGGGATCTTCTCCTGGCCAATCACCGTCCCGAAATCATACTTCGGAGACTCGCAACCCAGCTTCGGCCTAGCCAACGAGGGGATGGCCACAAAAAGGTTCAAGAAACACAAAGACAAAAGCTTTTGGTCAGGATGATGGAATGACAGGATCATTTTTTAACCGCAAAAGAACGCACAGAACGCATAGGCATCTCCCCATCCTGCCCAAGCAGCGCCAGCACCGGATTGGTAAGCTGTGGGGCGGCGGACATTCCTGTCTGCCCATCCCCGCCATGGGCAGGCAAGAAAGCCTGCTCCACATTGGGAGAAACCGGTTCCTCCCGGTCTGCCGCCCGGTCGGAATCGGTCGTTGAGGACAACGACCCTCCACCAGAAGAGGAACACCCCGGAAAAAAAGGGTCAGAAAAAAAGGTCAGGGGCCAAAGGGTCAGGCCGCCTAGCCAAAGGGTCAGGCCGCCTAAATCGTCATTTTAACTTTCAACTCCCATAACGACCCCTCTTTGGGTTCCTCCCCCCCCCCGGACATAACTTGAATTCGAGGGGTCCAAAAAGGGGTCGGCCGATGAATTTTAGAATCCGTTCCTTCTCCTACGCCCGGACGCCCTCTGCTTCATCGTAAAACTTCATCGCCCGGCTGACCGTCGTGAGATGACCCATCTCCACCTTGGCACTTATACCATCTTCATTTTGGAATCGTCCTAATCGTAGAAGCGGTGCCCCCACCGCTTGCCACTGCACTGTAATCGACGAGGGTGTCGCTTCTACGCCCCCAAAAGCAAGTTTCTCCCACAAGCAAACTGAAGATGGCATTGCGCCTACCCCATATATTGCTTGCGATATTCCTTGGGAGAGACGCCCATGACCTTGCGGAAGTTGCGGGTGAAGTGGGAGTGGTCGTAGAAGCCGCAGTCGAGTGCGATGGCGGCGATGGTGTCGTTGGTGGTGGTGAGCCGCAGGCTGGCGGCGCGGATGCGCACGTTCATGATGTGCTTGAGGGGTGAAATCTGGAAGACCTTGCGGAAGCGCCGTTCGAACTGGCTGATGGAGAGGTGCACCAGCGCGGCCAGTTCCTTGATCTCGATCGCCTGGGGATAGTTGTCGCGCACGAATTCGAGCACGGCGCGCATTTCGGTGTAGGGCCGCAGGGCGAGGCCGGCGCGGGTGATGTCGCGCGCGGTTCCGGCGAGGCCGATGATGTCGCCTTCGTTGGAGTAGACCGGCACCTTGCAGGTGATGAACCAGTTGATGGAGTTGCCGGGGTCCGGAGCCAGCTCGACGCGGTCGATGATGCTTTCGCCGGTCGACATCACGTGGTTGTCGTCGTTGACATAGGTTTCGGCGCGGCCGAGCGGGAAGAAGTCGAAATCGGTTTTGCCGATGATCTCGTCCTCCGTGGAGGCGCCGCACTGTTTCACGAACGTATCGTTCGCCATCACAAAGCGTCCGTCGCGATCCTTCACGAAATAGTAGACGTCCGGCAGGTGGTTGAAGAGCAGTTGCATCTGCTCCGGGCTATGCATCCTTGCCAGAAAGTCCTTCTTAAATCCAACCTTGTCCATGTGGCTCCCATTTGTGCCGAAAATATACAAGAATAGGCTAGGCATCTACAAGACCTCTCTTTATGCTTTCGGGTACTTTGTCCGACACTTGAGTGGTGTGGGTGGATGAAACATCGGGCAGGGACATAGGGAAAGAATCATTGTTCCGATCATCCAAATCCCGCACAGGAGAAAAACAACCAGGAGGATGAGAACATGTCCGACAACGACAATACCGTACACGCCCACCGCATGTGGCTCTTTATAGCCAGCTGCATTTCATTGCTAACCACCTCGATGATTTTTGCCATTCGAGGCGACATTTCAGCGGCCCTGAGTGCCGACTTCCATCTGAATGCAGAACTGATGGGTAAAATGTGGTCGCCCGCCTTTCTCGGCTTCACCTTCTCGATCTTTATCTGCGGATTTGCCGTTGATGCGCTCGGGATGAAGGTCATGCATGTGCTCTCAGCCGTCGGATTCCTGGTTGGGCTTGGCTGCATTATCGCCGCTCCAATGCCTGAATTGGCCGAGGGAGAGATCGTCTCGGGCATCTTCGCAACTCCAGGAACCAGTATGCTATTTATCGGATTCCTGATCATGGGCATTGCCCAGGGCATTGTGGAAGGTGTCATCAATCCGCTGGCGGCGACGATTTATCCGGACAAGAAAGGCCAGATGCTCAACGTACTGCATGCCTGGTGGCCGGGCGGTATGATTATCGGCGGATTGCTCGCCCTCGCACTGACCAAAGGCGGTGCCAGCTGGCAGGCTAAAATGGGCATGATCGCCATTCCGACCGTCATTTATCTGGTGATGTGCCTGATGCGCAAATATCCGCAGACCGAACGCGTTGCGGCAAAAGTTTCCACGGCCGACATGGTCAAGGGCACCTTCAAACCGCTCTTTATCCTGCTCTTCCTTCTCATGTGGCTCACCGCTGCCGTTGAGCTTGGCCCCGACCAATGGTTCCCGGCGCTGATGAAAGAGCTGACCGGCATGGAAGGCATCATCTTCCTCTGCTACACCGCCGGCCTCGTGTTTGTGATCCGCTTCTTCGGTGGCGGCCTCGTTCACAAGTTTTCCCCGCTGATCGTTCTGATTGTCTGTTCCGTGCTGACCTTCATTGGCCTCTTCTGGCTGGGCACACTGAAAACCGGCGCTTCAGCGGCAGTGGCCTTCACTGCGGCAACCATCTTCGGAATCGGCAAGAGTTTCTTCTGGCCGACCATGCTCGGCATTGTTGCCGAACGCTTCCCGAAAGGCGGCGCACTGGCCATGAACCTGATGGGCGGAGCCGGCATGGCTTCCATCGCCTTCGTTCTGCCGATCATGGGTGGGCAGCTTGATACCGCCGGTGCCGGCGCGGCACTGAAAATGGTGTCCTACTTGGCGATCGCGCTGATCGTGGTCTTCACCGCGTTGCATATCGGCTTCCAGATGAAGGGCGGCTACAAGGCCGTCCACGTTTCGGACGAAGAGTAAGGGCAATGGAATGATGCATTACTGGATGCGAGGATTGCTGAAAACAGCGCCCCATCCAGCCATCCAATGATCCACGAATCCAGCAATCTAAATTCAAGGAGTTAAACAATGGACAGAAAACTACGCATGGGAATGGTCGGTGGCGGCCCGGGCGCCTTCATCGGCGACGTACACCGCAAAGCGGCCCGCATGGACGGGCAGATCGAAATCGTGGCCGGCGCCTTCGATATCGACCCCAAGAAGTCGAAGCAGATGGGCAAGGAACTGGCCATCGACCCGAAGCGCGTCTATGGCGATGTTGCGGCGATGATCGAGGGCGAGCTGGCCCTTTCGGAAGAAGAGCGCATCGACTTTGTCTCGGTCTGCACGCCGAACCACACCCACTTCCCGATCGCCAAGGCATTCCTCGAAGCGGGCTTCAACGTCATGTGCGAAAAACCGATGACCCTCTCGGTCGATGAGGCGGAGCAGCTCAAGGTGGTTGCGCAGAAGTCGAAGAAGGTGTTCGGCCTGATGCACAACTATACCGCCTACCCGATGGTCAAGCTGGCCAAGGACATGGTGAAGCAGGGCGACATCGGCAAGATCCGCAAAGTGATCGTGCAGTATCCGCAGGGCTGGCTGGCGCGCGCCACCGAAAAAGAAGGTTCCCAACAGGCCGCCTGGCGTACCGATCCCAAAAAATCGGGCATTGCCGGCTGCATGGGCGACATCGGCACCCACGCCGCCAACCTGGCCGAATACATCACGGGCCTGGCGATCAAGGAAATCGCCGCCGACCTGACGACCTTTGTCAAGGGCCGCCGCCTCGACGACGACGGCAACTGCCTGCTTCGGCTGAGCAAGGGGGCCAAGGGCCTGCTGCACGCCAGCCAGGTTTCGATCGGCCAGGAAAACAACCTCGCCATCTGGATTCATGGCGAAGACGGTTCGCTGGAATGGCACCAGGAGCATCCGAACTGGCTCTACGTCGACAAGCTCGGCGAACCGACCCAGATCTGGAAGCGCGGCAACGACTACATCGGCGCCAAATCCGAAGCCGCCGGCCGGGCCACGCGCCTGCCGTTCGGCCACCCGGAAGCCTTCCTCGAAGCCTTCGCCAACAACTACTGCAACTTTGCCGACACCATTCGCGCCAAAGCGGCAAAGCGCAAGCCGACCGACCTCGAGAAGGACTTCCCGGGCATTAAGGAAGGCGTTCTCGGCATGAAATTCATCGAAGCCGTCGTTGCTAGCTCCAACAACAACGCGGCGTGGACTAAATTATAACGTACTTCGTACTGCGTATTACGTATTGCTGAAGGAACTCCCGCCGAGACGGGCATTTGCAATACGTAGTACGTAATACGCAATAATCAAGGAGCATCAAAATGAGCAGACCTGTAACACTCTTTACCGGACAGTGGGCGGACATTCCGCTCGCGGAGCTGGCCCCGCTGGCCAAGGATATGGGCTTCGACGGCCTCGAACTCGCCTGCTGGGGCGACCATATGGATGTCGACAAAGCCGCCAAATCCAAAAAATACTGCACCGAGAAAAAAGAACTGCTGGCCGACCACGGCCTCCAGTGCCATGCCATCAGCCACCATCTGGCCGGCCAGCTGGTGTGCGACCTCAACAACGACGGCCGTTCCGACATGTTCGCCCCGGCGGAACTCGCGGGCGACCCCGAAGGGCAGCGCAAGTGGGCCGTGAAAACCATGAAAAACACCGCGAAGGCGGCGGCCAACATGGGCGTGAAGGTCGTCAACGGCTTCACCGGTTCCTCCATCTGGCACATGCTCTACTCCTTCCCGCCGGCATCCGATAAAATGCTCGACGACGGCTTTGCGTTTTTCGCCAAGATGTGGAACCCGATCCTCGACGTGTTCGACAAGGTGGGTGTCCGGTTCGCCCTCGAAGTCCACCCGACCGAAATCGCGTTCGACATCGTTACCGCGCGCCGCGCGCTGGCCGCCGTCAACAACCGCAAGGCATTCGGCTTCAACTTCGATCCTTCGCACCTGGAATGGCAGGGCGTTGATCCCGTGAAGTTCCTCAAGGCGTTCCCCGACCGCATCTACCACGTCCACATGAAGGATTGCTCCGTTACGCTCGATGGCGAAAGCGGCATTCTGGGTTCGCACCTGAACTTCGGCACCCCGGGCCGCGGATGGGATTTCCGCAGCGTGGGCCGGGGCGATGTCAACTTCGAAGACATCATCCGTACGCTCAATGCACAGAACTACGACGGCCCGCTTTCCGTTGAGTGGGAAGATGCCATGATGGATCGCGTCCACGGCGCAACCGAATCGTGCGCGTTCACCAAGCAGGTCGATTTCCCGAAATCGGACCGCGTCTTCGACGAAGCCTTCGATAGTTAATCCTCCTCAAGACCGGACGGATCCGACCGATCCGTCCGTTTTTTTCCACCCCAATGAGAACGTTATGAAAAACCGTTTATCCAGACGCAACCTGCTGAAATCCTCGGCCGTGCTCGGTGCGGCGGCGGGCTTTCCGTCGATCGTACCCTCCACGGTGCTGGGCGCATCGGCGCCAAGCAACACGATCACCATCGGCGGCATCGGCACCGGCTCGATGGGCATGGGCAACCTCAAAGGCTTCCTGAACGCCAACGGCACCCGCCTGCTTGCCGTGTGCGATGTCGACAAAAAGCACCGCGCCACCGCCAAACGGGTCATCGATGGCAAATACGGCAACACCGATTGCGCGGAATACAACGACTACCGCGCGTTGCTCGCCCGCGACGACATCGATGCCATCTTCCACGCCCTGCCCGACCATTGGCACGGCATCATCTGCGTGGCCGCCGCCAATGCCGGCAAGGATATCTATGGCCAGAAGCCCCTCGCCCGCACCATCACCGAAGGCCGCGCCATCGTCGATGCCGTCGAACGCAACGGCGTGATCTGGCAGACCGGTAGCCAGCAGCGCTCCGACGGCCGCTTCCGTCTGGCCTGCGAGCTCGTGCGCAACGGCCGCCTTGGAAAAATGAAATTCGCCGAAGCCCGCCTGCCGGGGGGCTATGGGGGCTCCAACCCGAAACCGGTGCCGGTTCCGGAAGGGTTCGACTACGACATGTGGCTCGGCCCGGCGCCCTCCCAGCCGCACCGCGACCTCGGCCGCGGCGGCAGCATGCACTGGAACTGGCGCTGGATGCGCGACTTCTCCGGCGGCCAGATCACCGACTGGGCGGGACACAACATCGACATTTCCCACTGGGCGCTCGGCCTCGACCGCACCGGCCCCGTCGAGGTGTCCGGCACCGGAACCTTTGCCGACAAGGATTTGTTCAACGTGATCACCTCCTACGACTTCGACCTCAACTATGCCGATGGCTCGCTGATCAAGGTGACCAGCAAACATAGCCCCGGCGTCCGCTTTGTTGGCGAAGAGGGCGAAATCCTGGTTACGCGCACCAAGATCGAGGCCAGCGACCCGAGCATCCTCAAGGATCCGATTCCCTCCAACGGAATCCATCTCTACGAGAGCCGCGACCACCACCATAACTTCCTCGACTGCATCCGCAGCCGCAAGGAGTGCATCTGCCCGGCGGAAGTCGGCCACCGCTCGATCAGCGCCGGCCTGCTTGGCGAAATGGCAATTTACACGGGTCGCACCCTAAAGTGGGATCCGGAAAAAGAACACGTGATCGGCGATTCGGCGGCCAACGGCCTGCTGACCCGTGCATATCGCGAACCCTGGGTGCTATAACTCACATAAGGACGATTCAAATGAAAAAAATGTTCACAACCCTATCCATTATCGCCATCGCCGCCGGCGTCACTGCGGCCCCGAACAAAAACAACCTAGGCCCTGCCAAAGAGGAAAACATCGGGAAGGTCAAGGCCGCCCTGCCCGCCAAGGCCCCGGCGAAGCCAAAGAAGGCGCGCAAGATCCTGATCGTCTCGCGCTGCGAAGGCTTTGTGCATAAGAACATTCCGCTGGGAGTCGAAGCCTTGAAGCTGCTGGGCGAAAAGACCGGTGCCTACACCGCCGTCGAAACCCAGGAGCTCGACGTGTTCAACGACAAGGATCTGGCGGAATACGATGCCGTCCTTTTCATGAGCACCACCCGGCTCGACCCGACACCGGAACAGCGCGCCGCGCTGCTGAAGTTCATCCGCGGCGGCAAGGGCATCATCGGCATCCACGCCGCCACCGACAACTTCTACAAGTGGGAAGAGGGCGCCAAGATCATGGGCGGCCTGTTCTGCGGCCACCCCTGGACGGCCGGGTGCACCGTGCAGGTCAAGCTCGACGAACCCGACCACCCCATCAACGAATGCTTCCACGGCGAATCGTTCAAGGTGAAGGACGAGATCTACCAGTTCAAGGATCCCTACTCCCGCGAAAACCAGCGCATCATTACCAGCCTCGACATGGACGACCCGGACACCAAGGCCGTCAAGGGTGGCAAGGCCGATAAGATCGAGCGCACCGATGGCGACTTCGGCATCACGTGGGTTCGCCCGGAAGGCAAGGGCCGGGTCTTCTACTGCTCGATGGGCCACAACCACCACATCTTCTGGGATGCGCGCATTCTGCAGCACTATCTCGCCGGCATCCAGTATGCCCTTGGCGACTACGATGTGCCCGACGAAATCAAATAGGAACCCCTCGAATGAAACGCATACTCACACTCAGCCTGTTGCTGGCAGCCACCGCCGCCCATGCACAGTTCGATGCCCTGCGCACGCTCACCCCCGAACAGGGCCAGGAGGTGCGCCGCCCCATCGAAGCGAAACTCTTCGGCGCGACCCTAAATGAGCTCCCAGCGCTCGAAAAGGAACTGCTCGAAATCTTCCAGGCGGATGGCACCACGCTCGAAGGGAAGCAATACACCTGCCGGATGCTGCGGCATTGCGCGTCGGAGGCCTGCGTTCCGGTGCTTGCGCCGGAGCTGCTCAACCCCGAACTCTCGGAGTTTGTCCGCCGTGTATTCCAAAGCCTGCAAGCCCCCGCTGCCGATGCGGCACTCGTTGCCGCGCTGGCGAACGCCTCCGATGCCCTGAAGCCGGGAATCATCGGAACGCTCGGCCAGCGCAGGTCGTCAACGTCCGTCAAGCCCATTGCCCCCTACCTGAAGGATGCCAATGCGGAGCTTCAACGCGCCGCCATCGCCGCCTTGGGGAACATCGGCGGCAAGGATGCGCTCAAGGCCCTTTCCAAAGCGAAAAAGGTGTCGCCGGAGCTTGTGGTTGAACTCAAGCAGGCCCAGCTGCAGGCCGGGCAAAGCATGGACTCCAAACTGGCCCGAAAAATCCATGGGGAGTTGTTGAAAGACAACAACGAAACGATCCGCTGCGCCGCACTGGTCGGCCTTGCAAGGGCCAACCCCGAAGCCACGGCATCGACCGTGCTGGCTTCGCTGGATTCGGACAGCGCCCGGCTGGCCAAGACCGCAACCGGTTTGCTGGCAACACTGCCGACCGCCATGTTGATCGAAGGCATCGATGGCCTTGAACCCGGGCAGCAAGTCCGGGTCATCGGCATACTCGCCGACCGCCAGGCGAAGGAGTCCGAGATAAAAATGCTCCAGCTCACCGCCAGCCAAAACGCCACGATCAAGCATGCCGCTTTCCAGGCGCTGGCGCAGGTCGGGGGAGCCGGCTCCATCGAGACCCTGCTGGCGGCCTGCCTCACTTCCCCGGCGGCTTCCGATGCCCTATGCGGCCTGCAAGCCAACGGGGTGGATGCACAACTCTGCCAGGTTCTCGAAACCAGCACCGATGAAAAACTGAAGATCAAAATGATCGAATGCCTTTCGGCGCGCCAGGCCAACGCAAGCCTGCCCGCCATCGCCAACCTGGCCAAAGGCGACTGGAGCCGGATCACGGCCGCCGCCATCAACGCCCTGCCGAACCTTGTCGGGGAAAAAGACTTCAGCCTGTTCGCCGACCTGCTGCTCACCTCCGGCAACACGAAGACCATACAGGCCGTGGAAAAGGCGATTGTGCTGGCGGCCCAACGCTTGCCCGATGCCAACGCCTGCGCCCAGCCCCTGATCGATGCATACCCCAACGCCGAGGGGGAAGCCAACTATGCCATCATCCGCACGCTCGGGGGAATCGGTGGCGAGGCCGCCAAGGCCATGCTGACCCAAGCCCTCGGAAGCCCGGTTCCCGAAATCAAGGATGCCGCCATCCGCGGCCTGGCCAACTGGCCGAGCCTCGACGCGGCAGGCCAGCTGCTTGAATTGGCCACCACCACCGACAGCGAAAAACACCAGGTGATTGCCCTGCGCGGCTATATCCGGCTTGCGAACACGGAGACCGATCCAAACAAAAACTTCGAAATGTGCATGAAGGCCGCCGCCGCGACCGACCGCGCCCCGGAACTGAAAAGCATCATTGGTTGCGTGAAGAAAAACAAAACCCCGGAGGTGCTCGGCTTCCTGGCCGCGCAGCTCGATAACCCGGAGGTCTTCACCGAAGCCGCCTGGGCCATCTGCGAGGTTTCCAACCATTGGAACCTCAAGGAAGCATCCATCCCGATCCTCCGGCGCATCGCCGAAACCAAGGACGAAAAGCTGGCCAACGAAGCTAACAGCAGGATCAAGGACTACCAAAACTAGCCCTCCCCGTTCAGCGGATTGGTGAAACCAAAGTGGCGATCGTCACTTTGGTTTTTTTATCCCCAAAAACAGCTCTCAGAAGAATTGCCGATTATTCCGACGGGACGTGCGCCACGGAAATGTATTCCTTCATCGTCTTGGTGAACGCGCCCTTGAATTCATCGGCCGTCATGGTTTTGTCGTGAAGGGCCTCCTTCACCTTTTCGGGCGAAGGACTCCCGATTCGCCCAAGCAACGGCGCCAGCTCGCTTCCAAGGTTTGGAAGCTCCGCTTTCAACTTCCGCAAGTCCGGTTCGAGGATCGATTCATAGCGGGCGCCAAGACGGGACCGAAGCACCTCTTCGTCATACTCCACCTGGGGGACGCTGCGGTAGCTAATCTTCAGGCGCTCGCCCCCCACCTCCGGGAACCACACCCGCTTCGCTTCGCCGCGCAGATGCGCCTTCAGCTTTTCCTGCAGCGCATGCTTTCGCTCCCGTAGCACCCGCTCCTCCTGCTGGAGCGTCGAATATGCCACCAGCACCGCCTCGATCTCACTCGTCAGCTCAACCTTTTCCATCGCCATCTCTCCCTTCACCCATTAAATCTAGATTGACGATCGTCAATCCGGATTTAATTTCGGGTCGGTTTTCTGGGGGTTCATCCCTGGCAACCCCCGTCCCCCGCCTTATCCCGTCTTGTCCATTCCATACAGGTCCTGGCGTTTATTCTACAAGACTATGGCTGTGAACGAGTATATCTTACACGGCATAAATACAAGAAATATGCAGCATCCGCCAGGCGGAAAGGCTGGTTGTTTTTTGTTGAAGAGGGCTTAGAATCGCAGTAGAAAAGCGGTTTGTTAATTAATTTCACAAATTGTCCAGGGGAAAGATGATGAATAGAAACGAGTTCATGCAAACGGCGGCCGTTGCAGGCGCCACGTTGGCGACGCTGAAGGCGCGCGCCATCGAGAATGCCGAATTGTCGGCGAAGAAGAATCCCGACCAACTGAATATTGCGCTGATCGGCGCCGGAGCCCAGGGCCGAATTCTAACCGAATCCTGTCTTCGTATCCCCGGCATCCGTTTCGTGGCATTGTGCGATATCTGGGAATACTCCCAGACCTACACCGGCAACGTGATCAAGAAATATGGCCACGACATCAACATCTACGAGGACTACAAGGAACTGATCGCCAACGAGAAGGATAGGCTCGATGCGGTTGTGGTGGCCTCCCCCGACTGGATGCATGCCGAACATGCCAACGCCTGCATGGAAGCGGGGTTGCATGTCTATTCCGAAAAGGAAATGTCCAACTCGCTTGAAAAAGCCGCCACCATGGTCCAGACGGCCAAGGCCACCGGCCAGCTGCTGCAGATCGGCCATCAGCGCCGCTCGAACCCGCGCTACATTCACGCGATTGAAACCCTGATCCATCAGGAAAAACTGCTGGGAACCGTCACCACAGCCGTCGCACAGTGGAACCGGGCGAAAGCCGACGACATCGGCTTCCCTAAAAAATTCGAAATGTCCGCCGAACAGCTCGACAAGTATGGCTACAACTCCATGATGGAGTTCAGAAACTGGCGCTGGTACAAGAAATATGGCGGCGGCCCGATCGTCGACCTCGGCTCCCACCAGATCGATCTTTTCGAGTGGATCTGGGAAACCAACCCGAAATCCGTTATCGCTTCCGGAGGCACCGACTTCTACAAGCACCGCGAGTGGTACGACAACGTGATGTGCATCTTCGAATACGACACACCGGACGGCACAGCCCGTGCATTCTATGAAACGCAGACCACCACCGGTCATCGCGGTTTCTCCGAAGCCTTCCGCGGCACCGAAGGCACCATCGAAATTGCCGAGGTTCCGGCTCGCGGCAACTCCGCGCTTCGCGAAGCCCACGCCCCGGAATGGGATGCGCTGGCGCAGAAAGGGCTGATTAAGCAGATGGCCGCACCGATCAAGAAAGCCTCAACCAAGAACGTTGCGGTCGACGTCCGCGTTACCGCCGCCGCTGCGGCCTGGCCCCTGCCGGTCGACCTGACCAAGCCGGCCCATCAGCCGCATCTCGAAAACTTCTTCAATGCCATCCGCTACGGCACAGAGCTCAACTGCCCGGGCGAAAAAGGCTTCGAAACCGCTGTGGCCGTATTGGCCGTTAACCGCGCCGTTGCATCCGGCCAGAAAATCAACTTCAACAAATCGGACTTCCACGTGTGAAAACGAAAAACCTGATACTTCCAATCCTAGGAACGGTGGTATCTGTTTTCGCGAGTCACTTCGATGGAAGCAGAACCACGCCCGTTCACCGCATTCCGCTGACGGCTGAAGATGGTCAGAAGATTGTCTCCTCCGTTCCGCACACCATGCCGTTCTCGGCCAGAATGACCTGCGGCGCCTGCCACGACTATGAAGAAATCCATGGCGGCACCCACTTCAAGGGCGCCGGCCAAGGCCGCGCAACCGAACCGTGGATCGCCGTTGACGAAACGACCGGAACGCAGATTCCGGCCGATCGCATGGGGCTTTCCGCTTGGGAGTTCACCAAGCGTTTCGGCACGCACCTGCCCGGCGGGGCGATCAGCGATCCCGAGGACAAGCTGGCCGATCCCGATGCGCGGTGGGAGATTTCCGGTGGACTCGAAATGAACTGCCTGGCCTGCCATAACCAGTCGCACCGCCAAGACATGACGGAGTGGGCGAAGCAGATCGCTCGCGAAAACTTCCGTTGGGCGGCCACTGCGGCGGCCGGCATCGGCGAAGTGGACGGCATGGCCTCGCGCATGCCCGAATGGTGGGACATGTATATGGGCGGCAGCCCGGACGATCACACCTACCGGGTTCCCCCGTCCGTGAACTACGACAGCGGCATGTTCGACTCCAAGCACCGGATCTGGTTCGACATCGGCAAGCCGATGGACAAGAACTGCCTGCAGTGCCACTCCACCCACCCGGTAACGGCGCAGCGCATGGATGTGCCCGGCGACGTGCACGCGGCGGCCGGCCTTTCCTGCGTGGATTGCCACCGCAACGGCGACGACCACCAGATCCTGCGCGGCACCACCGAAACGATGAGCTGCGCGGCGTGCCATGCCGAGGACGGCATGATCGCCGGCCAGGCCGGCGCGCCGGTTGCCCACCACAAGGGACTGCCCCCCGTTCACTTTGAAGAGCTGACCTGCACGGCCTGCCACTCCGGTTCCGTTCCGGGCGAAGAGCCGCAACTGGTCCGGACTTCCCGTGCAAACAAACTCGGCATCTACGGCCGGGCGCAGTGGTACACCGAATCACCCTTCATTGTTGAGCCCGTCTACGTCCGCAACGACGACGGAAAAATTGAGCCGCGCCGCATGATGTGGCCGGCCTTCTGGTCGGATGCCGAAGGCCATCCCCTGCCGGAAGAAACCGTGGCCGAAGCGGCCATCGGAATTCTCGACGTGCAGAACCAGATCGGCGCCGTGCTCTCCAAGTTTGCCATTGTGGAAACCGCGCTGGGCGAACCGCTGTTTGTTTCCAACGGCAAGGCCTACGGACTCAACATGGACGGCGGCCTCGACCTCATCGGCGAAACCGACCTCGACGTGGCTTTTGTCTGGCAGACCGATTCCAACCTGGTTTCCACCATTCCGGACTTCGATGTGAACGCCGAGGAAATCGACTATGACACCGAGGGGGCGCTCATTGGTGTGATGGATGCATTCAAACCGCTCGAAATGATGGTTGTTTCCAAGGGCAAACAGTTTGCAGTCGATGCCGACGGCTACCTGGTTGGAACCAACAGCGCCCTGGCGACCGGTTGGTATACCAAGGATGGCAACGGCCTCGTATCCGAGTTCGCGGAACGTGCCGTGGTCGATACGGTCGGCAGCACCAAGTCGTTCAACGAAGAGCAGGTTGCGCTCATGCTGAAGAAGCTTGGCAAGGGGGCGTCCTATATCTCCAACGGCCGCAAGTTCGATCTTTCCGGCGATGCGTTGGTTGATTCCGACCACGAAGCTGCGGAACCGGTCTCCTGGCCGCTGGGCCACGACGTACGCGGCACCGCCCAATCGCTCGGCGCCAAGAGCTGCAAGGAATGCCACGCGTCCGATTCCGCCTTCCTGTTCGGCAACGTCACCGCCACCGGCCCGCTGCTTACCGACAATGCCAAGGTGGTTCCAATGCACGCGTTCCAGGATGTGGACAGCAACTTCAACAAGCTGTTCGGCACCACCTTCAAGGTCCGCAAATATTTCAAGTGCATGATGGGCAACATTGCCCTGCTGCTGACCCTGATCGCACTGGCGGTCGGACTTCCAGTGATCTATAAGCTCATCGCCGGTCTCGAGGAAAAAGAGATTAATGCCAAGCTCATCAAGATGGGCCTGATGGGTGCGATGCTGGTGCTGATCATTACCGGATTCCTGTTCGGCTGGCCGTTGAGCTATCCGCTAGGCGGCTTCCCCTTGCTGTCGCATGTGGGCTTCGGCGCGCTCTATGCGATTCTCCTGCTGGTCTGGGCCGCACTGCGTGCCAAGTCGGGCGGGTTGTGGGGCTGGGTGCTGATCGTGAGCGGCATCGTGCTGATTCTCAGCGTTCTGATTGCGATGTTCCCGATCCTCGGGACACACGGGCAGCATGTGGCGATCGTCATTCACCGCATTGCCGCCATCGTCAGCGTGGTTGCAGCCCTGCTGGCCTGCAAAGTGGCGAAGAAGCATAACGATTAAGAGCATAAGTTGCCGGTGCCCGACGGGCACCGGCAACATTACAGACGCTAACTGAAGCAAAATCATTTAATGCAAAATGAGGGTCTGGGCTTTGCCAATCGAACTTCCAATATGTGTTTCGCGGATTTCGCAGGAAAACTTTCATGCAGTGGATAAGCTGGTCACAGGCATGGCCTTCGACATCCACAATGAGTTTGGCCGGTTTTGCGATGAAAACATCTATCAAGCCGAATTGATGGAGCGCTGCATTTCAGCGGGAATTGAAGGACATTCAGAAGTTGAAATCAGGGTTTCCTACGATACGTTCCACAAAAGCTACTTCATCGACCTTTTATTGAGCAATAGCATCGTATACGAGCTAAAGACCGCAAAAACACTAAACGGGGAACACCGGAAGCAAATACTGAACTATTTACTACTGGCCAATCTTGCCCATGGGGCCTTGATCAATTTCCGCCCAGCTTCGGTTGCTCATGAATTCGCCTCCACCCGACTTACCATGGAACAGCGCTTGGATTATACCCTTGTTGATGATGGGTGGAAGAAACTGGATGGCGATTCGGAAAAGCTCAGAACCATCATGAGCAACCTACTTCAAGACTGGGGAGCCTTTTTGGATAGCAATCTATACACGGAGGCAATCACCCATTTCCTGGGAGGAGAAGAACAAGTTGTTCAGGCCATTCCAGTATCCAAGGGAAACCGAGTCTTGGGTAAGCAGAACGTCCACCTTCTGAATCCAGCAACGGCCTTCATTGTTTCGGCCACAACGAAGAACCCAGGATACTACCAAAACCATATTCAGCGCTTCCTAGACCACACCGACATTAAAGCCATTCAATGGATCAATCTCAACCATGCCAAAATCGAGTTCAGGACGTTGACCTGATCAACATTTTGCATTAAATGATTTTGCTTAACCCATGAAGACCCAGACGTACAGCTATGAGCACGAGGCCATGACCACCGCATTCGAGGTGATCGTTGCCGGGCAGGAACGCGAATACGCCCGGCAGGCTGCGGGGGCCGCGTTCCGCGAGCTCGACCGCCTTGAAAAAGTGCTCAGCAAATATGACGAGGGAAGCGACGTCGGCCAGATCAACCTGCTTGCCCCGGGCGGTTCGGTTCGCGTTGGGCTTGAAACCCTGGAGTGCCTTGAGATTGCAACCTGGGCCCATCACGTTTCCGGTGGCCTGTTCGATCCAACCCTGGGCACCGGGTTCCAATGGCTGGAGATTGATCGCGCCGGGTTTTCCGTTGGTTGGAAAAAGGACGGTAAAGGCGAGTTGGATCTCGGCGGCATCGGCAAAGGCTATGCCATCGACAAGGCTGCGGAAATCCTGGCCGACTGGGATGTCGAGGAAGTCATCATTAACGGCGGAACCAGCACCGTGCTCGCTTTGGGCCGCGAATGGAACCTGGGTGTTGGCGGGCCGTGGGGCGAAAAGGCCGGATTTTCCGAGATTAAGCTCAAAGACCAGGCGCTCAGCGGTTCGGGCACGGAGATCAAGGGCTCCCATATCATCAACCCGAAGACCGGCAAACCGGCGAAACGTCATCTGGCGGCGTGGGCGGTTCATCCATCGGCAGCCCATTCCGATGCCCTTTCCACCGCGTTCATGATGATGGAACAGGATTTGATTGTGCAGCTTTGCCGGGAAAATCCGGGCGTTGTTGCATTTGTGGTTAAACAGGACGAATCGTTAATAAAAATCGGTGTCTGAAATGTACAACGCACAGCGTTTTATATACAAGACACCAAACCAATGGCGGTATTAGGTTATCCGCCTTTTAATGGAGGCATAATAATATGAAACATCAATTGAAAATTGTAACCGTGGCCGCTGTTGCGGCAGTCATCGCAGGCTCCGCCGTTGCGCAGGAAATGGAAAAGCTCGAACTTGAACTTCCGAAGCCCTTGTTCGCCGGAACCCCGAAAGCCATCAAAACCCCGAACCTCGAACGCAAGGCCGTTGTTCCGGAAATCATGGTCCCGAAGGGCACCGAAAACATCGCATCAGGAAAGGCCGTAACCAGCTCGGACGACTTCCCGGTGATCGGTGAACTCGAATACGTGACCGATGGCGACAAGGACGGCGCCGATGGTTCCTACGTTGAACTCGGACCGGGCGTACAGTGGGTACAGATCGACCTCGGCGCAAAGAAGACCATCTTTGCCGTTGCCCTATGGCATTACCACGCACAGGCCCGTGCCTACCGCGACGTGATCATCCAGGTGGCCGACGATGCGGACTTCATCGAAAACGTACAGACTGTTTTCAACAACGACCACGACAACTCCGCCGGACTCGGCGTGGGCAAGGATCGTGAATATATTGAAACCAACCTAGGCAAGCTGGTTGATGCCAAGGGCATCAAAGGCCAGTTCCTCCGCCTGTACTCCAACGGCTCGACCGGTTCCGACATGAACCACTACATCGAAGTCGAAGTTTTCGGCCAATAGCCCATCAGAGGATTGGAATTTCTAAATTCCCAATCCCAAATTTCTAAACGAAACCCCAACTGCCCTATTGGCACTTGGGGTTTTGTTTTTAGAATTTGTTTGGGATTTGGAATTTAGAGCTTAGGATTCGCGGTTTATGAAATGGATGCCCATTGCCTTCTTGCTGATCCTCGTTGCGGGTTTTAGCCTCCGTGCGCCAAGGCTTGCGGAGCGGCCGCTGCATCACGACGAGGCCAACCAGGCCTATCGGTTCGGCATGCTGCTTGAGGATGGAACCTACGAATACGATTCGAACGACCACCACGGCCCGACCCTCTACTACCTCACCCTCCCCATTGCCTGGCTGACCGGCGTGGAATCCTTTCTTGATAGCAACGAAACCACCTACCGCTATCTGCCGGTGGTCTTCGGCATGCTATTGATCCTCGCCATCCCCCTGCTCAGGAGCGGGATCGGTTGCATTGCGGTACTGGCAACGGCCTTGTTCACCGCCATCTCACCGGGGCTGGCCTATTACAGCCGCTTCTACATCCAGGAAATATTGCTCGTCTTTTTCACCCTGCTAACCGTGGCGGCCGGGTGGCTCTCGGTCAAGAGCGGATCGCGGACATGGGCCATGGTCTGCGGACTTGCCGCCGGCCTGATGTTCGCCACCAAGGAGACCGCGATCATTGCCTACGCCGCAATGCTTGGCGCCGGTTTGCTGTGCGCGCTGGTTGCCCGCAGGGTACACCTTCCGATCAAGAACATGATTCTTGCCGCCCTTTGCGCCTTCTTCATTTCGACCGTTCTGTTTTCCTCGTTCCTCACCAACCTGGACGGCCCCCTGCAATCCATTCTCGCCTACAAGGGCTACTTTGCGCGGGGTACGGGCGTTGAAACCGAGCACATCCACGCCTGGGACTTCTATTTGAAAATGCTGGTCCGCTACCATTTCGATGGCGGCCCGGCCTGGAGCGAAGGACTGGCCTTGGGGCTTGGCCTGGTCGGCTGCGGCTTCATTGTCCGCAACAAACTTCCCGCAAACTGCGATCCAGGCCTGGCGCGCTTCCTGATGTTCTACACCCTGCTGCTCACGGCGGCCTACTCGGTTATCTCCTACAAGACCCCCTGGTGCATTCTTTCGTTCCTGCATGGATGGATCATTCTCGCCGGCATTGGCGTGGCCTCGGTCCTTGAATGGTGCAAGCGAACGGTGACCCTGCGCCGCGCATCCATCGCTTGCCAATTGACCGTTCTTGGCCTGCTGGCCTATCCGACCTACGCCACCTACCAGCTGGCCCACCGCACCGTCTACCGCTTCGCCGCCGACTACCGAAACCCCTATGTCTACGCCCATACGGCACCCGACTTCAAAAACCTCGTCAAACGGGTCGGGGAAATCGCAGCGGTCAGCCCCAAGGGCAAGAACATCTATATCCAGGTGATCGCCGAACCGGAAACCACCTGGCCATTGCCGTTCTATCTACGGGAATATCCGAACATCGGCTACTGGGTTGATGCGGCCTCCGTCCCCCGCGCCCCCAAGCCCGACCTCATCATTTCGGGAACCGGGTTCGAACCCGACCCGGGCGAATTCCTGTCCGAATACTATGGCCTGCGCGCCGACTCCCTGCTCGCCATCCACATCAATTCCAAGCTTTGGAACGCCTTCCTCGAAACGAGGAAATAGCCACTGCCCGCAGACGGAGCAGAATGCTCCGTCTACGAAAAACGGGGCAAGCCGATGGCTTGCCCCGCATCTCAAACATTTCTTGAAATGCCGATTAGATGTACTGGTTGATCAGGGCTTCGTAGAGCTCCTGCTTGCCGCTGATCGGGGCAACCTCGCCACCGGCCGCGCCAATGCCCGCGAGTTCTTCGAGGGTCATCTTGCCGGCGGCAAACTCCGCGCCCTTGCCTTCGCCGAAGGTGGCGTAGCGATCGGCACGCATCTTCTTGTACGGCGAGTTGGCGAGGATGTTGTCCGCAATCACGAGCGCACGGGCAAAGGTATCCATACCGCTTATGTGGGCAATGAAGATATCTTCGAGGTCGGTCGAGTTGCGGCGGATCTTCGCATCGAAGTTGGTTCCGCCGCCCTGCAGGCCGCCGGCTTCGAGGATGACGAGCATGGCTTCGACGGTTTCGCGGATGGAAACCGGGAACTCGTCGGTGTCCCAGCCGTTCTGGTAGTCGCCGCGGTTGGCGTCGATGCTGCCGAGCATGTTGTTGTCGGCCGCCACCTGAAGGTCGTGCTGGAAGGTGTGCTGCGCGAGCGTGGCGTGGTTGACTTCGATGTTGAGCTTGAAGTCGTCCTGCAGGCCGTGGGCATTCAGGAAGCCGACGACGGTTGCGGCGTCGAAGTCGTACTGGTGCTTGCTCGGCTCCATCGGCTTGGGCTCGATGAGGAAGTTTCCGGTGAATCCGTTTGCACGGGCATAGTCGCGCGCCATGCGCAGGAAGTTGCCGAAGTTATCGAGTTCCTGCTTCATGTTGGTGTTGAGCAGGCTCATATAACCTTCGCGGCCGCCCCAGAACACATAGTTTTCGCCGCCGAGGGCGATGGTGGCATCGATGGCGTTCTTCAGCTGCGCACCGGCATAGGCGACGGTGTTGAAGTCCGGGTTGGTTCCGGCACCGTTCATGTAGCGCGGGTTGGAGAAGAGGTTCGCCGTTCCCCAGAGCAGCTTGACGCCGGAGGCGGCCTGCTTTTCCTTGGCATAGTCAACGATCGTCTGGAGACGCTGGGAGGTCTCGGCGAAGGTGGCGCCTTCTTCCATGATGTCCATATCGTGGAAGCAGTAGTAGGGCGCGCCGATCTTGGTGATGAATTCGAAGGCGGCGTCCATCTTGTTCTTCGCGCGGGCGTCGGCGTCTTCGCCGGCAAACCACGGGAAGGCGTGGGTTCCGCCGCCGAACGGGTCGCCGCCGGTTCCGCAGAACGTATGCCAGTAGGCGATCGCGAAGCGCAGGGTTTCCTTCATCGACTTGCCGCCAACCATGGCGTTTTCGTCGTACCATTTAAAAGCCAGCGGGTTGTCGCTGTCTTTGCCTTCGAATCCAATCTTCCCGATGCCGGGGAAATATTCGGTGTTGCCTGTTACAATACTCATTTTAGTACCTCCGTTAGTTTAATACATTTTCCAAATGTTGTTTCCAGGCGGCGTAGGCCGCCTTGTAGCCGCCCTCGCCGGGCACGATTTTCTTTTTCAGCTCCAGGTTGGAGAAGGCAACCTCCAGCGAACCGTAGATGCCCGCGCCATATCCCGCGCCGCGCGCCGCGCCCAGCGCGCCGTCGGTCTTGTAAAGTTCGATCGTTGCACCGCTGACTCCGGCCAGCGTCTGGCAGAAGACATCGCTCATGAACATGTTGGCGAAACCGGCGCGGATGGTCTTGAGTTCGATCCCGGCCTCCTCCATCACTTCCATGCCGTAGATGAACGAGAAAACAATGCCTTCCTGCAGGGCCCGGCAAATGTGCTCGCGGCCATGGCGGTTGAAATCGATCCCCACAAACTGCGAACCGACATTCCGGTTGCCCAGCACCCGTTCGGCGCCGTTGCCGAAAGGCAAGGCAACCAGGCCGTCGGAACCGATGCCGACGCTTTCCGCCAGCCGGTCCATGTCCTGGTAGGACAGATCGCCCAGTAGCCGCTTGAGCCACGCAATAAAAATCGAGGTGCCGTTGATGCAGAGCAGGACGCCTAGGCGCGGATCGGATGCTTCGTGGTTGACGTGCGCAAAGGTGTTGACGCGCGATTGCGGATCATACTTCTTCGCATCGGTCACGCCGTAGACCACGCCGGAGGTTCCGGCGGTGGCGGCAATCTCGCCGGGGTTGAGCACATTGAGCGAAAGCGCGTTGTTCGGCTGGTCGCCGCCGCGGTAGGAAACCGGCGTGCCTTCTTTCAGCCCGAATGCTTCGGCGGCTTCCTTCGAAACGCCGCCTTGCAGGCCGAAGGTCGGAACGATTTTCGCGAGCAGGGATTCATCGAAGCCCCAATGGTCCATCAGGAACTTGGCGGGCGCCTCGTCCTGGAAATCCCACAACATGCCTTCGGAAAGACCGGAGGCGGTGGTGCAGGCTTCGCCGGTCAGCTTCATGGCCAGCCAGTCGCCGGGCAGCATGATCTTGTCGATCTTCGCATAGAGTTCGGGTTCGTTTTCCTTCACCCAGGCGAGCTTTGCGGCGGTAAAGTTGCCGGGCGAATTCATCAGGTGCCCGAGGCACTGCCCGGCACCGAGGGCGTCGAAGGCGGCTTGGCCATACGGAACCGCGCGGGAATCGCACCAGATGATCGCCGGGCGCAGCACCTGTTGGTCCTTGTCGACACAGACGAGCCCGTGCATCTGGTAGGCGATGCCGATGGCCTTGACGTCCTCCGGCTTGGCTCCGGCCTCTTCCATGGCGTCGCGGACGGAGCTACGGGCGGTGTCGTACCAACACTGCGGGTCCTGCTCGGCGAAGCCTGGCTGCGGCGATTCGATCACCTGCTCGGTTTTCGGATAAAACGCGCTTCCGGCACAGGTGCCGGTGGCCACATCGAGCAACGACGCCTTCACCGACGAGCTGCCCACATCAATACCTAATAAATAGTTCATTCCATACTCCTCGCTAAAATTCGATGGTGCACTGTTTCAAATTACACCGACTACCGCCTTGAATATCTTCCCAAATACAAGCACTATAATCCCACGTTATGAAATCAACTATTGCAGATGGAATCCATTATTTCGGCCTTTCTGGCTTCCCTTTGGCTGTGCGGCGGGTGGAAACCGACTCGGCGCATACGCCATCGCACCCGCACGATCTAACCGAAATCGAGCATAGCCACGATTTTTGCGAACTCGTGATTGTTACGCGCGGCGGCGCCATGCACATGCTCGAAGGTTCGGTGTTTCCGGTAACGGCGGGCGATGTCTTTTTGCTGCAAGGGCGGCAGCGCCATTATTTCTATGAGCGCAAGGGGCTCGACCTGATCAATATCATGTATGATCCCGAAAAAATCGCACTGCCCGAGAACGAGCTGCGCCGCATGCCGGGCTATTGCGCCATGTTCATGCTCGAACCGACCTACCGCCGGCAGCACCGCTTTGCCAGCCGCCTGCATCTCAAGCGCGTGCCGCTCGCCCGGGTGGAACGTCTGGCCGAGGAGATGGAGCAGGAGTGCGAAGAGGACGCGCCAGGCAAGGAAGTGGCCTTGCGCGCCAAATTACTCGAACTCATGGTTTACCTTTCCCGCGCCTACACGAGCTCCGACACCACCGAGGCCCACGCCCTGCTCCGCGTCGGCAATGTGATCGGCGCGCTGGAAAACGACTTTTCCAAGGATTGGAAGCTCGAAGACCTGCTGAAGATCGCCCATATGTCGCGCAGCAACCTGATGCGCGTTTTCCGGAAGGCAACCGGGCAAACCCCGATCGAATACCTGGTGCGCCTGCGCATCCAGCGCGCCATGGAAATGTTGCGCAACTCCGACCTCTCCGTCACCGAGATCGCACTGGAGGTCGGCTTCAACGACAGCAACTATTTCACGCGCCAGTTCAGGCGCATCCTCGGCGAATCGCCGCGTAGCTTCCGGCAGGGGAAAGAATAGCCGGTTTCCCAGAGCTTTCAAAACCGCCGCCGGAAAAACACACCAACTAAGGTTCTAAAAGTTTTTGACCTCGATCTTGTGGGTACGATACAAAATGGGATTCACGAGGAAATTTCCACTATGAAGAAGAACTATTCGTTCCAAGACGCCAAAGCGATCATTCTAACCCTGTGCGATGCCGCGAAGGCCGGGCAATACGATTCACGGGAATCCTTTATGGCCATGGTTCAGAAGAATCCGTTCATTGCCGTCCAGGGCTATAATGCCTATGGCAAGGTTTTCTTTTGGAACCAAGCCTCGGTCGAGCTGTATGGCTATCGGGAAGACGAAGCCGTCAACAAGGATCTCTTCGACCTGGTGATTCCCGAGGAAATGCGGAAGTTTGCCCGCGATGCCACCCTGATGGCTCGAAAAACCTTGAAAATGCCCGAACCGAGCCCGTGCGACCTGACCCACCATGAAGGTCATTTCATCACCGTGTTCACGGGGCATTTGGTTTTTAAATGGGATGATTCAAGCGTTCCTGAATTCTATTGCCTGGACTTGCCGCTCATCACCGAACAGGACGAGCTTGAAAAAGCTACAAGCCTTTAACGACGTAGACCCAGACCGGAATCGTGAAGACGCTGAGCGCCGTGCTCAGCACCAGCATCGACGAAACAAAGCCGCGCTCGACGCCCATCTGGCAGCTGATCACATACATGGCCACCGCACTGGGCGTGCCAGCCAGGATCACCGTCACCCCCATGGCCACGGGACTGGTATCCGGGCAGAGGAACCGGATCAGCAGCAGCGTCACGAGCGGCAGCACAACCAGCTTGCACCCCACCGTCCAGGCCAACGCCCCAAGGTGCGTCCGCGTCTGCTCCCACCGCAACGAAGCCCCGATGGAAAGCAGCGCCAGCGGCAGGCCCATGGCGCCGATCATTTTCAGGAACGATCCAAACAGCGTGGCCGATGCAACCACCGGCAACGGCAGGTTAAGCGAGCCGTCCGTATTGCGGAACTGTTCCGCAACCAACGCCACGGCAATGCCGGCCACCGCCGATAGCAGGATGGGGTTGAGGAACGCCTTCTTGAGACGGGCCCCGATTTTCTGATCGCCGGTTCCCGCGCCATAGAAACCAATCAGCAGGTAGCCGGTCAGAATGAAGAACGGAAGGACAAAGCCGTTATAGATCGCGGCCTTGGCCAGGCCGGAGGAACCGAACGCATTCTGGCAGAGCGGAAGGCCGATGTAGGTGGCGTTCGCCCAGAACGTGCCGAACACGAAGGCGGCGGCAAAACCGCCCTTGTAGCCACTCACCTTGGCAACGGCCATGGTCAGCATGGCAACCAGGGCAAGCCCGATCAGCGGCATCAGCACCACGGCGGGATCGAGAAAGGAATCGAACCGTTGCCTTGCCACTTCGTTGAAGATCAACGACGGAAGGGAAAACGTGTAGACCAGCCAGTTGATGAACTGACAATGGTCTTCCTTAATGCGGCCCTTGATCCCAAGCAGCTTCCCGAGGCCCAGCACGGCAAAAACCGGGACACAGATCACCAAAACATCCATTACCCTCGAAAAATCCATCCGCGCCTTATGGCCCCTCGATGCAGTAGAGGTGCGTCTTGGTTCGCAGGATCAGCGAGTTGCCCAGAACGGCGGGCGAAGCCATGAAGCCGGCATCCAATTCGTTTTCGGCCAGCAGTTCGAAGGTTCGGCCCGTTCGGATGACGGTGGTTTTCCCGGTATTTCCGAAGAAATAGATGCGGTCGCCGCAAAGGATCGGGGAGGCAATATAGTTGCCGCCAGCCCGTTCGCGCCACACGGTTTCCCCCGTTCCGGTTTCGAGGCACGTCATGGTTCCGCGGTTGCTGACCATGTAGAGAAGCCCCTCGGCCGCAATCGGCGATGGGGTGGTGGGAACATCCTTGCCGCCGAAGCGCCAGGCAACATCGCCGGTGGGGCGGATGCCGAGGATTTCGGATGTGCGCGCGCCCGTTGCCGCGAGCACCATCCCATCGGCGAAGATGGGGCTGACCTGGGCGGTGTGCCCCTCGTGGGCAACCTTCCAGATTTCCTTCCCGGTGCTCGGGTCGTAGGCATAGACCACCGACGACGCCGGGGAAACGAGCAGCTCCCTGCCGTCGGCATTCACGACGATCGGCGTGGTGAAGGACTTGCGGAAATCGCCTTCCCGCTTGGGTTGTCCATTTTCATCCAGATCGTTCCACTTGGTCGTACGGTCGGTTCTCCAGACGGTTTTGCCGGTATGCTTTTCGAGCGCGGTCACATATTGCCGGTCCACGCCATCGAACGTCAGGATGAGCAGGTCTTTGTAGAGGATCGCGGAGGAGCCGGGGCCGCGGTAGTGCCGGCAGGGGAGATCGTCGCGTTTCCAGAGCACCTTGGCCGAAGCCGTATCCAGGCAGGCCGTTCCATAGCTGCCGAAATGCATATAGACCCGGCCCGGTTCAAGCGCCGCCGAAGGCGCGGCATAGCAGTTCACGCTGTTGCCGAGCGGCTCTGGCTCGTCGCAATGGAACAGTTTCTTTTCAAAAAGGATTTCCCCCGTTGCGGCATCCACGCAGAAAGCAAAAAAATCGCGCCCCTCCTCCGTTGCGCTGCTCAGCCAGATCCGGCCCTCCATGGCCACCGGCGTCGACCAGCCGACCTGGGGAATCGCGGTTTTCCATTTCACATGGGACGTCTCGTTCCATTGCAACGGAAGCCGCGCGCCCGGTTCGACCTGGCCGCTTCCCCCTGGCCCGCGGAACTCCGGCCAGCCCTGCGCCCCCGCGTTCAACGAGCAAAACACCAGCCCGGCCAGTGCCAGAACACCCCGGGATAAAGATGGATGGTTGTATATTTTCATGGAGCCACTCTGCCGGATCCTCCAGCGTTCGGAAAGACCGAAACACGCATGATCTACCCGCCCGAAGGCCATTCGAATATTCGAGCCAAGCCGCTTGAATCATGCATGCCCTCCCTGTAGTATATGCGCAAATTAGCGTTCTCCGTCCAAACATCGCAGATGGGTACGTTAACTGACCGAAGGGGAAACCATATCATGAAAAGAAGACCGCTTATACTGTTCAGCTTGCTTGCACTCGTTTTCACGCTGGGCCTCGTTGGCTGCAGCCGCACCATCGACGACGTCGCAAAATGGAAGGCCAAGGGCAATATCGAAAAACTGATCAAGGCCCTGGCCGATCCCAAGACCGAAGTGCGCCAGTCCGCCGCCGAGGCCCTCGGCGAGCTGAAGGCCGAACCTGCCATCGATGCGCTCGCCGCCCTGTTCAACGATCCCGAGGAAGGGGTTGTGCTCGCCGCAGTCGATGCGCTCGCCGCCATCGGCACGGAGGCCACCACCTCCCCCATGATCGCCGCCCTTAAACTCGACCAGACGCAGGCCCGCAACACCGCCGCCGTCACCCTCGGAAAACTGAAGGCCACCGGCGCGGTGGAGCCCCTCTGCGAGGCCCTCGACGATTCCGAGGAGTCGGTCCGCAACGCCGCCGCCGTTTCGCTGGGCCAGATCGGGGACGAGGCCGCCAGCAAGGCGCTCGTGAAAAAACTCTCTTCCGGCTCCGACGAGCTACGCCTCAACTGCGCGCAATCGCTCGCCAGCACCGGGGGCGAAGTGGCCGCCGATGGACTGGTCGGTGCCTTGGCCGACTCCAGCGGGGCCGTCCGCAAGGCCGCCGTCAAATCCCTCGTGGAGATCGGAACCATTTCCACCCCCTATGCATTGGAAGGGCTTAAGAACGATCAAGAGCAAGTCCGCAGCGGCTCCATTGCCGTCATCAAGGGTCTCAAGGCCATCCCGCTCACCGGGGCCCATGCCATCTGGTATTCACTCGCCAAGATTTCGGTCGACAACACGGATACCATCGACCCGGCCACCGTCGAGAAGCTCATCAAAATGACGGGCGAAACCGACACCATGCTCGAAGCCTGCGCCCATAGCGTCGCCGACTTCCGCGAACATGCCTCCCGGGCGCTGGAAGCCATCGGCGAATCCTGCACGGCCGATGCCGTCAAGGCGGCGGAAGCGACCGCCGGTGCCGACGGGGAAGCCTGGTTCAAGAACCGTTCCGCCTGGAAAGGGGCCCCCTCCTGGCGCCTGGATCTTTGGGGGGCGCTCACCGCCATGAATCCCGACTTCGATCTCGATGGCGCCAAGGTGGCCCATATGCAAGCGCAGGGCCGTCCGGCCTTCACCGTGATTGTTGCACCGGAATTCAAACCGACCCGCGAATATATCCCGTTGCTCATCTCCCTCCTCGGCGATACCACCAAGCCGCCGCCGGAGCAGCCCGATTACGATGCCGACGGCGTTCCGGTCGTCAAGAAGGCGATCGATCGCTTCCGCGGAGAAGCCAACCAGCAAATGGCGATGAACAAACTCAACGCCGCCGGCGACACCGCCATCTACCCCCTGCTCGCCGCCATCGAGGATGAAGACGAGTTGATCGCCGGCCATGCCGCCGAGATCCTCGGCGAGCTGGGCGAAAAGCGGGCGCTCGGGCCGGTCATCCGCGTTGTCACCCAAAAGCTGGCGGCCGGCGAACAGCTGACCACCTCGCCCTTCTACAACGCGCTGCAAAAACTCGACGATCCGTCCGGCGAGCCGCTCCTGCTGAAGATCCGCCCGAATCCCGACCGCGCCATGCACGTCTTCGAGCGACTCAATCCAGGAACACGCGCCATGAGCGCAGATACCAAGGATGACACCGGCCACTACTCCCAGCCCATTGCCTTCGACATTGGCTACATCGTAGATGGCCGGGTCGACCGAGAGGAAATCAAATTCATGAAAGACGGCTCCGGCGACTGGAAACCGATCCCGAAGGATAGGTAGTTTTTTTAACCCGGACCGTTTCAGGCAGGCCTCAGCGCCTGCCTTTTTTTGTGCCTAATCCCCGGGAATCCGGCCGAATCCTGTTCAAGGGCTAATGCGGCACTAACAATTACAGCATGACAAGCATGGCTGGAATATGATTAATTCCCAAATAGCTAGCCATGTTTGTTCATTAACCACGAAACACAGAGGGGTCTGTCATGAAGGAAAGAATTGTCCAAGCCGGGATTGCCATTGCACTGCTACTGGGTGTTGCCGGCTGCGGGGAAACCACCGTGGAAACCATCGCCAAATGGAAAACCGAGGGGAATACCGAAAAATTGATCACCGCCTTCGGCAACCCCCAGCAGGATATCCGCATTGCATCCATCGAGGCCGTGGCCGACCTCAAGGCCAAGGACGCCATTGGGCCACTGGCCGGCCTGCTCAACGACCCCGACCTGGTGATTGTCCACGAAGCCATCGAAGCCATCGCGGCCATCGGCGGGGACGCCGCAATACCGCACATGGTGAAGCTGCTCAACTACGAAACCGCCCGCGCGCGCCTCACCGCCGCCAAGGCCCTGGGCGAGTGGAAGGTCTCCGGGGCGGTCGATGCGCTGATCGGCCTGCTGGACGACGAACACCTCACGGTGGGTTGCGCCGCCGCCCAATCGCTGGGGCAGATCGGCAGCCCCAAGGCCATCGACCCGCTGGCCGCACAGCTCAAGAAACGCTCGTTCGATATCCGGTTTGCCAGCGTTGCCGCCATTGGCCAAATCGGTGGCGACGAAGCCGCCGCCGCACTCGCCCCCGCCATCGGCGACTTTAGCGAAAAAATCCGGATTGCGGTCATCGAAACCATGGTGGGCATCGGCGAACCCTCCGTACCCTTCGCCCTCAAGGCACTACGTAGCAAGGGCGAATTCACCCGCCCGGCCGCCGCCGCCATCCTCAAGGGAACCGGCAAGGAACCCACCACCGGGAACGATCTGGTCTGGTACACGCTCGCCAAGATCCCCCAGGATCCCAAGGCCGAAGTAGACCCCGCACTCGTGGCGGAGCTCGTGGCGCTCGACAACAACATCGACGGCCTGCTCGAAGCCGCCGTGCACCCGACTCCCGCCGAATACGAATATGCCGTCCAGGCCCTCGAAACCATCGGCGAGCCCGCCGCCGCCCCCGCAACGGCTGCCGTTGGCAAACTTTCGGACAATGCGCCGAAGAGCTGGTTCGCCGGACGTTCCAACTGGAGCGGCGCACCATCCTGGCGGCTCGACCTTTGGGGTGCAATCACGGCACTGAACCCAAGGTTCAGCCTCAATCCACTGCAGGCCCAAACCCTGGCCACGTTCGAGGCCGACGCGCGCTCATTGATGAACTCCTCCAAGTTCAAGCCATCCCCGGAATACATCCCGCTGCTCATCGCCCAAACCAAGACCCCGCCCGAATTTTCGAATCGCGAAAAAAGCAAGAACGCCAAGCAAAACATACCGTTGGCAGAAAAGAACCTGATCCTCATCGGGGATAAAGCCTTCAACCCACTCGTGGCCGGACTCGACGCCGAAGACATTTCCATTGCCTCGAGCTGCGCGAAGGTGCTCTTGCAGATCAACCGCGAACAGGCCAAAGAGCACCTCCTTGCCGCCTTCACCGCCAAGGCGGAGGCCGGTGCCGAAATCACCGGAAGCGAGTTTCTTGATCTTGTCATCGCACTGGACGATCCGTCCGTTGCGCCGTTGCTGGCCAAGGTTCGCCCCAGCGATGCACGCGCCATCCAGGTATTCAATGAAAAATTTCCGGAGGTCCAAGTTTCGGTTATTCCGATGCCCCCGGCCGACCCGCACCCGACCGCGGAGCCGTTCAAACTCAAATATGTCAAGAGTGGCCACACCAAGGAACTGCGTGTGATCTTCCGCAAGGGCGAGACTGGCGAATGGGCGCCGGAACCGCCGTTGCCCGACAGCCTGCCCTAGCGGGCAAACCAACCCCCGATTCAAAAGGCAGGCCCAACGGCCTGCCTTTTTGTTTGGTTCCGGGCTTCCAGGCAATGGAGGGCGCCTGACCCTCTTTCGCAAACGCAGAATCGGCCCGAAGGCGTCCACCCCCCGAAAGTATATCATCCAGCACCCACGATCGTGGGTGCTGGATGATATACCATGTGGGCTTTGGCGCATCGGCGGCTTGCAGAGCGGCGGCAGGATGGGTAAAACCCAATGCCGATTTACAAGGAGATTTCTAATGGCCGGAGAATATGTCTATACCCTCGAAAACCTGACGAAGCAGCATGGGGCAAAAACCATTCTGGAAGACGTCAATTTGTCGTTTTTTTTCGGTGCGCGCATCGGCGTGATCGGCGGCAATGGGTCGGGCAAGTCGAGCCTGCTGAAAATCATGGCCGGGCTCGACGAGGAGTTCATGGGGCAGTGCATCATTGCGAAGCGGGCCAACATTGGCTACCTGGAGCAGGAACCGGAACTGACGGCGGGCAAGACCGTCCAGGAATGCGTGATGGAGGGGGTGGCCGAACAACAGGCCAAGCTCGACCGCTACGACGAAATCTGGGAATTGCTCGGTGGTGACGTCTCCGAAGAGGAGTCGGACAAGCTCAACGACGAAGTCGCGAAGCTGCAGGACGAGATCGACGCGAACAACCTGTGGGAGCTCGACCGGCATGTCGAGATGGCGATGGATGCGCTGCGCCTTCCTGAAGGCGATCAGCCGGTCGATATCCTGTCGGGTGGCGAGAAACGCCGGGTGGCCATGTGCCGCCTGCTTTTGCAAAACCCCAACGTGCTGTTGCTCGACGAGCCGACCAACCACCTCGATGCGGAATCGGTCGGCTGGCTGGAGGAGCATCTCAAGCGCTACACCGGAACATTGATCGTGGTGACGCACGACCGCTACTTCCTCTCCAACGTGACCGAATGGATTCTTGAACTCGATGCCGGCCGCACCTTCCCCTACAAGGGCAACTATGAAGCCTGGCTCGAACAAAAGCAGTTGATTGCCGAACAGACCCAGAAACTCAATGCCTCGCGCCGGAAAATGCTGAAGCAGGAACTCGAATGGGTGCGCATGAATGCATCGAGCCGACTCACCAAAAACAAGGCCCGTCTCAAGCGCTACGACGAGCTGGCGGCGCAGGAATTCGACACCGCCGAGGAAAACCTGGCCATCCAGATTCCGGTCGGCAGGCACCTCGGCCAAAAAGTTGTTCAGGCGCGCGATGTCTCCAAGGCATTTGGCGACCGGCTCCTGTTCGACGGCGTCAACTTTGATCTGCCGCCCGGCGGCATCGTCGGCATCATCGGCGGAAACGGTGCCGGCAAAACCACGCTTTTTAAAATGATCCTCGGCATGGAACCACTGACCTCCGGCTCGCTGGAGCTGGGCGAAAGCGTGGACATTTCCTATGTCGACCAGTCGCGCGACGATCTCGATGCCGATAAAACCATCTGGGAAGAGATTTCGGGAGGCGAGGAAACGATCGAGGTCGGAGGGCGGGATATGAACAGCCGCGCCTACTGCGCGCGCTTCAACTTCAAGGGGGCGGAACAGCAGAAAAAAGTCGGCGTGCTTTCCGGCGGCGAACGCAACCGCGTCCATCTGGCCAAGCTGTTGCGCGGCGGCGGCAACCTGCTGATGCTCGACGAACCGACCAACGACCTCGATGTGGCCACCCTCCGCTCGCTGGAGGAAGGCCTGATGAACTTTGGCGGTTGCGCCGTGGTGATCAGCCACGACCGCTGGTTCCTCGACCGCGTCGCCACGCACATCCTCGCCTTCGAAGGAGAGGACGTCCTCTGGCACGAAGGCAACTATGAATCCTTCAAGGAGTTCATGTGCAAACAAAAGGGCGACAATTGGACTCCCCACCGCGTCCGCTACCGCCCGATCAAGAGCTAATCGTGGCGGTGGATTCTGATCCGCCGCCCTTGCCTTACGCATAGTGACCCGATACAAACGGACTACGGCGGATCGGAGTCCGCCGCCACGAAAGGAACAGCCATGCAGAAAATTTTGAAACGGTTCGAGCGGGTCGTTGTTTTGACCCTATTGGTCTTCATGATGATCGCGGTGTTTGTGGCCACGGTGGAAGTGGGCGTCATCTTATGGCAACAGCTGAAGGAACCGCCCGTCATGCTTCTGAACGTGAAGGAGATGATGGAGGTATTCGGCTTTATCCTGATGGTCGTGATCGGGCTGGAGCTACTGGAAACCATCAAGGCCTACCTTGACAAAAAGGTGGTTCATGTGGAGGTCGTTCTTCTGGTGGCGGTGGTGGCGGTGGCGCGCAAAATCATTATCCTCGATTACTATGAAGTCTCCCCGCAAATGCTTTACGCGGTTTCGGCGCTGGTTGTTTCGCTTGCGGCGGGTTTCTTCATCGTACGCCGCGCGCTGGAACCCAAGTCAGAAAAGAACACCAAAGAATGAGCCAGCGCCTGTCCCTCTGGCGAATTGACAAGGCATTCAAAAAGAAGGACTATTTCTCCGCTTAGACGGAATGATTCACCTACCCAACGAAGGAGGGTTCCATGTTCAACCGTTCAATTCTGATCGCTTTGGCGGCATTCGCGGTCCACACCACGCTGGCGGGAGCGAGTCGTTCACCGGCAGCGGTCGATGCTGCCTCCAAAGCCAACGAAGAAGTTCGAATTGCCGGGTTCACGGCTGTCGAGCTGCAGCAGGTCGTCGATGACGCCTACACGAAATACAAGGATCTGGATGAAGGCAAGAATGCGGACTATATTCCGATCCTCACCGAAACCCCGAGCAACCTGTTCGGTGTGGTGATCGCCACGTGCGACGGACAGCTCTTCACGGCGGGCGACATCGACTATAAGTTTTCGATCCAGTCGGTTTCCAAACCCTTCACGGCGGCGCTCATCATGAAACAGCAAGGCCCGGAAGCCGTGTATGAAAAAGTGGGGGTCGAACCGACCGGGCTCCCGTTCAACTCGAAGATGGCACTCGAGATTTATGACGACCGCTCGGTCAATCCCTTGGTGAATGCCGGGGCGATTGCATCGGTCAGCCTGGTGGAAGCCTCCGACGAGGAGCGGCGCTGGGCCAAGGTGTTGCAAAACCTGAACGATTTCTCGGGAACCAACCTCGAGGTTCTGGACAAGGTGTACAAATCGGAATACGACACCTCCTGGAGCAACCGCGGCATCGCCAACCTGCTCTACAACTATGGCCGCCTCTATTGCGATCCGGAGGAGGCGCTGCGCGTCTACACCAAGCAATGCTCGGTCGGCGTCAGCGCCAAGGATCTGGGCATCATGGGGGCCACGCTGGCCAACGGCGGGGTCAACCCGCTCACGAACAAGGAAGTGCTGCCGGCGGAACATGTGCCGGAGCTGCTGGCGATCATGGCCACGGCGGGCTTCTACGATGAATCCGGCGAATGGATGTATTCCGCCGGGCTCCCGGCCAAGACGGGGGTTGGCGGCGGCATTGTTGCCGTGGTGCCCGGCAAGTTCGCCATCGCCGCCTTTTCGCCGCGCCTGAACGAAGCGGGCAATTCGATCAAGGCGATGAAGGCCATCCGCCAGATCTCAGGTGAGCTGGGCGTAGGCGTCTACGGCGCCAACCCGGAATAGGTTTCCACCACAGAGAATACGGAGGAACTGAGATGAAAAAACCACTATCACTATGTATTGCGATCGGTGTTGCGGGTGCTGCCCATGCCGAGCTGGAGCTGGGCGAAACCAAGATGGACATCTATGGCCACGTGATGCTCGACATGGGCTACCAGGCCAAACAAAACGATCCGAACTGGTTCGACGTGGTGCGCCCGGCAAAGCTTCCGGTCTACCAGGATCAATACGGCGCCGACGGCAACTGGTTCATGGGCGTCCGCCAAAGCCGGCTCGGCTTCAAAACCTCCACGCCGCTCGGCGACGAGGAAATCAAGACCATTTTCGAATTCGAACTCTTCGGCACGGGAGTTGACGAAGGCCAGACCACCTTCCGCCTACGCCATGCCTACGGTGAATACAAGCATTTCGGGGCCGGCCAATACTGGAGCGTTTTCATGGATCCGGATGTCTTTCCGAACACCATCGAATACTGGGGCCCAAGCGGCATGATCTTCTACCGCAACGTCCAGTTCCGCTATATCCCGGTTAAAGCCGACCACGACTATGTTGCCGTTTCGCTGGAAAAACCCGGTGGCAGCGGAGATCCCGGCTATGAAGGAGCCTCGTTCGCCAATACCGCCGCACACTACCCGCTCCCCGACTTGGCCGCGCATTATCGCCATATGCAGGACTGGGGACATGTTCAGCTCGCCGGCATTCTGCGCTATGGCGAACTGGAAGACCAGGGCGGCGGCGTGGAGGACGAGTTTATCGGATGGGGCCTCAACCTGAGCGGCAACTACAAGATCAAGGCCGACACCGTTCGTCTGCAGTTGCTCTACGGAGAAGGCGTTGGCAACTATCTCAACGATGGCGCACCGGATGTTGGAGCAACCGGCGCCGGGCAGGCGGAAACATTGCCGCTGCTGGGCATCGTGGCGTTCTACGACCATTCGTGGAGCGACAAGTTGACCACCTCGCTCGGCTACTCGATGTACAACATCGACAACTCTTCCGCCCAGACCGCCAGCGCGTTCAAGACCGGCCACTATGCCCTCGCCAACGTGCTGCACCACCCAACCCCCAACCTCACCTACGGCCTGGAGCTTCAATACGGCAAGCGCGAAAACAAGGGCGACGGGCAGATGGAGGATGTGGACGGCGACGGCACCGCCGAACTGATCGAAAGCTTCGACGACATCCGCATCCAGTTTTCCGTCAAGTTCGCCTTCGGCACGTCTCTTTAAAATGGGTCTTCCTTTTGCAGACGGGGGAAGCCAACCCAAACCCATTGGAGAGCATCCTCCGAATCCGCGGCGAACGTTTTTCGATGAAGGGAAGTTTTAAAACAATTCATTTGCCGCCCCGCCGTCTTCCGGTCTACCGTCTTTCAACGTTCACTGAGGATATCGCCATGAAGCCGCTGTATACCCAAACCCTGATGCTTGTGATTGGCCTGCTGGCCATCGGCTCGTTTGCCGACACGAAAACCAACAGCACGGCGGCGGCGGAACCGATGGACATCCGGTTCGGCCTAGGCTATTTCGACGGCGATCCCGGCATGCAGATCGGCAAGGATTTCCAGCTGGGCCAGCGCTCCGAAGTTGCGGTGCTGGCCGGCGGCTACAACCAGGACCGGTTCACCTTCCGCTTCGACGCGGACTACCACTTCATCCTGACGCCCGACTCGCCGCTGCGGATCTATCCGCTGGCGGGCGTCGATTTCGCGATCCGCAGCAAGGAAAACCGGATCGGTGGCAATCTCGGCGCGGGCCTCAGCTTCAACCTGGCGCAACCGTTCAGCGCGTTCGTGGAAGCCAAGTATGTTTTCGGCGACTGGGAGGGGTTCGGCCTCGTCATCGGCGTACACTTCTAGCCCTATTCCGACAGGAACATGATTTTCCGGACATAGGCCTTGGAATGGCGGCCGTCCCTTTTTTCCGTATGCTTGGCATCGACCTCAAGGGTTACGGCGGTGACCGGCGGGGCAGGCATCCCGAAGGTTTCCTGGAATTTTTGCGCAAGCGGAAACCGGGTGGAAATCGGATCGGTGGTGCCATTGCCCGAGATGCAGAAATAGCGCCCGCCCTTCTGCCAATAGTTCCCATAATAAGCTTTGCCGGTTTCCTCGCCATCGGCCGGGAACAAACCGATGAAATAGGGAATGGCGGGCACCAGCAGGTTGCCGCTTCCGATCTTTTTGGTACCGAAGGAAACCATCACATTGATCGCGTCCCGCGTATTCCTGGCCTTGTCGATGGGGCCGCTCCAGTCGGAACCCTGCGGATATTGCTCAACGCCCCATTCAATCTGGATCTGGTGGGCGTTCGTCAGAAAAGCCTCTTTGCCGAAACGGTAGATGAACGCACCCGAATCGCCGTCCATGGCCTCCAGCACCAGCGCGCCGTTTTCGAAGCGGGGCTTCATCTTCCGGATTTTTCCCTGCGTCGCCCAGCCCCGCTCTTCCAACCAGGTGCCGGCATCGCCCCGGGCCTGGGAAAAATCCAACTCGAACACAACCTCCGCCGCACGTCCGCTCCGGCCCGCCGCGAGCAGGCATGCCAGCAGGGCGAGCCGTTTGATGCCGTTCATGGTGTTGTTCCTCCCTGGGTTCATCGCCAGCGAGTGTAGGCAGAGGACATGGCCCGTGCCAATCATTTCGACATGGCAAACCTGTTTATTTAATCCATCATGCGTGGTAGGTTTTGCGTCCGAATCATGAACCCGTTCACAAAAAAGCAAATCCTGCAGACCTATCTGCGGCTAATGAAGCACAAGGGCTCCCCGGAATGCGTCGGACGCGGCGTTGCGACGGGGCTTGCGGTTGCGTTCGTTGTGCCGTTTTCGTTCCAGATGCTGGTGGCCTTTCCGCTGGCCATCCTGTTCAAGGCGGCCAAGCTGCCGGCGCTGCTTTTCACGTGGATCACCAACCCGGTCACGATTCCGGTGCTCTACCCGCTGCAATGCTTTGTGGGCAGCCACCTGGTCGGCCGCCCCCTTTCCTACGGGTCCTTGCAGGAATCATCGATAGACCTGATCGAAACCCCCACCATCTCAAAGTTGCTGGGACTGGGCGCCGACCTTGTCCTCGCCTTCTTTGCGGGGGGCCTCCTGTTCGGAACGGTTGCCGCGCTGATCGGGTATGTCGTCATGTCCAACCTGGTGCGCAGCTACCGGGAAAGAACAGAACAACGCAAAGCCCGGCGACTGCAACGGGCGGAAAAGAGTGTTTGCCCATGAAGCTTTGTCGATATGGAATGAGGGAATGGCTGGGCAGCGGACTGGCTGCACTAGCCATGGGGGGGGTATGGTTGCTGGTGCTGCTGAAACTCAATGTTGCAGCAGGGACCGTCCTGCTGATCCTGACGGCGCTGGCCTGGCTGGCCATCGCCGCCTTTTTCCGGGTGCCGGTGCGAGCCATCCCCTCCGACGACCTCGTTCTGGTTTCGCCGGCGGATGGACTCGTGCGCGATATCGAAGTCGTGAAGGATCATGGGATCGAGGCATTCGAAGGGCTGGAGCTGCTGCGGATCGGCATTTTCCTCTCCGTATTGGATGTGCATGTGAACCGGGCGCCCTGCGCCTTCAAGGTCGAACACCGGAAATACAAGGAAGGCCGGTTCCTCGACGCCCGCAGCCCGCGCTGCGCGAAGGAAAACGAATCGCTGGTGATTGCCGGAACCGGACGTGCCGGAGGGAAGGATTTCCCGATGGCCGTGCGCCAGGTTTCCGGGGCGATTGCCCGGCGGATCGTTTGCGAGGCCGCCCCAGGCGATGCCCTGGAAAAGGGCGCGATTTATGGAATGATCAAATTTGGATCCCGTACGGAACTCTACCTGCCGAATGAACCCTGGATGACCGCCAGAGTTGCCATTGGCGATAAAATCTGTTCTGGTTCCACGGTAATCGCAAGCATCCAGCTTGCCGGGGATTTTGCATGAAACCAACGAAAACATTGAACTGGAGAGACCATCTCTCGTTCATTCCCTCATCCATCACGCTCTGCAATGCGCTTTGCGGCCTTTCCGCCATCATCTACATGACGGGATCGCGCGGCGGCGAGGGCCTCGTTCCCCTCCCGGCGGTATGGCTGATTCTGGCCGCCATGTTTTTTGACATTTTCGATGGATTCGCCGCCCGCAAGCTCAATGCGGTCAGCCGGCACGGCATGGAGCTCGACTCCCTTTCGGACCTGCTTTCGTTCGGCATTGCCCCGGCCATCCTCATCTTCCGGGTGGCGCAAGGCTGCTGCGATGGCTCCGTTCCCGGGCAATGGGTTGCCTGGGCGGCGGCCGGGTTCTTCATGGTATGCGCCATGTGGCGACTGGCGCTTTACAACACCGTCGCCCTTTCCGACACTTCGTCGGACGGCGTCTTTTCAGGGCTGCCGACCCCCGGCGCAACGGCCATACTCTGCTCCATGGCATTGCTCTCCACCCGGCTCAACGTCGAAGACCGCGCCGTGGGCTTCATCATCATCGCCTATGGCTTCATCTTGGGGCTGATGATGATTAGCGGATTCAAATACAACCACTTCAAGAAAGTCGTCACCACGGGGCCCATCCCCTTCCGCATCGCCGTATTCCTGCTCATGCTCACCGCCATCCTGATGATCGACGAATTCATCTTTTATTTGCTCTTTGTGGTTGTGCACCTCTATCTGCTCTCCGGCCTGATGGGCGAAACGCATTTCAAAAAAGACCTTCCCCTTGCCGACACGCCCCCCGAACTCTGATTCCCCGCCCATGGCAACGCGAAAAAACAGGAGAAGGCCGGTCGGCGCGGTTCCACCAAGGAACCGGATCGCCTTGCTCCTCGGACTCTCTGCCCTCGTCCTGCCGGGAACCCCGTGGGCGGCCGGCCCATCCGACTGGGCCCGGGTGGCGCAGAACCCGATGGCCGATGCCATGAAGCTGCCGATCGAAAGCCAGTTCGAACCCGGCTACGGCAACAAGGAGCAGCTGAAGTATTCCCTGCTTTACCATCCCTCGATGGTTTCGCAGGTGAACGAGGACTGGATCGTCGCCAACCGGCTCAACCTCCCCTTCATCTACCAGCCCGGCCGCGAAGCCGGCGAAAAGGATTCGTTCGGGCTGGGCGACACCACCTACGAAAGCTTCATGGGCCCGGTCGGCGAACGTAGTCTGTATTGGGGCGTCGGCCCGGCCTTCCAGCTGCCGACGGCCACCGATCCGCAGCTCGGCACCCGCAAGTGGAGCGCCGGGCTTGCCGCAACGGCAACCCTCGTGAAAGGTCCCATCGTGGCCGGCATCCGCGCCAACCACCTCTGGTCGTTCGCCGGGAAAGACGACCGCCCCGACGTCAACCTCTCCACCATCGAATATTTTCTGTATGCCAACCTCGGCAAGGGGTGGTGGGTCGGCACCTCGCCGGTCAACACCGCCAACTGGGAAGCGGCATCCGGAGAAACCTGGACGATCCCCCTCGGCGGCGGCATCGGCAAAGTCGTGATCCCCAACCGGATTCCGGTCAACCTCAAGCTGGAAGCCTATTCCTACACCGAGGCCCCGGCCGGCTCCGCAGATTGGTCGCTCATGCTCACCTGCGAGTTCCTCTACACCGCCGAGAGCTTTTTCAAACGATAGCCGGAAAAAGGAAGCACCACGCTCCGGACCGGTGCCGGTCTTCGCCGCCAAGGATTTTTTCCCCGAACAGGCCCAAACCCCGTGGCCCTACTTGATCGAGTCGCTCACGGCCGCGCTCATGGAGGCCGGAAAGGCGACGATCAGGATGCGTTTGATGGCGGTCATATAGTCGGTGCCCCACGGGCACTTGTTGATGATGGAAAGCAGCAGCGCCACCACCAGCAGGGAAATGAAGTAGGTTCCGGCCACGCGCTTGATGAACTCCAGCGTGTGCCCCTTGAAGTCGAAGCGATAGAAGTTGTAGTAGACGAACAGGCCGATGAACACCAGCGAGAGGGCACTCAGGCCAATCACATTGGCCAACGGCAGTTCCGAGCCGAGCACCCAGACCTCTTCCGTGAAAGAGACCGGAATGGAGAGCAGCGACGCGCCGACAATCACCTGCATCACATCGCGCGGCTTGAACTCGATCATCAGCGGCTTGAGGGTGTAGTCGAGCACCTTGCCCGTTGCATCCACCACGGGCACCACGCGGTGCAGGTAGCCGCCGATGCGCTTGATCATTTCGTCCGGTGTCTTGAAATCCATGCCTGACCCTCCAATGCCATTACGGGAAAGCATAGGGGTTCCGGCACGCAAAAGACCAGCCCGCACGGAGAATAATCCGGCCAGCCTGCCGAACGGTCCCGATTGGGTTGTATCCGGAATCCGGACAAGATATACTGCCCGCATTCGAAACCATTCGGCAAAGAGACGATGCAGACCAACCAACCAGACCAATCCCAACATAAATTCGAGCATGTGCGCCATAAGCCACCGACCGCGCTCAAGGAAGAACGCCCCTTGATCGTGGCCTGCAGCCCCCTGCGCAGCAACGTCAACCTCTCCACGATTTTCCGGACGGCCGGGTGCTGCGGCGTCCGCGAAATCATTGCCACGGGCAATGCCAAGCTGATTGGAAAGATTGCGCGCGACGGCGCGGACGAGGTGAAACTGACCCCCCGCAACAGCCTTCCGCCCGTGCTGAAAAAGCTGAAAGAGGACGGCTACACCCTCGTGGGTCTCGAACAAACCACCAACTCGACCGAGCTCTCGCAGTATGCCTTCCCCAAAAAAGCCGTGCTGGTGGTCGGCTCGGAACGCGAAGGGCTTTCGCAGGAGTGCCTGTGCCTGCTGGATGCGGTCGTCGAAATCCCCGTCTGGGGCATGCCCTATTCCTACAACGTGGCCACCGCCACCTCGATGGCCATCTATGAATATTGCCGCCAGCACCCCGCGGGCTGACCGCCGCCGCGCGGCGCATGCGCGCCCCCGCCGGAAAATACCTAATAAGAGTTTCCCGGAACAAAACTGTTCGCACTCGACAAGCCCCCTCCGGGCAAACTAGTCTCTTGCTCTCAACCGAGGAGATGCCTGTTATGAAAAAAACAATGATTGTCCCAACGCTCACGTTGCTGCTGGTATTCGGCTGCACCAAGAAAAACGAATTCCAGGCTCCGCCTCCACCGGAGGTTTCCGTGCAGCAACCGGTTCAGAAAAGCGTGACGGTCTTCGCCAACTTCCCCGGACGCCTGGCGGCATCGGACGCCGTCGATATCCGCGCCCGGGTGAAAGGCTTCCTGAAAACGATCGATTTCGAAGACGGCCAGCGCGTTAAGCAAGGCGACCTGCTCTTCACGATCGAACCCGAACAGTACGAAGCCCAGGTCAGCGCCGCCGAGGCTCAGCTGGCCCAGGCCAAGTCCGCGCTCGCGCTGGCCGAAGCGACATTGCAAAAGAATGAGACCGCGTTTAAGTCCCAGGCGGTTTCGGAAGTCGATGTGCTGACCGCCAGAGCCAACAAGCTATCGGCCGAGGCCGGCGTGATGGCGGCGGAAGCCGCCCTGGACAATGCCAAACTGGATCTTTCCTACACCCAAATCCACGCCCCGTTCGACGGTCGCGTTGCCCGGCGCGCGCTCAGTGTCGGCAATCTGGTGGGTAGCGGCGAATCCACCCTGCTCACCACCATCGTGGTCGAAGCCCCGATCAAAGTCTTCTTCAATGTCGATGAACGCACCCTCCTTCCCTATGCCCGGAACAAAAGCCGCGGAGAGAAAACGGGAGGGAACATGCCCCCGGTCAAACTGGAATTGGCCGACGGCGGCCTGCATGAAGAAGAAGGTCTGGTCGATTACAGCGACCCCAGGTTTGATCCCGACACCGGCACGCTCCAGGTTCGCGCCATGTTCGAGAACCGGGAGCTCAAGCTGCTCCCAGGCATGTTTGGCAAGATCCTGCTTCCGAATGAAATCGAGAATGCCCTGCTGGTACCCGACCTGGCCGTCCAGCGCGACCTCAGCGGCGCCTATGTCCTGATCGTGAATGCGGACAACATGGTGGAAAGCCGCTATGTCCAGCGCGGCGCGCTGACCGGCACCGACCGCATCATTACCGACGGCCTCACCGGGGAAGAACAGGTTATTGTCAACGGCCTGCAGCGGGCGCGCCCCGGCATTCCGGTTCGGGTGGCCGCTCCGGCAAAAACCCCATCGACTGAAGAAGCCGCCGCCCCGGCCACTGAATAGATTGGAGACCCCCCATGTTCAGCCATTTCTTCATTAGACGCCCCATCTTTGCCGCCGTCATCGCGATCGTGATCGTGCTGCTCGGCTCCTTTGCCCTCAAGGGCCTGCCGATCGAGCGCTACCCCAACATTGCACCGCCGGCCATCACCGTGAGTGCCGCCTATCCGGGAGCGGATGCCAACACCGTGGCCGACACCGTCGCCGCCGTGATCGAAAAAGAGGTGAACGGTGTCGAAGGCATGATCTATATGAGTTCCGTCAGCGCCAACGACGGCACCATGAAGCTGACCGTGACCTTTAAAACGGGGATCGACCTCGATATGGCCAACGTCCTGGTCCAGAACCGCGTGGCCATTGCCATCCCGCAACTGCCGCAGGAAGTACAGCGCCTGGGAGTATCCACCAAGAAAAAATCCACCGACGCCAACCTCTACATCGGCTTCACCAGCACCGACGAAAACCACGACGACATCTTCCTGGCCAACTATGTGGCCCTGCGGGTGAAAGACGAAGTGGCCCGGGTTCCGGGGGTGGGCGAAGTGATGGCCTTCGGCGCGGGCAACTATTCCATGCGCGTTTGGCTCGATCCGGATAAGATGAAAGCGCGCGGGCTGACCGCCGACGATGTCGTCAATGCCGTCAAGGAACAAAACCTGCAGGTTGCCGCCGGGCAGATCGGCGAACCCCCGGTACCTTCCGGGCAGGCCCACCAGATGACCATCCAAGTCAAGGGCCGCCTGCTCGAAGCCGAGGAATTCGGCGCCATCGTGATCCGTACCGGCAACGATGGCCGGGTGCTGCGGATCCGCGATATCGCCAACGTGGAGCTCGGCGCCCAGAACTACATTATCCGCTCCAGCCTCAACGGCAAACCCTCCTCCACCATTGCCGTCTACCAGATTCCCGGGGAAAATGCACTGGCCGTGGTCGATGGCGTACGCGCCAAGATGGAAGAGTTGAAACCCGGCTTCCCCGAAGGCATGGACTACACCATCGTCTACGACAACACCGTGGTCATCAAGGCCTCCATCAAGGAAGTGGTGGTCACCCTCTTCATCACCCTGATCCTGGTGGTCTTCACCGTTTATATTTTCCTGCAGAACGTCCGCGCCACGATCGTCCCCTCCGTCACCATTCCGGTTTCGCTGATCGGCACCTTCGCCGCCATGTCGGCGCTGGGCTATTCCATCAACCAGTTCACCCTGTTCGGCCTCGTGCTGGTGATCGGCATCGTGGTGGATGACGCCATCGTGGTGGTGGAAAACTGCACGCGCCTGATCGACGAGGAAGGCCTCTCGCCGAAAGAGGCCGCCCTGCGGGCCATGAGCGAAATCTCCGGGCCGGTGATCGCCACCACGCTGGTGCTGCTCTCCGTGTTCATCCCGACCACGTTCATGCCGGGCATCACCGGCACCCTGTTCAAGCAGTTCGCGGTAACCATTTCGGTGGCGACGGTCTTCAGCACCATCAACGCCCTGACGCTGAGCCCGGCGCTCTGCTCGATCCTGCTGCGCCGGTCCAAAGGGGAAACACAGACCGGGGTTTTCGGCCTCTTCAACAAATCGCTGGATTCCACCAAGAAGGGCTACCTTAAAGTGGTCAACCAGGCCCTGCGCAAATCGTTCATCGGCCTGGTGGTCTTTCTCGCCATGTCCGCGCTGGCCTTCATCGGCTTCTCCGACCTGCCGGGCGGTTTCGTCCCCCAGGAAGACGAAGGCTATTGCATGGTCAACGTGCTGCTGCCCGATGCCTCTGCGCTGGAACGGACCGATGAATTCATCCGCGAAGTCAACGCCATCATCGGCGGCACCGACGGCATTGCCGACTATATGACCATTGCCGGATACTCCATCCTCGATGGCGCGGCCATTCCCAACGCGGCCTTCAGCGTGGCCACGTTCAAGCACTGGGACGAGCGCAAGAACCGGCACCAGTCCGAAATCATCCGCGAACTGAACATGAAATTGTCCCAGCTCAAAGACGGCGTGGCCTTTTCCTTCCCGATGCCGTCGTTGCCGGGCGTCGGCATGTCCGGCGGCCTGGTCATGCAACTGCAGGACCGGGGCGGGGCCGGCATGGGAACGCTGCAGCAGGTTGCCGAAGAGTTCATGAACGACGGCAATTCGCAGTCCGGCCTGCAAGGGATGTACACCACCTTCCGGGCCAACGTGCCCCAGCTGTTTGTGGACATCGACCGCGACCAGGTGCTCACCAAGAATGTCTCCATGAGCGCGGTATTCAATGCGCTGCAGTATTTCTATGGCTCGGTATACATGAACGACTTCACCTACATGAACCGCGTCTTCCAGGTGCGCGCCCAGGCCGCCGGCGAATACCGCCGCGAAGCCAGCCAAATCCGCGACATGGAGATCCGCAACCGCGATGGCAAAATGCTTCCGCTCGGCTCCGTGGTGAGCATCGAGGAGATTCTCGGCCCCCAGTCGGTCAACCGCTACAACATGTATCCCTCCGCAAAGATCATGGGGCAGCCCGGCGACGGCTACAGTACGGGCCAAGCCATGGCCATCGTCGAAAACATGGGCCAGCAAAAACTGCCGGCCTCCATGGGCGTGGAATGGACGGAGCTTTCCTATCAGGAAAAGGCGGCGCAGGGTTCCTCGAACATCATTTATGTGCTGGCCATCATACTCGTCTATCTGGTGTTGGCGGCGCAGTATGAAAGCTGGAGCATTCCGGTTTCGGTCTGCCTTTCCGTGCCGACTGCCCTGCTCGGCGCGGTGATTGCGCTGAAGGTGGCGGCGTTCGACAACAACGTCTATGCCCAGGTGGGCATCGTGCTGCTGATCGGCCTCTGCACCAAGACAGCCATTCTGATCGTCGAATTCGCCAAGGTGGAGCACGAGGAAGGCAAGTCGGTTTTCGAGGCCGCCATGAGCGCCTCCAACTTGCGTTTCCGCGCCGTACTCATGACCGCCTTCTCCTTCATTCTCGGCGTCATTCCGCTGCTGACCGCATCCGGTGCGGGCGCGGAGAGCCGCAAGGTGCTCGGGGCCACCGTTTTCGGCGGCATGCTCGTTGCCACCGTCGCCAGCTTGATCTTCGTGCCCATGCTCTACTACATCGTCCAGGTCATGAAGGAAAAATCCAGCAAGCAGCCCGTACCCAAGGAAGACGCAGAATGAAAATCCACGCCATCGCCAGCGCCGCCCTTTTAGTTGCAACCGTCGCCCAGGCGCAATACCACAAATACGATACCTGGGATCAAAACTACACCGTTCAAGCCCTGCTCGGCGCCGTTAAATACGACGACCTGAAATTCGAGGTCGAGGGCAGTGAAGATATCAAGGTGGATGTCTCCACCCTGCCGCAACTAGGCGGTGCCTGGACCACCCTGCCCCGGGGGGAGCGCTTCCAGTATGGACTGGAATGCACCTTCCTGCTCGGCTTCAAGTTCGACCAAATCAACCATCTCTACCTTGGAGGCAGCGGGGCCTACATCAGCCTCTCCACCTCCATGTGGATGTTCGACTTTTCGGGCGGCGCCTATGCCAGCCTGTTCCTCGACAAAGGCAGCAAGATCCGCATCTATGCCGGCGGCGGGCCCCTGATGGCTTACGCGGACTACCGGTCGGAACAGGATTACGAAGATGCCGGAACGCCTACGGTTTCCTCCAGCGAATCCGCCTTCGGCCTCGGGCTCTATGCCCGCACCGGCGTCGAGATCCGGTTGCACCACAAAGGCATGCTCGGAGTCGGCGTTCGGGGAAACTGGTCGAACATGGACTTCACCGAAATCGGGGGCAGTACCGACCTAAGCGGATTCGCCGGCTTCATCACCTACACCGCCGGCTTCTAGGCGCACCGCCCCCCGGGAACATCCATGAATGGATCTCAACCGGCCGCCATATAGCACCATTACCGTATGATTTTTTCTTGCCACCCTCATTTCCCGCACTAAACTCCAACTTCGTTATAAACCGCACTATCTTTTAAGAATGTCACGATCCACAATCAAAACCCAACAGGAGGTAGACCAATGAAGTTGACCCTGAAGACCCTGTGCCTGATGGCGGCACTTGTTCCACTGCTTGGAACGGCAAAAAGCAACAAACCCAATATCCTCGTGATTTGGGGCGACGATGTTGGCCAAGCCAACATCAGTGCGTATACCCGGGGCATGATGGGCTACAAGACGCCCAACATCGACCGCATTACCGATGAGGGCATGCTCTTTACCGACTATTACGGCGAGCAAAGCTGCACCGCCGGCCGCTCCTCCTTTATTACAGGGCAAAGCGTCTTTCGCACCGGCCTCTCGAAGGTCGGCCTTCCGGGCGCCAAGGAAGGCATGAGCACGCTCGATCCGACCATCGCCGGTCTGTTGAAAGACCAAGGTTACGCCACCGGTCAGTTCGGCAAAAACCATCTGGGCGACCGCGACGAACATCTTCCAACCAATAATGGGTTTGATGAGTTTTTTGGCAACCTCTACCACCTCAACGCCGAGGAAGAACCGGAAAACGAAGATTATCCGAAAGATCCAGCCTTCCGGGAAAAATTTGGCCCTCGCGGCGTCATCAAATCCTTTGCTGGTGGAAAAATCGAGGACACCGGCCCACTCACCAAGAAACGCATGGAAACCGTCGATGACGAGACCGTTGCCGCAGCCGTGGACTTCATCAAGCGCCAGCATGCCGCCGGAACCCCATGGTTCGTTTGGTGGAGCGGAACGCGCATGCATTTCCGCACCCACGTCAGCGAAGAAAAAATGGCGCAGATCAAAGCCCTGAATCCGCATGCCGACGAATATACCTGCGGCATGATCGAGCATGACATGCATATTGGTGTATTCCTCGAGCTGCTCGACGAACTCGGGATTGCCGATAACACCCTCGTCCATTACTCCACCGACAATGGCCCGCACTACAACACCTGGCCGGATGCCGCATCGACCCCCTTCCGCGGCGAGAAAAACACGAACTGGGAAGGCGGTTGGCGTGTGCCCTGCGCCGTGCGCTGGCCGGGCGTCATTAAGCCGGATACCGTTTCCAACGGAATTGTGCATCACATGGATTGGTTGCCGACCTTCCTGGCTGCGGCAGGCAAGACCAACATCAAGGAAGACCTGCTCGACGGCTACAAGTCCAAGGCGCTAGGCCGCAACTATAAGGTTCACCTCGATGGCTACAACCTGATGGATCACTTGAAGGATCCCGACCATGTGGAGTCTCCGCGCAAGGAGGTCTTCTATTTCTCGGACGACGGCGACCTGACCGCCTTGCGGTATAACGCCTGGAAAATGATTTTCATGGAGCAGAAAACGGCAGGCACCTTGCGCGTCTGGATGGATCCTTTTGTTCCTCTGCGCGTCCCCATGATCCTGAACCTTCGACGTGATCCCTACGAGCGCGCACCGATCACGTCGAACACCTACTACGACTGGATGATCGACCGCGCCTACCTGCTGGTTCCGGCGCAGGCCTATGTCGGAGACTTCCTGAAAACGTTTGCTGAATTTCCGCCGCGCCAGAAAGCGGCCACCTTCAGCCTGGACCAGGTGATCGAACAAATGACCAAGGGAGCCGCCGGAGAACGGTAGGTTTTCGGTTGCCCGGAAATAGAAAACACGGGCTTTTCGCCCGTGTTTCCTTTTAAGATCCTACAATCTCTAATACATAGGAGTAGTTGAAATGACGGTAACCAACGCGATCAACCATACCTTGAAAATACGGCTCACCCAATCGCTGAGCATAGCCCTATTCGTCCTGTTTTCAGTGCTGGGCGTCCATGCAGCCGACCCGTTACCTTCGTGGAACGCGGGTCCCGCGAAGCAGGCGATTCTCGACTTCGTTAAATCAACAACCTCCCCCGGCTCGGAAAACCATGTTCCCCCGGCAGAACGCATCGCGGTGTTCGACAACGACGGAACGTTGTGGAGCGAACAACCCTTGTATTTCCAAGCCCTGTTTATCTTTGACCGCATCAAGCAGCTTGCTCCGCAACACCCGGAGTGGAAGGCCCAGGAGCCTTTTGCATCCGTACTGAAGGGAGATACCAAAACCGCACTGGCAGGCGGTGAGCATGCCCTGATCGAAATGGCCATGGCCACCCATGCCGGCACAACCACTGAAGAATTCCATCAATTGGCCATGGAATGGATCTCGACCGCCCGGCACCCCGAAACCGGCAAGCTTTTGACCGAAATGGTCTACCAGCCCATGCTTGAACTACTAACCTATCTGCGGGAAAACGGCTTCAAGACCTACATTGTGTCGGGCGGCGGCATCGAATTCATGCGCCCTTGGACGGAACGCATCTATGGCATTCCTCCGGAGCAGGTCATAGGAAGCAGCATAAAGACAAAATACGAGCTGCGCGAGGGCCAGCCGGTTCTCGCCCGGTTGCCGGAAATGAACTTTATCGACGACAAGGAAGGCAAACCGGTCGGCATCAATCAACATATCGGCCGCCGCCCGATCGCCGCCTTCGGCAACTCCGACGGCGACTTCCAAATGCTGGAATGGACTACTGCGGGGGATGGAGCCCGATTGGGGGTTTATATCCACCACGACGATGCCAAGCGTGAATATGCCTACGACCGCAACTCCCACATCGGTAAACTTGCCCGCGGACTGGACGAAAGCTCCGAGCGCGGCTGGATAGTGGTCAGCATGAAAAACAACTGGAAAACCATTTATCCCTGAACTGTTTTTCCGCATCCCTGGACTTCCAGCCTGCCCACACTTTGCTATTCTGTTGCGCTCATGAAAAAGAACGAACAGATGCGCTTTTCGGATCGGAAGCGGGTTGAGATGGAGTTCCAGTGGCCGGATGTCCCGTTGAACCTGGTGCTGGTCTACCCTTCCATTCCGCCCAACACCGGCAATGCTTCGCGCCTGTGCGCTGCAACAGGGAGCCGCTTGCACCTTATTGAACCTCTTGGGTTCGACATCGACGACCGCGCCGTTCGCCGCGCCGGGCTCGACTATTGGGATTCGGTCGACCTGACCGTCTATCCCGATTTCGACTCGTTCCTCGAAAAAAATCCCGCCGGACAGAAATATTTCTTCACGACCGCCGGGAAGAAAAATTTCCAGCAGGTTGAATACGAAGCGGGCGACTTTCTCATCTTCGGCAACGAGACCTACGGACTACCCGATGAAATCATCGATGCCCAGCCCCTGGAGCAAGTCTTGAACATCCCCATAAAACTTGATTGCGTACGTTCGCTCAATTTGTCAAATTGCGCGGCGATTGTGCTTTATGAGGCGCTGCGTCAACTCAACTGCGGGAGAGACGAAATACGTAGTAAGTAATACGTAATAATTTTTGAACATGGGTTCATGTATGCGGTCGAAAGCCGCATCAACTTTTAACAAGGAGAAGCTGGAATGGCGGGAATCGAAGTGATCAACCAGAAAGTGCGCGAACAAAGCGCGTTCGTACCCACCCTAAAAACCGAAATTGGAAAAGTGATCGTCGGGCAGGAATATTTGATCGACCGGCTGATCATCAGCATGCTGGCCAACGGCCATGTCTTGCTGGAAGGGGTGCCCGGTTTGGCCAAGACGCTGACCATCAACACCCTCGCCCAGGCGCTCGACACCTCGTTCCAACGCATCCAGTTTACGCCCGACCTGCTTCCCGCCGACCTCATCGGCACCCTGATCTACAACCAGAAACACGGCGACTTCATCATTAAGAAGGGCCCCGTTTTCGCGAACGTCATCCTAGCCGACGAAATCAACCGCGCCCCGGCCAAGGTGCAGAGTGCACTGCTCGAAGCCATGCAGGAAAAGCAGGTAACGATCGGCGACGAAACCTTCAAGCTCCCGCGCCCGTTCCTGGTGATGGCCACCGAAAACCCGATCGAACAGGAAGGCACCTATCCCCTGCCCGAGGCGCAGGTCGACCGTTTCATGCTCAAACTCAAGGTCGGCTATCCGACCATCGAGGAGGAGCGCCGCATCCTCGACCGCATGGCGCACTCGAACACCGAGATCCAGGTGAACCCCGTGCTCCACCCCGACGAAATCCTCAAGGCGCGCGAGATCGTCGACGAAATCTACATCGACGAAAAGATCAAGGACTACATCCTGAGCATTGTCTTCGCCACGCGCGAGCCGGAAAAGTACAACCTCGACATCCGCGACTACCTGCAATACGGCGCCTCCCCGCGCGCGACGATCAACCTGACGATGGGCGCCCGGGCGCACGCCTTCATGCAGGGCCGCGGCTATGTTACCCCGCAGGACGTCAAATCCATTGCGCAGGACGTGCTCCGCCACCGCGTCATCGTCTCCTACGAAGCCGAGGCCGAAGAGATGACCAGCGAAGACATCATCGAAAAGATCCTGAGCGAAATCCCCGTGCCGTAGGAATTCACCGCGAAAGAACGCAAGGAACGCAAAGATTCCCTGCACCTGTTTTTTTGCGTTCTCTGCGTTCTTTCGCGGTTAATAAAAAATGGAAACAATCGACCACAAAGAACTCCTGAAAAAAGTCAGGAGAATCCAGATCACCACCAAGCACGCCGTGAACGATGTGTTTGCGGGGCAATACCATTCCACCTTCAAGGGGCGTGGCATGGAGTTCGACGAGGTGCGCGAATATGTGCCCGGCGACGACATCCGCTCGATCGACTGGAACGTGACCGCGCGCACCGGCGCGCCGCACATCAAGAAATTCGTGGAAGAGCGCGAGATGACCGTGATGCTGGTGGTGGATATTTCGGCCTCCCACCTGTTCGGCAGCGGCAACCAGATGAAGCGCGATCTCGCCGCCGAGGTGGCCGCCGTGCTGGCCTTCTCCGCCATCCGCAACAACGATCGCATCGGGCTGATCCTCTTTGCCGAGGAGGTTGAAAAATATATCCCGCCGAAAAAGGGCACGCGCCATGTGCTGCGCCTCGTGCGCGAAATGCTTTCGCACAAACCCCAGGGCAAGGGCACCAACGTGGTTCCGGCACTCGACTATCTCAACCACATCAGCACGCGCAAAAACGTCACCTTCCTGATTTCCGATTTCATGTTTTCGGACGACTATGAGCAGCTACTTAAAATCTCCGCGCGCCGCCACGACCTCATCAGCGTCGTCGTCGGCGACAAGCGCGAGATTGCCTGGCCGGACGTCGGCCTCATCAACTGGCACGATGCGGAAACCGGCGAGACCGTCCTGGTGGACACGTCCAGCAAAAAGGTGCGCAACCAGCTGGCCATGGAGCAGACCCGCCGCGGGGAAGCCATCGACGAGCTGCACCGCAAGGCCGGCATCGATACCATCCACCTCTTCGCCGGCGAACCCTACGACAAGCAATTCATTAAATTCTTCCGCCAGCGCGCACAACGCAGATGAGGTTTAACCGCGAAAGAACGCAAGGAACGCAAAAGGAGAATGGTATGGATACGAATGAAGCTATGAAACTCAGCAACCAGATTCGCGAAACCGCGTATGCCATCCACCAATACCATGGAACGGGATACCTTGAAAAAGTTTATGAAAATGCACTTGCCAGCCGTCTCCGAAAAGCAGGGCTACAAGTTGAACAACAACATCGCTTGATCATCCATGACGAAGATGGCACGGAAATCGGCGAATATTTCGCAGACCTCCTGATCGAAGGTGAACTCATCATCGAACTGAAAGCGTGCAAATCCATTAACGACGAACATAAAGCCCAACTACTCAACTACCTGAAAGGAGCAAGCAAAGAACACGGGTTGCTGATCAACTTCGGCTCCTACAAATTTTTCATCAAGAAATTCGCCAAAAGCGAAAAAAGCAATCCTGCCACTAAACTAACAAGCTTCCCACTCCCTATCTTTGCGTTCCTTGCGTTCTTTCGCGGTTAATAATAAATGCGCCACCCAAGCCACATTCTGAATCGACTAGCAGTCGCGGGCCTATACCTGCTCTGCATATCGGCAACCATTCATGCCATGGAGCTGAACTTGGACGTTTCGCTTCCACACGAATCGATCATGATCGGCGATCAGGTGGAGCTTTCCATCACGACGATCTGTCCAAGCAACGGTGTGGTTGAACTGCCGGAGATCGGCCACGAAAAGGATATCGTTGTCCTTAAGCGCGATTGGGAAAGCACGCCGCTCGCGGACGGGAACGTTCTAACGGAAACCATCTACACCCTCACCTCCTTCCGCCTGGGCGAACATGTGCTAACGACCAATCCCGTCGTTTACCGCATGGGTGGCAAAGCTTTAACCAATGCCTTCCCCGAAACAACCATCCGCGTCGTCAGCAGCCTCGGCCAAATATCTTCAAGCGAGATCGCCGACATCAAAAAAGTCCACAAGCTTCCGGGGCGGATTCCACCGTGGATCTGGATCGTACTCGGATCGGCCGTGGTTGCCTTTTTAGTGGGCCTGGTTACTTCGAAGCTCTGGAAAAACCGCGAGACGCTCGTTCCGAAAGCGCCACCGGTTCCACCGCACGTCGTCGCCTTCAAGGCATTGGACGCATTGATGCGGAAGGGGCTGCTCGAAAAGGACGAATGCAACCCGTTCTACACCGAACTTTCCATGATTCTGCGCACCTATCTCGAAGGGCGCTTCCAGCTCAACGCCCCGGACGAAACCACCGAAGAGATTGTCGAGGAGATGAGCAAATCGCCGGAGCTCGATGGCAACCAGCGCAACATCCTGCAGGAGTTCATGCGCCAGGCCGACATGGTCAAGTTTGCCAAGGGCCACCCCGACCGCACCACCATGGAATCCGCCTTCAACACCACCCGGCAATTCGTTGAACAAACCAAACAGACTGAGGAGTTAGCCACGAGAGAACGCAGGGAACCCAAAGAAGGAGAAGGTTGATGGAGGCGAAAATCAAAGAACTGTGCGACCTGGTAAGAGAAACGTCATATGCGATCCATGAGTACCATGGTACGGGTCATTTGGAGAAGGTTTATGAAAACGCCCTCGCTCACCGCCTTCGCAAGGCGGGATTTGATGTGAAGCAACAACATCCACTGAAGGTCTTTGACGAAGACGGAACTGAAATCGGCGACTATTATGCCGACCTGATTGTCGAAGACGTCCTGATCATCGAACTAAAAGCCTGCAAGACTTTTTCGGAAGAGCATAAGGCACAGCTTATTGGTTACCTACGGTCTGCTAATCTTGAACATGGTTTGCTAATCAACTTCGGCTCCTACAAATTCCAAATCAAAAAGTTCGTGATGGATAAGGCCAAACGGACAACCAGCATTCCCAAAGCCCTTTCTTTCCTGCTTTCTTTTGCGTCCTTTGCGCTCTTTCGCGGCTAAATAAATATTCCTGATGAGACTCGCTTATCCAGTTTTTCTTTTGTTGCTGTTGCTGATCCCGGCGCTGGTTTGGCTTCGGTATTTCATTCAGAAGCGGCGAACGATGCAGTTTAGCAGCAGCGCCGTGCTGAAGGGCTTGCCGAAGAGCTGGCGGATTCGGTTGCAACCAGTCCTGCCCGTGCTCTTTGCCCTCGGGCTGGTGTGCCTGGTGGTTGCACTCGCGCGGCCGCAGCGCGGGCTGGAGGATAGCCGCGTGCGCACCGAGGCCGTGGACATCATTCTGCTGATGGACTTGTCGGGTTCGATGGACACGGAGGACTTCCAGAAATTCGGCCGTCGCATGAGCCGCCTGGATGCTTCGAAGGAAGTGATTACGCGCTTCCTCGAAAACCGCCCTAGCGACCGGATCGGCGTCGTGGCCTTCGCGACCGTGCCCTACGCGATTGCACCGCTCACCCTCGACCATGGCTGGCTGAACCAACGCATGGAGGGCCTGCACACGGGCATGCTCGACGGCAACCGCACCGCCATTGGCGATGGCATTGCCTCGGCCATCAACCGCCTGCGCGACAGCGAGGCGAAAAGCAAGGTGATCATCCTGCTGACCGATGGCGCCAACAACCACGGCACCCTTTCGCCGGAGAATGCCGCGAGTGCCGCGGAAGCGCTGGACATCAAGATCTACACCATCGGCGCAGGCGGCGCGCGAACCGGCTTCTTCATGCAGCGGCAGGAGGTCGACGAGGACTCCCTTAAGAAAATTGCCAAAACGACCAACGCCAAGTTTTACCGCGCGAAGGATCTTGAAACGCTCGACTCCGTCTACGGGGAAATCGACCTGCTGGAAAAAACGGAGATTGAAGTGGAGCGCTTTACCCGCTTCGAAGAGAAAGCGGCAAACTGGATTATTTTGGGCATCGTGCTTTTGGCACTGGAACAGTTTTTGAATCTAACGAGGTTGGGGAGGCTTCCTTGATACTGCGTACTTCGTATTGCGTATTGCAAAACCTCTTTTGATCAGGAGGCTCTTCGGCAATACGCAGTACGCAACACGCAATACGAAAAATGAAATGGCATAATCCAGATACGTTGATGTGGCTGCTGGCCCTGCTTCCGCTATTGCTCTTGACCGGGCTCATGCTGAAGCGGCGCGCCCAGTTGCTCAAACGCATGGCCGATGTAGCGTTGTGGAACACCATGCTCCCCGGCCTTTCGCCCCGTCGCCAGCGCTTCAAGAACCTGGTTCGCGTACTGGCCCTTGCGCTGGCGATTGCCGCGCTGGCCCGCCCGCAATGGGGCTTTAAATGGGAAGAGGTGAAACAGCGCGGACTCAGCATTATTGTTGCGCTCGACACCTCGAAGAGCATGCTGGCGCAGGACATCAAGCCCAACCGGTTGCAGCAGGCCAAATGGGGCGTGCGCGATCTGGTGAAGGAGCTGCGCGGCGACCGCATCGGCATTGTGGCCTTTGCCGGCGACGCCTTCCTGCAATGCCCCGCAACCATCGACTATGCCGCCTTCCTGATGATGCTCGAAGACATCTACGCGGGCATCGTACCCATTGGCGGAACCGATCTTTACCAGGCGCTGGATACCTCCATTGAGAGCTTCAAGAAGGCGGAGGAGACGCAGGCCGACAAGGTGATTATCCTGATCTCCGATGGCGAAGGGCACTCCGGCGATCCGCTGGCACTGCTGCCCGCATTGAAACAGGAAAACATCCGCGTGTTCGCGATCGGCGTCGGCACCAAGGAAGGCGAGCTGATCCAAACGTCGGACGGATTCGTGAAGGACAAGACCGGCAACGTGGTGAAGAGCTCGCTGGACGAAAGCGTCCTCGAACGGATCGCCTTGGAAACCGGCGGCTTCTATGTCCGCTCCGCCCCGGGCGACTTTGGACTGGAGCGCGTCTACCAGCAGGGCATCGCCGAGCTGCAGCGCGAGGAGCGCGAGGCCCGCATGTCGAAATCCTGGACGGAGCGGTTCCAGTGGTTCCTGGGCGCGGCCCTGCTTCTGCTACTCATCGAAACGGCCATTCGACCGGTCAATTATAACCGCGAAAGAACGCAAGGAACGCAAAAGCCAACGAACCGGAAATCCTTGCGATCTTTGCGTTCTTTCGCGGTTACACTCCTCCTGCTCTTGCCATGCGTGGTGAAAGCCGAGGATACGCCGCGCTCTTCGATGCGGAAAGGGCTGAAGGCCTACAAGCGGGGCGACTACACCAACGCCATCGAGCATCTCGAAAAGACCGCGTTGGAGTTTGCGGACATCGGGAACTACAACCTCGGTAATGCGCAGTACCGCGCGGGCGACTTCGAAACCGCGGCCGATTCCTACAACGAAGCCCTGCGCTCGACCGACGTGGAGCTGCAGGCGAAGGCCTACTTCAACCGGGGCAATGCCCTGCTGGCGCGCACCACGGCGCTGACCGGGCAGGAGCAGATCGGCATGGCCATCGAGCTCTCGTTCCTGGCGATGGACATGTATGAAAAAAGCATGCTGCTGGAACCGGACGACCTCGCGGCCAAGCAAAACTTCGAACGCGCCCAGCAGCTGCGGCTTAAACTGGAACATAACCTGGGCAAGTGGTATTTCGACCAGGCGGAGGAGCTGCTCCCGCAGTTCAAGGCGAAGGATGCGCAAGCCAACTATCGCCTGGCGAAAAAACAGTTCAGGCACATCATGGAGAACGTGGCCCCGGAGCATCCCGAGTCGAAACAGTATCTACCGAAAATCGAGGAGCGGCTGGAAATGCTGGCGCTCGCCGTCGAAGCCGCGGAAATCGACCTGAAGACCGCACTGCAATATATTACCGATTACCAGTACATGCTGGCCGCACAACGGTTGACAACCGAGACGGATGAGCGAAAATACGCGTTCGACCTGAAACCCGACCTGAAAAAAAACTATGAAGAAACGATCCAGAAAAACCAGGACGTGCTGAAGATTATCCAGGATCTCTTCCCAACCACCAACATGGCAAAATGAAGACGCTCGCAACCATCCTGTTTTTGGCCGTGGCCCTGCCCGCCTTGGCGCAGACCACCAACGACGTGGCCGATATCGATTCGACCTACTTCCACCCGGCGGCCAGCATGTATATCCATGGCGACACCGCCAGCGCCAGCAACCTGGTCGTCCAGGGCCTCGCGCACTATCCGGAGAACGGAAAGCTGCTGCGCCTCAAGGAGCTGATCGACCAGCAACAGGAGCAGAACCAGGATCAGGACGACCAGCAACAGAACCAGGATCAGCAAAACGAACAAGACCAAAACCAGGATCAGCAACAAGACCAGGACCAGCAAAACCAAGACGAACAACAAAACGAGCAAGACCAGCAACAAAACCAGGATCAACAGCAGCAAGACCAGCAGCAGGACCCACAGCAACAACAGGAACCGCCGCGTGCGGAACAGATGAGCCAGGACGAAGCCGAGCGCCTGCTGGACGCCATGAAGCAGGAAGAGGAAAACAAACGCCTGCAACTGCACCCCGTACTGGGTGCCCCGGTCAAGGTGGATAAGGACTGGTGATCGGGGATCACCGGCCGTTGAACGACGAATAACGAACAAGGAAGAATGAATCTCGAAGGAATAGCAGCAAGGTTGTGGAAAAGGATGGTTCGATATTCGATATTCCTTGTTCTGTATTCGATATTCGCTAGTGCGGGAACCGCCCTTGCGGCGGACGTTCAGATGAGCATCCAGCCGCAGTTGATCAGTTTGCTGGACCGGGCGGTCTTGAAGATCGAGTTTATCGACTGCAAGGGCAGCGCGGTTGATTTTCCGGAAGTCGATGGACTGAAGATCCAATACCAAGGGCAAAGCTCGGAAACGCGCATCGTGAACATGCGCAGCTCGTCGAAGGTAATCCACAGCTATCTCATCACGCCGTCCAAGACCGGCGACTTTCCGATTGGCCCCGTCATCGCCCAATACAAGGGCGGCGAAAAGGAACTGACCGGCCGGCTGAGGGTCATCAAGAAGGCCGACGACCAGGAAGCCCAGGAACTCTCCGAGCTGATGTTTTCCGAAATATCATCCAACCGCGAAGCGCCGCACGTGCACGAGCCATTCGGTCTGGAACTCAAGGTCCACATTCGCGACGGCATCCAGATCGACGGCAACTTCAGCATTCGCGGCGGCATGCCGGAAACCGGGATGGATGGGGAGCTCCAGTGGAACATCGCCGGGCGCGAACGCAAGGAAATCAAGGGTTCCATCTTCAATGTCTACACCCTGGTGACGACCGCCAAAACCTTGACCGCCGGCACGTTCGCATTCCAGCCGGAAGTTCAACTCAACGTGGTGATCCCCCGCCAGCAGCGCCGCTCGTGGGGGTTCGACGACCCGTTCTTCGGCGATATGTTCGGACGGCAGGAGACGCGCCCGGTGGTGCTCGACTGCAACAAGCTCGACATCGGGGTGCGCCCCGTCCCCACGGTGGGGCGGCCGGAAAGCTTCACGGGGGGCGTCGGTGTTTTTGATTTCGATGTCCAAGTGGGGCCGACCGAGGTCAAGGCCGGCGAACCGATTACCATCCGCATGCGCATTGCCGGCGAGGGCAACCTTTCCCAAATCACCCCGCCGACCATCGCCGACAGCCACGACTTCAAGCTCTACGACGCCCGAACCGTTGAATCGAAGAACCCGAACGAGATTCGCTTTGAGCAGGTGGTGATTCCCAAGTCCGGAAGCGTCACCAATATTCCGCCGGTTTCGTTCTCGTACTTCAACACGAAAACCACCGACTTCCGCACCCTTAAGCAGGGACCGTTCCCGGTTTCGGTCCAGGCCGTCGCGCAACAGGCCGCGCAAGTGATCGCGTCGATGCCCAGCACCATCCAACAGGAAACCAAGATTCTGGGCCGGGACATCGTCTACCTCAAGCCCCTGCCCAAGAAATGGAACGGCAGCAACGAAACCGCTTGGCATGCCTCCACCCTATTCAAGGTTTTGCTGGCGTTGCCCGCCCTGCTGCTCCTGGCCGTGGCCGGCACCACGGCGCGCCGCAACACGCTGCAAAACAATGTTGCCCTGGCCCGGAGGCAGAAGGCCCCCAAGGCCGCGCGGAAACATGTCCAACTGGCGGAACAGGCCCTGCGGAAACAGGACGGCGCCGCGTTCCATGAAGCCATGTGGAATGCCTTGGCCGACTATTTCGGGCATCGGCTGAACCTCCCGCCGGGCGATGTTACCCTGCAGGCCGTGCTGGCGCGCGTGCCGGATGAAAAGGACGCCATTGCATCGCTCTTCAGCACCATCGAGCAGCGCCGCTACGGCATCCAACCCGAAACCGATCCCCAGGACGAAATGAAGGCGCTGCTGAACCGGCTTTCGACCACCCTGAAAAAATGCGAAAGGATGAAGATATGAGATTCCTCCCCCTCATCCTGCTGCTCGCGCTTCCGGCCCTTTCAACAACCGCGGCGCAAACGAGTTCATCGGAAAAGTTCCTGATGGCGCAGGCCGCCTACGACGACGCGCGCTACGCCGAGGCCGCCCTGCTCTACGAAGACTTGATCAACAACGGGATTGCCAATGCCGAGGTGCACTACAACCTCGCCAACGCCAACTTCAAGGATGGCGACCTGCCCCAGGCCGTTTGGCATTACCGCAAGGCGTGGTACGAGGCACCGCGCGATCCCGACATCCGGGCCAACCTTCACTTTGCATTGAATGCCGCCGGGGCCATCGATCCCGCGCCCGGCTTCGTGGAGCGCGTCTTCGAAACGCTGTCCCACAGCGAATGGATCATTGCCGCCACGAGTGGCTATCTGCTGCTGGCCGTCCTGCTCATGGCGGCCCTGGTTGCGCCCGGCGCCCGGCGCCCGACCCTGAAGGCCTGCCTTGTCCCACTTGCGCTGATGGTTGTGGCGGCCGGCGGGTGGTGGCAGTGGCGCCAGCTGGCCATCCATCCGGAATGGGTGGTGGTCAAAAGCGAGGCAACGGCGCTGTATGGCCCGGTCGAGGGAAGCACCGCGCACTACAAGCTGCCGCTCGGCGCGCTCGCACGGCAGCATGGAAGCGACCCGAAAGGGTGGATCGAATTGGAATACGACGGCAAACGAGGGTGGTTAAAGACTGAATATATAAGCCGGGTTTCTCCTTGATAAGCCCCCGCATCAACCATACATTGCGACTTACCTATGAAGAAACCCGCAAAGAAAAGCCCGTTCCAACCGAAAGCCATGCTTTGGTGGGTCGCGATCATCTCGCTGGCCGTATCCGGAGCCCTCTACTTTTTTCTCGGCAGCCAGGCCGAGATCGACGTCACCATGCGCCAGCAGCGGATGATTTTCCCGCTGATCGGCATTGTGATTGCCGGCGTATGCATCATTGCCGGCACGGCCGGACGATGGTTCTACCCGAAATAGAGGCCGCCCGTGAAAGCCGATATCGAATGGACGGAAAAGCTCGGGGATGGCGTGAAGCGCAAGATCCGGATCACCTTCATGGGCAAAACCCTGATGAAGTGGCAAACCAAGCGTTCCGACGAAGAGGCCTGGGACTACGACACGCCCCCAACCCCCGAGGACTGGGATGTCATCGAAGAAAAAATCGACATCCTCTACCATCGCGGACGCCAGCCCTACAAGCGCATCGAACTCATAAAGAAACTCCGAAAAGAAGCTGAAGGAAGCTAACCGGCATGACCACCCGGAGCACCGGACCCACGCGACCGAAGAAGACCCCAGCCGTTCTGGTCGTTCTCGGCTCCATCCTCTCGTTTGGCCCGGTGCTGGGCATTCTCTGCACCATCATCGCCATGGTTTCCGCATTCCAAACCATCGGCGGACAAGGCGTGGAAAAACCGGAAGCCTTGGCGGAGGAAATGGGCTTTGCACTCACGTCCACCGCCATCGGAATCCTGCTGCTCCCGATCGGCGTCATCCTGCTCGTCATCGGAATCCGGGGCATGATCAAACAGCAGAAGAGAGAGGAAAACTAGCCATGGACTTTCCACTGACCGGAGAATACATCGAACTGTGCAAACTGCTCAAGGCCGCCAACCTCGTCATGTCCGGCGGCGAAGGCAAGGAAGTGGTGGCGCAAGGCCTCGTGACCGTCGATGGCGAGCTTGAAACCCGCAAACGGCGCAAGATCCGCGCCGGGATGAGCGTCGGCTTTGCCGGCGAAACGATTTCGGTAAAAACCGCGGAGAGCTAAAAAGCGGCACCGAAGTGCCGCACTCCAAAACGTTTCCCTACTTCAGGTGGGTCTTGTAGCCCTTGCCGATTGAATAGACCTCGAAGCCCATTTCGAACAGCGCGTCGTGGTCGAGCATGTTGCGGCCATCGAACAGGAAGGCCGGTTTCTGCATGCCGTCGTAGATGCGCCGGAAATCGAGTTCCTTGTAGAGCTTCCAATCGGTCAGCACGGCAACGGCGTGAGCGCCTTCGGCCGCTTTATAGGGATCTTCCTCGAACCCGATCCGGTCGGCCAGCTCGGGCATTTCGAGCTTGGCGTTTTCCATGGCCTCCGGATCGGAGACCACAATGGTGGCGTGCTCGGCGGCCAGCTCGCGGCAGACCTTGATGGCCGGGCTTTCGCGCGTGTCGCCGGTATCGGCCTTGAAGGCGAAGCCGAGGACGGCGATGCGCTTGTTGGCGATCGTGTTGAACATGCTGTGGAGCATGGTGGTGACAAAACGCTTTTCCTGGTATTCGTTCATCACGACCACCTGGCGCCAGTATTCGGCCGGCTCTTTCAGGCCGTAGGTTTCGCACAGGTAGACGAGGTTGAGGATATCCTTTTTGAAGCACGACCCTCCGAAGCCAATGGAAGCCTTGAGGAACTTGGGGCCGATGCGGCTGTCGGTTCCGATGGCGTGGGCCACTTCGGCAACATCGGCCTCGGTGGCTTCGCACAGGGCGGAGATGGCGTTGATCGAGCTGACGCGCTGGGCCAGGAAGGCGTTGGCGGTCAGCTTCGAGAGTTCGGACGACCACAGGTTGGTGGTGAGGATGCGTTCGCGCGGAATCCAGGTGGCGTAGATCTCCACCAGCGTCTGTATCGCCTTCCGTCCGGTTTCGGTCTCATGCCCGCCGATCAGCACACGATCGGGATTGTGCAGGTCGTCGATGGCGGTGCCTTCGGCCAGGAATTCGGGATTGGAAAGCACTTCGAAATGCACCGGGTTGTCGCCGGCGTGCAGCACGCGCTCCATGGCCTCGGCCGTGCGGACGGGCAAGGTGGACTTTTCAACAATGATCTTGTCGGAGGTGGACACCTCCTTGATGCGGCGCGCGCAGAGTTCCCAATATTGCAGGTCGGACGCGCAGCCCGCGCCTTCGCCGAAGGTTTTCGTCGGCGTGTTGACACTCACGAAAACAATGTCGGCGTCGCGGATGCCCTGGTCGACATCGGTCGAGAAAAAGAGGTTGCGGCCGCGCGCCTCCTGAACCACCTCCAGCAGCCCGGGCTCGTAGATCGGCAACTCGTCGGTCTGCCAGGCGGCGATGCGGTTTTCATTGATGTCGACGACGTTCACCTGCACGTCGGGGCATTGCTTGGCGATCATCGCCATGGTGGGGCCGCCGACATAGCCGGCGCCAATACAGCAAATTTTCGTCATTCCTCTTTCTCCTTCTTTAGATTCCCAAATTGCTCAACGAGGTCATGATGTTGTTGATCAGCGCGGTGATGCGCGGATGCTCGACCTCGAATTCCTCGGCTTCCTTACGCAATGTTTGCGCCAACTCTTGAACGGCTTCGGGGGTATAGCGTTCAAGGCCCTCCTGCGCATGGCGCAGCACTTCCTCGAAAGCCCCGGTTTCCTGCTCTGTTTTCCGTAGCTCGCTTTTCAGCTCGCCGATCGACTGCTTGACTTCCTTATGCGGCATGGCGCCCCCTTCGGTTACTTGAGATTCGAGCGGGCAAATATGGAGAATCCACCTGCCCGGCTCCAGTTATAATGGATTAATTTATGCTAACATCCAGCTCATCCTTTGTTCACTAGATCCACATAAACGCGCTGGTAGGCATCGGCAATCCTTGCCCAATCGTAGCGGGCCCCCACTTCGGCCGCCGCCCGGCCAGCGAGGTCGGAGCGCAGGTCGGCATCGTCGGCCAGCGCGGCCATGCGGGCGGCCAGCTCCTCCCCGTTGCCGGCCTCGGCCAACAGGATGTTTTCCCGATCCGTCGCAAAGCCGGGGATCCCGCCGACGCGGCTGGCCACCACGGGCAGCCCCGCCGCCCAGGCCTCGAGCACCACAATGCCGAACGGCTCGTGCAGGGAGGGCAGCACAAACAGCTCCGCCGCCTGGTACGCGCTGGGCAGCCGCGGATCGTCCGGCGGAAACCCCTCGATAACGAGAACCTTTTCAGAAAGCCCCAGGCGTTCGACCTCGCGATCGATCTCCTGGCGATAGGCCTCGACCGTCACCGCACCAACGAGCACCAGCCGGTGGGCGGGATGGCTCCTGGAAAATCCGGCGAAGGCCCGCACCAGGCCCAGCTGGTTTTTCTGGTAGTCGATGCGCGAAACGCACAGCACGATTTTTTCCGAGGGCGCAAAACCGAAGGCCGCCCGGAAAAGGGCGCCGTCCGCCCGGGCGAAGCGCTCCACGTCCACCCCGTTGGGAATGTAGAAAACGGGCTTTCCCGGAAAACGTTCCCGCACGGCTTCGCACTCGCTTTTGCCGACGCAGATGATGGCGTCGGCATCGCGCAGCACGCGGCGCGAACCGAACAGCGCTCCAAAAGCCTTGCCCCATTCCAGTTTTCCCCGGAACGGCTCGGTCATTTTGTCGACCTGCTCCTGCGGCAGGGTGAAGTGCCCGCCGTGCAGGCTGACGACATAGGGAATGCCCTTGAGTCTCGCCACCGTGCGGGCCATTCCGCCGAGCCGGTGCTGCACATGGGCGTGGATGACCGAAATGTTTTTTTCCCGCAGCAGGCCGAAGAAGAGCGGAAGCGAAAGCGGACTGCCGCCCTTCAACCGCAGCTGGGCCCGGACCGCGGCCGAGAGGCCCAGCCAAGGGAACACATGGGCGAACCGATGCACCCGGACCCCTTCGAACTCCTGCGTGCCGGATTCGGAAAACATGTCGGTGCAGAAAACGGGGCTGTCGATGCAACGCTCGGCCAACTTGCGCGACAGGCTGTAGACAACGCTCTCCGTGCCGCCCCATTTCCCCGGGACGAACCTGCGCATGACGTGGGCAACCTTTTCCAGCTTTGGCATAACGATCGGGATCGTAGGCGAATCCGCCCGTACTTGGAAGCCCGGCATTCCGTTATAAATTGCCGGGTGTTTTTGTTTACCGCCCCCACGCCAAACCTTATAGTTTCAAGCACGGTTACATGATGACGAGAATCTTACAACGTGCGCTATTGATCGCACTCCTGGCAGCCTTGACGCCCGCGCTGGCGGCTCCGCTAAGCGAGCGCGAATTGGCCTATCTTGCGGGGAAAGAGGATATCGTCTTCGTCATGCAGCCGCGCCACGCCCCCTTCGAATTCATCCGCAAGAAACAGGTGAGCGGCATGAACGTCGAGCTGGTGCAGTGGATGGCGGCCGACATGGGCTTCAAGGTGCGCTTCGAGGTGGCGCCATTGGCCGAGGCCATGGAAATGGTGCGTTCAGGCGAAGCCGATGCCATCAGCAGCCTGTTCCACTCGGAATCGCGGGAAAACGAATTCGACTTTTCCCAGAACATTAAACTGACCCCGGTCACGCTGTTCGTCCGCCACGACCGCACCGGCATCTACAACATCTACGACCTCGAAGGCCTCAAGGTGGCCATCATGGGTTCCGGCCATGCCATGGAGGTGCTGCAGCAACGGGGCGTCCGGTGCCAGATCAAGTTTGTCCCCAGCACCGAGGAATGCGTGGAACTGGTTGCCTCGGGCACGGTCGATGCCATGGTTGGCAACGAACTGGTGACCCAGCACTACATGTATTCCACCGGCAAGGGCGACCTGCGGATCGTCGGCGACCCCATCTACACCGCCAAGCTCGGCATGGCGGTCGCCGACGGGAACCGTGACTTGCTCTCGATTCTCAACAAGGGGATTTCGCAGGCGCGCAGGAGCGGCACCCTGACCAAGATCCAGGCCAAATGGCTGGGGTCGGAATACGCCCGCCACATCCTGCCGATCGAAACCATCCTCCGCATCGCATCCGCCGCCGCCACGATCGTGGCCGTGGTTCTTGCGTTGACCCTGCTATGGAACCGCAAGCTCCAGCGCAAGGTCGATGAACGTACCCGGCAGTATGCCGACAGCGAAGAACGGCTGCGCCAGATTTTCGAGAAGTCGCCCGATGCCGTCTACGTGCTTGATCGCGAAGGCCATATTGTCTCGGCCAACACGCAGGCCTGCGAGATGGTCAAGATGAAGAAAGAGGTCTTGCTTACCAAGCGGGTGCACGACCTCGTGCCGGAGGCCTTCCGTGCAGAGGTCGATGGCAACATGAAAACATGGTTCAACGGCGGGCTGGAGCAATGCGAAGGCGTTAGCATGGCAGCGGACGGCACCATCAGCCCCATCGAAATGACCGGTACGCTCCAGAACATCGGCGGCCGGCAGGTGCTCCAGCTGCATGTGCGCGACACCACCCTGCGCAAAGAGGCCGAGGAAAAAATCCACGCCGCACGCGAAATGGCCGAAGAGGCCAAGACCATGGCCGAGAACGCGAGGGAGATCGCCGAGCATGCCAGCCAGGCCAAAAGCGAATTCCTCGCCAACATGAGCCACGAAATCCGGACCCCGCTCAACGGCATCGTCGGCATGGCCCAGCTCATGGCCGACACCCCGCTCACCAGCGAGCAAAACAACTGCGTTGAAACCATCCTGCAGTCCACCACGGGCCTGCTCAAGATCATCAACCACGTGCTGGACATCTCCAAGGTCGAGGCCGGCCAGATGGATGTCCGCGAGTCGGTCATCGATCTGCGCGAGATGTGCGACACCCTGTTCTACATGTTCCAGCCACAGGCCTCCCAAAGCGGCGTCGATTTCAAGTGCGGCTGCCAGGACAATGTCCCGCTGTATGTCATGGGAGACGAAGGGTTGATCGAACAGATCCTCGTCAACCTCGTCGGCAACGCGCTGAAGTTCACCCACGGCGGCTCCGTTACCCTCAACATTGAATGCCACACGAAAACCGCCAAGGGCGCCGAGCTCTATTTCCAGGTCATCGACACAGGCATCGGCATCGAGAAAGAGAAGCAGAAAACCATCTTCGACAAATTCACCCAGGCCGATGGATCGGCCAAGCGGCTCTATGGCGGCACCGGCCTCGGACTGGCCATTTGCAAGCAGCTCGTTGAGCTGATGGGCGGGCAAATCGGCCTGATCAGCTCCCATGGCAAGGGCTCCACCTTCTTCTTCAACCTCACCCTGCCCCAGGCGGTGAATCCGGCCAGCATCAAGGAACCGGATCGGCTCAGGAACAAAACGATCGTCAAACCCGACACCCACGTGCTGCTGGTCGAGGACAACCTCGTGAACCAGAAGGTGGCCACCGCCATCCTGCGCAAGGCCGGGTGCAAGGTCGATACGGCCGACAACGGGCAGGACGCGATCCAGCAAATCCGCATGGCTGAATACGACGTGGTGCTCATGGACTGCCAAATGCCGGTCATGGACGGCTTCGAGGCCACCGCAAGAATCCGGGCCATGCACGGTTCCATCAGCACAATCCCCATCATCGCCATCACGGCCCACGCCATGAAGGACGACAAGCAGAAATGCCTCGACGGCGGCATGGACGACTATATTTCCAAACCGGTCAGCCGGCAGGCGCTCATCGACCTCATCAACAAACACACCTCTTGAACATGAAACCTTTCTGGGAAACCAAAACGCTCCACGAACTCAACAAGATGGAGTGGGAATCGCTCTGCGACGGTTGCGCAAAATGCTGCGTGCACAAGCTGGAGGTCGAGGAGACCGGCAAGATCCACTATACCTGCGTCGCCTGCCGCCTGCTCGACGTCAACACCTGCCGCTGCACCAACTACGACCAGCGCCACGAACTCGTGCCCGACTGCGCCGTGCTCTCCGCCGACCATCCCGAACACTTCGCGTGGATGCCCGAAACCTGCGCCTACCGCCTGCGGCACGAAGGCAAGCCCCTGCCGCAGTGGCACCCGCTCATCACCGGCGATCCGGCATCCGTCCACGCCCACGGCGCCTCCGCCCGCAAAAAGCTGATCCCCGAATTCCTCGCCGACGAAGCGCGCCTCGAAAAATACATCGTGGATTAGAGCCATGAAACACATTCTCTTCGCCATTGTCCTGCTCATGCAAAGCCTGCATGCCTTTGCCTCCTCATGGGAAGATCCGGAATGGGAGGAAATGATCCATGATGCTGAGATTATTGGTCTCTTTGAAGTAACGGAAGGGGGAGTTGATGACGCGGTAGTAACTCCCCTTAAAATCCTGAAAGGACAACTCAATGAGAGCATTAGGGTAGAGCGTTTCAACAACAACTGTGCATCCGATGAATGGCAACAGAACCGGGCTCAACGGAAGAAACAGAAGGCGTACCTTTTTCTCCACTACTGGCGTGATGCGTATACCGTTCCGACTCCCTCTACCGGAATACTGCGCCTTAACGGAGACGGAACCGTTAATTATTGCATGCTTAGCCCGACTGCATTCGCGAATCTTCCAGCGCATCCCACTGCGGAGTTTGAAGAATTCATAATCAATACCGTCTTCTTTCAAGAACAGGGCAAACCCAATGAAGAGCGCGTTCAACACCTTCGGCTGACGATCCAAAAAGAAATCGTGGAAACGAATACAAACAGCCTCCCTGATCATATTGCTTATTACCGGCTCTGGGGTGGGCGCGATTGGATCAAGGGGCTTGAGTCCATCACAAACAATCCGCACCCGCTGACGCGTCAATACTCCGCTCAACTACTCGGTGATATGATTCCCACCCCTCAGGCTAAAGTTTTGCTTTTAGATTTACTCGAAGATCCTAACGGCCATGTACAAAGCGAAGCAGTTTCAGGACTCATGAAAACGGATGACAAACACAGGATGCTTGAACTGCTAACCGAAAAGCTTACCTCGTCAATCCCTGAAACATCAGAGCCAATAGAGAACAATTTCATAGGCGGACAACGAGCCATCATTAAACAAATAAAAGAACATGAATATACAGCAGCAAAAGATGTTGTGGCTACGCTGGCAAAACAGGCTAAAAACCCGGTTCTTTTTAAGGATGCATGTCGCTGTCTGGAAAAAATTGCACCAGCGGCTTTGCCCGACGTAATTGCCCTTCAGTTGCACTCACCCAATCCTTATATCATTAAAGAAGCTATCCGTTTTTCAAGACAACTGCCCAAACCTGTCGAAGAGAACGTCCGCAACGCACTTGAACACGCTCTCATGACCACGGAACTGGACAGCCACGAGACTTCAATCATCTTCGAATCCCTCACCAGCGACAGTCTTCCTGCACTACTGCCTAGAATCAATTCCGTCATCGAGCAAAAGAAGCCCAAATGGGGAGATGAAGATTACCTACGTAAAGCCATCCAGCTGGTAGAGATCTCCTCCCCTCCAGAGGCGCATGAAATGGTTGATAGAATCCTGTATTACTGGACAGGCGTCGATAGTCGCGCCCTCACCTCCCCCAACCTCCTAAAGAAAAAAATAGAGTTGGAAAAGCACTACCAAAATAGAATTCTGCATACCAATGTGATCAGCGGGAAGAAATACAAAACCAAAACCTCCGCAATTGTTTTCATCGACTTTACGAAAGCCTCAGCATCGCCCTCCGATGAAACTCCCCCACACGCCTTTCATGTTGATATGGAGATGACTGTTCCAGAAAACGATCCGGACAGTCCTTTTGATGCCATCTACGCGTCTCATGATGACCACACAAAAACATCGCCGTTGCTAACATGGCGGAGGGAAATTGCCCAACAAGCAAATCTTCCCATTTCAAGCATTGGAATTTTCTGCCATCCGAGTTCAGGCAAGGGCGGTCATACAAACAACAGGGATAGGCGCGTGGAATACCCCGCAGTCATCGCTAGAGCCTACGTCGAATATGCCAAGAGAACAAAAGCGGAAAAAGCGGCTCAATTGATAGAGCGTATCCTCGATACCGGCCTTGCAAAGCATATGGGTTGCAAGGATCTCTTTCTAAAGATCCACGATTAAAGAATCTAGAATTCCACGTCCTTGTGCAGGCGGACTTCGAGCATGGGCCGGGCATGCTCCCAGCCTTTGGCGAGGGCATGGATGTCCTGCTTGATGCGGGAGGTTTCGACAAAGCGCTCCTCGTTCGAGAGATTGGTGCGCCGCGCCAGCTGGGCCAGCTCGCCTTCCAGGTGGCGCTTCCAGAAGATCAGGATGTAGCGCTGCGCGGTTTCGACGGCCGAGGTTTCGTTGTCGATCGTGCGCGACTCCTCCACCTGCACCTGGCTGATGATCTTCTGCGTGGCGTCGTCGAACTCGTGGAAGCCCTCGGTGAGGGTTTCGGGTGGATCGAGCATGAGGATTTCCACCAGCTGCTTGCAGGTGGGATCGGTCAGGTGGCCCGGCGGCAGGAAATCGTGCACCAGCGGATGCACATCGGGGTAATAGTGCACGAGCAGCTCCAGCAAGGCGGTCTCCTGCCGGGGATAGGTCTTGCGGGCGGGGGCGGACTGCAGAGGAGCTTCCTCCTGCTTCCGCGCGGGACGCTGCTGGCTCTTGGCCCGGTGCAGGTCCTGGCTGAGCGCCAGCGGGGAAATATTGAGCCGATCGGCGGCGGAATGGATCATCGGGTCGCGCCGCGCGGCGGACGGGCAATGGTTGATGAGATTGATGACCGCCCTCACCACCCGCATGCGCCCGGCCTCGGTCGACATGTCCTCCTGCTTCTGGAAGGCGTCGATCAGAAAGTCGAGCGCGCTCTGGGCTTCGCCCACCAGCTTAATCAGGGCCTCTTTCCCGCTGTTCTTGATGAGCGAGTCGGGATCCTCGCCTTCCGGCAGGGTGACCACGCGAACGCTGAGCTCGTTGGCGATGAAGATTTCGGAGGAGCCCAGCGCAGCTTTGAGCCCGGCGGCATCGGAATCGAGCACGAGGATGACTTCGTCGGCGTAGCGCTTGAGCATGCGCGCATGGTTTTCGGTGAGCGCGGTGCCCTGCGAAGCAACGACATTGTCCAGCCCGGCCTGGTGGCAGCGGATGGCATCGATCTGCCCTTCGACCACAATGGCCTGGCGCGATTCGACAATGGCCTTGCGCGCCTTGTCGAACGCGAAGAGCACGCGGTTCTTCTTGAACAGGAGGGTTTCGGGGCTGTTGACATATTTCGCCCCTTTCTCGGCCTTGTTCATGATGCGGCCGGAAAAGCCGATCACCCGCCCCATCTGGTCGCAGATCGGGAACATGACGCGGTTGCGGAAGCGGTCGTAGTGGCTGGTCTTTCCATCGCGCTCGGAGGGCACCACCAGCCCGGCGGCTTCGAGCTGTTTCGGTTCATAGCCCTTCTTGAGCGCGCGCGCCAGCAGGCCTTCCCATTCGTTGGGGGCAAAGCCGATCTGGAACGCCTTGATGATTTCCTCGGGCAGGTCGCGCTCCTCCATGTAGCGGCGCGCCTCGGCGCCCTCGGGGCTGTCGAGCAGCATCCGGTGGTAGAAGGCGGCGGCATCGGTGTGCAGCTTGTAGAGCACATCCTTGTTGCCGCTCTTTTCGGGTTGTCCGCCTTCGTAGGTGATCTCCACCCCCACCCGTTCGGCCAGGACGTTCACGGCGGTCACGAAATCGATCTTTTCATAGTCCATCACGAAGCGGAAGACATCGCCGCCGGCCCCGCAGCCGAAGCAGTGGAAAATCTGGCGGCCATCGTTGACGGTGAAGGAGGGCGTCTTTTCCTTGTGGAACGGGCAGTTGCATTTATAGGTGGATCCCCGGCGGCGCAGCTCGGGCAGGTAGGCCCCCACCACCTCGACAATGTTGCAGCGTGCGCGTATCTCTTCAATCGTTTCTTTGGGAATCATGGCCATCCCCTAGCAATACCGGAACCCCGCGCCGCCCTCAATCCCCTGTGCCGGAATTTTCACCGCCGGGGTTGCGATCCCCCCTAAAACGCACTATTTTCTTTCCATTCGCACCCGGTGGAGCACCCATGAAACTTCCAAGACTCGAAGATTTGAACAGTGAACGGTTCCTGAACGAGGCGTTCGACGCCGAGTTCCACGACAAATGGGAGCGTGATGCCAAGATGCGGCGCAACATCTACCTCTGGCTGTTCCTGACCGGCTTTGCCTGCATCTTCATTACGGCATTCACCAACCAGATGACGCTCTGCATCCTGTCGCTTTTCCTGGCCACCGTCTCCCTGGTGGTCATGACCAAATACGACACCCAGCTCTTCTTCCTTCGCATCCTCAAGCTCCGCGAGGAAAAGCGGGCGGAAGAAAACACCTAGCCATCCCGAGGAACTTGCAAAACCTCTGGTTTTGCCGTTCCATTTATCAGGTACTGGTTATTGGTTATCAGGACAAGTCATGCGCAACCTGCGGTTTAGCCCAATAACCAATAACTTTTAACAAAAAACCGCCTCGCAAACTCGAAGGGTTTTGCAAGAGGCTCATCCCCAATGTCCGGAATTGTGCTTTTCATTTTTACACAGGTCTGGGAGATTTGTTTTTTCTCGTTCCAAGGGGGCTTAGGCAGTGGCTAAATTCATCATCAACGGCGGAAAACCGATCGGGGGCACCTTCCACCCGCGCGGCAACAAGAATGCCGTTTTGCCCATGCTCGCCAGCTGCCTGCTGACCGACCAGCCCATCATCCTCCACAACGTCCCGCTGATCAACGACGTGAAAGTGATGCTCCAGCTGCTGGAAAGCATCGGCGTGGAAGTTGCGCTGGAAGACCACACCTTGACGCTCTGCGCCAAGGGCCTGCGAACCACCGAACTCGACGCGGAACTCTGCGCGAAAGTGCGCACCTCCATCCTGCTCGCCGGCCCCCTGACCGCGCGGCACGGCGGGGCAACCATCTATCCGCCGGGCGGCGACGTGATCGGCCGCCGCAGGCTCGACACCCATTTCTACGGGCTGCGCTCCCTCGGGGCCGACATCTCGACCGACCACGCCTTCCGGTTCAAGGCGGGGCCGCTGACCGCCTGGAAAATGGTTTTCGACGAAGCCAGCGTGACCGCCACGGAAAACGTGATGATGGCCGCCACCCTGGCGGAGGGCACCTCCACGATCTACAACGCCGCCTGCGAACCGCACGTGCAAGACCTGGCCAACCTCTTGAACCAGATGGGCGCGGACATCTCCGGCATCGGAACCAACAACCTGACCATCCGCGGCGTCGGGAAACTGCATGGCGCGGAATACACCGTGCAACCCGACTTCATGGAGGTCGGCAGCTTCATCGTGGCCTCCGCCGTCACCGGCGGAACGCTAACGATCCCGGATGCCGGCGAGCCCCTCGTTCAACAGGTCATGCAGCGCACGTTCTCGAAACTCGGTGTGGAGTGGACGCGCACCGGCCGCACCCTGGTGGTTCCGCGGCAAACCGAACGGTGCATCCGCCCGGACGAAGGCAACGCCACCCCCAAGATCGAAGACGGCATCTGGCCCGCCTTCCCGTCGGACTTGATGAGCGTCAGCATCGTGCTCGCCACCCAGACCCAAGGCACCGCGCTCTTCTTCGAGAAAATGTTCGAGAGCCGCATGTATTTCGTCGACCACCTGATGGGCATGGGGGCCAACATTATCCAGTGCGACCCCCACCGCGTCGTGGTCATCGGCCCCACCCGGTTGCGCGGAAGCAAACTCACCAGCCCGGACATCCGCGCCGGCATGGCCCTGCTCATTGCCGCCTGCTGCGCCGATGGCGAAAGCGTCATCCACAATGCGCAGGTCATCGACCGCGGATATGAGGCAATTGAAGATCGACTTGCCGCGCTCGGTGCGGATATTGTCCGGGAACACTAGAAATCCGATAAAGAAAGAGGCATTTAACATGGCATTCCCAAAAACCTTCTACCGCTGGCGCCCCCACCCCTGGCACGGCCTGCAGGCCTGCGATGGCGAAAACCTCGGCGTGGTCAACTCCTACATCGAAATGACCCCGTTCGACGCGGTGAAATACGAGGTCGATAAAACCACCGGCTACCTGCGCGTCGACCGTCCCCAGCTCACCTCTTCCATGACGCCCACCCTATACGGCTTCATCCCGCAGACCTACTGCTCCACCCGCGTTCACGAACTCTCCCCAACTTCAAAGTGCGGCGATGGCGACCCGCTCGATATCTGCGTCATCACCGAACGCCCCATCAACCGCGGCGAGGTCATCCTCCGCGCGCGCGTCATCGGCGGCCTGCAAATGGTCGATAACGGAGAGGCCGACGACAAGATCATCGCCGTGCTCGACAACGACCAGTTCTGGCAGGATGCGCACGACATCAAGGATGTCTCCCACGCCCTCATCGAACGCATGCGCCACTATTTCGAAACCTACAAGCTGGTCCCCGGCCAGCCCTCCGACGTCACCATCCCGGAAATCTACGGTCGCGAGCACGCGCTCAAGGTCATCGAAGCCTCGATGGAAGACTACACCGAAGAGTACGGCTAAGCCCCCGACTTCCGCTTCCCGAACAGGGCCAACCCAACCAGCGCCATCAGCGCCAGGTTACGCGCGACATTGAGCGCGTCCATTGGCCGTTCGGTCGGCAGGTTGCCGAAGCAACCGCAACCGAACGCCGTCCCGCGGATCAGGTTGATGGCAATGCCCGTGGTGAACAACGCCAGCAGGACGAGCGAAATCCAGAGCGCCGCAACGCGGAGTTTCGGAATGAACAGCAGGCAGCCTGCACAGACCATCTCCAGCCACTGGATATGGAGCGAAACAACGTTCACCAGAACCGCCGGCAGCAGATGGAAGCGGTAGACCGACAAGGCGAAGTCGGCCGGATGCAGGATCTTGTGGTAGCCGGACAACCAGGTTGCCGCAACAATCAACGACGCAATCCAATAGGCCAGGCGATAGGTTTTCTGGTCGCGCGTCATTCGGAAGCCCCTCCATACTTGATCCACGCGTCGAATCCATCGACATAATAGATCAGGTTGGTCGCCCCGATTCCCTTCAGCTCGGTGGCCAGAACCAGGGCATCATCGCACTCGCGGTTGCGGCAATAGACCACCAGCTCCCTGCCCGAATCAATGAGGTTGCCAATCGTCTCGAACTGCTCATCGAGCGAGTTGAGCGGAACCGATAAGGAACCGGGAATATGCCCCTTGGCATACTCTTCCGGGGAACGGGCATCGATGAAAACCGACCCGGACTGCTTGAAGCGCTCCAGCGCCCCCGATAGCGGAATCACCCCGATGCCCAGCTTGCGGGCCTTGGCCTCGACATGGCCCGACCAATCCTGCACCCACGGAATCCTGCGCGGATGAACCAGGTTCGAAACCAGCGCCAAAAAACCACTCACCAACAGGATGATGCCAATCTGTTTGACGGTTACATTCATAGAACATGAAAATGGCCACAAAGAGGCTCAAGCGGCACAAAGAGCATACCCACGCAGTCCTTGTGCTTTTTGTGCCTTTTCGTGGCCATCAACCCCTGTCGAGATTTGGAATTATTCTCCCGCAGGCTCTTCCGGTGCAGTATCGGCTTCCGGCGCAGACTCTGCAGCCGGAGCTTCCGCTTCAGCACCTTCAACCGGGGCTTCGCCTTCGGCTCCTTCAGCGGCCTCGGTTTCCGGAACGTCCTCTTCCGGATCGAGGACGGCGGCGGAGACCAGCTTGTCGCCTTCCTTGAGGTTGAAGAGGCGGACGCCCTGGGTGTTGCGGCCAATCACGCGCAGGTCGTTGGCGCCGATACAGATCATCTGCCCGCCTTCGGAGATGAGCATCAGGCGATGCTCCTCGGTGACGGCGTGGGCGCTGACCACCTTGCCGTTGCGCTCCGTCGTCTGGATGCTGATGATGCCCTTGCCGCCGCGGGACTGCGTGCGGTATTCCTCGAAGCTCGTGCGTTTGCCGTAGCCGTTTTCGGTGATGGCCATCATGGTCGACTCGGTGTCGACGATTTCGATGGTGACTACTTCGTCGTCGCCGGTCAGGGTTACGCCTTTCACGCCGCGCGAAACACGGCCGAGCGGCCGGGCATCGGTTTCGTTGAAGCGGATCGCCTTGCCGTTCTTCATGCTGAGGATGATCTGGTCGTTGCCGTTGGTCAGCTGAACGCCGATCAGCGAGTCATCCTCGTCGATGTTGATGGCTTTCACGCCGGCAACGCGGACGTTCTTGTAGGCGGCCAGCACGGTCTTCTTAATGATGCCCTTGCGGGTGGCCATGATCAGGTTGTGGGCATGGTCGTCGAGCTCGCGCACGCAGAGGATGGCGGCGAGCTTTTCGTCCTGCGCCATCTGCAACACATTGGCCAGCGAACGGCCGCGGCTCTGGCGGGTGCCTTCCGGAACATAGTAGGCCTTGAGCCAATACATGCGGCCGGCTTCGGTGAAGCAGAGCAGGTAGTCGTGGGTCGAGGCCGAGAAGATATGCTCCACGAAGTCCTCGTCCTTTGTGCTCATGCCAACCACGCCCTTGCCGCCGCGGCGCTGCTGGCGGTAGGTATCGGTCGGGACGCGCTTGATGTAGCCGGTGTTGGAAAGCGTGATCACGCACGGCTCGTCGGCAATGAGGTCTTCAATGTCGATTTCGCCTTCGTCGATCGAAAGATCGGTGCGGCGGACTTCGCCATACTTGGCGCGGATCTGCTCGAGGTCTTCCTTGATGACGTCAAAGATTTTTTCGGGGTGCGCCAGCAGGTCTTCGAGATATTTGATGAGTTCCATCAGCTCGGCGTATTCGGCCTCGACCTTGTCGCGCTCCAGCCCGGTCAGCTGGTAGAGGCGCATTTCAAGAATGGCCTTGGCCTGGATTTCGGAGAACCCGAACTTGGTCATCAGGCGTTCTTGGGCTTCTTCACGGTTTTTGGAATCGCGAATAATGCGAACCACTTCATCCATGTTATCCATGGCGAGCAGGTAGCCTTCGAGAATGTGCGCCCGGGCTTTGGCCTTTTTAAGGTCGAACTCGGTACGGCGGGTGATGACATCGAAACGGTGGTCGATGAAGCACTGGAGGGTTTCCTTCAGGTTCAGGACGCGGGGCTTGCCCTTGTCGATCGCCAGCATGATGCCGCCGAAGGTCGACTCCATCTGCGTGTGCTTGAAAATGTTGTTGAGCAGCACGTTCGGCACGGCGTTGCGCTTGAGCTCGATGACGAGGCGGATGCCCTCCTTGCCGGACTCATCGCGGATGTCGGAGATGCCTTCGAGCTTCTTGTCGCGAACGAGGTGAACCATTTTCTGGATCAACAGCGTCTTGTTCAGCGCATACGGGATCTCGGTGATGATGATGCGGGCCTTGCCGTTGTCATCCTCTTCGATGTCGGCCTTGCCGCGCACCTTGATCTTGCCGCGGCCGGTGGTGTAGAACTCGCGCACGGCGTTGAGGCCGTAGACGGTGCCGCCGGTCGGGAAGTCCGGCCCCTTGATCAGCTCGTGCAGCTCGTCGATCGTCGCTTCGGGATTGTCGATCAGCAGGATGGTGCCGTCGATCACCTCGCCGAGGTTGTGCGGCGGAATGTTGGTGGCCATACCGACCGCGATGCCGGTCGAGCCGTTCACCAGCAGGTTCGGAACGCGGGCGGGAAGCACCGAAGGCTCCATCAGCGATTCGTCGAAGTTCGGGCGCATATCGACGGTTTCCTTGTCGATATCGGCGAGCATCTCCTCGGCCAGCGGGCGCAGGCGGCACTCGGTGTAACGATAGGCGGCCGCGCGGTCGCCGTCGATCGAACCAAAGTTACCCTGGCCATCGATGAGCATGCCGCGCATCGCGAAATCCTGCGCCATGCGCACCATCGTGTCGTAGACCGCGGTGTCGCCGTGCGGGTGGTAGTTACCGATCACTTCACCGACCACCTTGGCGCACTTCACATAGGCCTTGTTGTGCGTCCAGCCACGTTCCTTCATGGCGTAGAGGATGCGGCGGTTGCCCGGCTTCATGCCGTCGCGCACGTCCGGCAAGGCGCGGCCGACAATCACCGACATCGAATAGTCGATGTATGCACGCTGCATCTCGTCTTCAATATTAATCAGGTCGATACGTTCGTTCGTGTTTTCCATAATAGGGCTTTCGTGTTTTTAAATCCGTTTCAGGCGCGGCCTAGTCGTCTTGCTCCAGCTTGCGGACATACTCTGCAATCTTTTTTTCGATCTGGCTGATTTCCTTCTGGGAATCGAGTTCGAGTTCGACCACCCCGGTGAGCTCGTCGAGCGCCTCGAGCTTCGTGTAGCCGAATGCAACCAAATGCTTGTAGCCGGCGATCTTCGCGGTATATCCGTCTTTATCCTTTGCAAGTTCCACTTTCATGTCTTCGGCCTTCCGAAAATTTAGATGTCCAGGTTGGTTACGTTCAGGGCGTTTTCCTGAATGAACTCGCGGCGGGGTTCAACCTCGTCGCCCATCAGGATGGTGAACATTTCGTCGGCCTTGACGGCGTCCTCGAGCACGACCTTGGTCATGCGGCGGAACTCGGGATCGAGCGTGGTTTCCCACAGCTGCTTCGGATTCATTTCCCCCAAACCTTTATAGCGTTGGATGGTCATGCCCTTGCGCCCGGCAACACGGACGGCCTGCGCCAGCTCCATGAGCGAGTTCACGGCCGTCTTGGCGCCTTTGTCGTCGAGGTGGAATTGCGGCACGCCGGAGCCCAGCAACTGGTCGAAGGCAAAGCCGCCTTCTTCGAGCTTTTCAACCACTTCCCTGAGCTTGCGGGAGAAGAAGAGTTCCTTGTAGCGGACCACCGGGGCCGGGGCGGCTTCGGCAACGGGCTCTTCGCCGTCAACCCCGGCCACGTCCTCAACCACCTCCTCTTCAACCTCGGGGGCCGCGGCCGCCATGGCTTCCTCAACCTCGGCAAAGAGGGCCTTCAGGCCATGGTCGTCGAGGGCAAAGCGGATATCGAGATCCTCGCCCAGCTTGTTCATGTAGACGCAGTAGAGCGGGAAGGCGCCGGTTTCGGGATCGCGCTGGGCCAGATAACCCTTCAGCGAAATGCCGCGGCGGCGAAGCTTGTCTTCGATCCCCTCGATTTCAACAATGCTATCGAGCAGCTCGCGCAGGCCCTTCGTGTCGAGCAGGAGCTCGTCGTCGAGTTTTTTCAGCAACATGCCGTCGGCGCCAAGGTCGAGCAGGATCTGCGTCAGGTGGGCGTCGGACTCGACATATTCCTCGCGTTTGCGGCGCGTCACCTTATAGAGCGGCGGCTGGGCAATGTAGACATAGCCGTGCTCGATCAGCTGCGGCATCTGCCGGTAGAAGAAGGTCAGCAGCAGCGTGCGGATGTGCGCGCCGTCGACGTCGGCGTCGGTCATGATGACGATCTTGTGGTAGCGCGCCTTTGCGATGTCGAAGTCATCGATCCCGATACCGGTTCCAATGGCGGTGATCATGGTGCGGATCTCGTCGTTGGCCAGCACCTTGTCGAGGCGGGCCTTCTGTACGTTGATCACCTTGCCTTTGACCGGGAGAATGGCCTGGAACTCGCGTTCACGGCCCTGCTTTGCGGATCCCCCCGCAGAGTCCCCTTCCACAATGAAGAGTTCGGTGCGGGCCGGATCGCGGCTGGAGCAGTCGGCCAGCTTGCCGGGCAGCCCGCCGCTTTCGAGTGCGCCCTTGCGCCGGGCGAGGTCGCGCGCCTTGCGGGCGGCGAGGCGCGCGCGGGCGGCCACAACGGCCTTGTCGATGATGGTGCGGGCGACGGTCGGGTTTTCTTCGAAGTAGGTGCCGAGCTCGTCGTTGACGATCTGCTGGACAATGCCTTCCACCTCGCCGTTGCCGAGCTTGGTTTTCGTTTGCCCCTCGAACTGCGGGTCGGGGATCTTGACGCTGAGGACGGCGGTGATGCCCTCGCGGATATCGTCGCCGCCCATGGCCTGCTTGTCGTCCTTGATGAGCTTGTTGGTTTTCGCATAGGCATTGACCGTGCGGGTCAGCGCGGAGCGGAGGCCGGAAAGGTGGGTGCCGCCTTCGATGGTGTTGATGTTGTTGGCGAAGGTGAAGATGGTTTCGTTGAACGCATCGGAATACTGCATCGCGATTTCCACGACGACGTCGTCCTTCTCGCGCTCGAAGTAGATCACATCCGGGTGCATCGGCGACTTGTTGCGGTTGAGGTGCTGGACAAACTCCAGGATTCCGCCGTCATACTTGAAGGTTTCGTCGCGCCCGGTGGACTCTTCCTTCAGGATAATCTTCGCGCCGCGGTTGAGGAAGGCCAGCTCGCGCAGGCGGGCGGCGAGGATGTCCCACTGGAACCCGCCTTCATGGGTGAAGATGGTCATGTCCGGCATGAAGGTGACCTTCGTGCCGGTTTCGGTGGTTTTTCCGATGGTGACGAGTTCGCTGACTTCCACGCCGCGCTCAAAGCGCTGGTGATAGATCTGGCCGTTGCGCTTGACCTCGACTTCGAGCCATTCGGACAGCGCGTTCACGCATGAAACCCCGACGCCATGGAGGCCGCCGGACACCTTGTAGGTGTCGGAATCGAACTTGCCGCCCGCGTGGAGAACGGTCAGCACGACCGTTACCGCCGGCTTGCCTTCGGTCGGATGCATGTCGACCGGGATGCCGCGGCCGTCGTCGACGACGCTCAGCGAGCCGTCTTCGTTGATGCAGACCTCGACGTTGGAGCAGTAGCCCGCGAGCGCTTCGTCGATGGAGTTGTCGACCACTTCGTATACACAGTGGTGGAAGCCTCTGCAACCGGTGTCGCCAATATACATGGCCGGGCGTTTCCGGACGGCATCCATGCCCTCCAGAACGGAAATGTGGTCGGCGCCGTAGCCTGCGGAATCGGGGTTGTTGGCGGCGCGTTTTTTCGTTGATTCATCAGCATTCGGATCGTTTCGTTCTTCAGACATAGCTGTCCTTTTCCTTTCAGTGGAATTAATCGGGAAACCATAACAGACGGGCCAAATACAGGGCAACAGCAGAAGGGACTTATTTCACCCTAAAATCGCGAAAAACGGACAAAATCGCCCCGAGAAGAGCAATCCGCCCCAAACCGGCAACCTGACCGGCTAACGGCACAATTTTAAACACCGGCCAAATACGGGCGAAAAAAGAGAATCAACCCTCCGAGACGTCCCATAGCGGGATTCCTAAAAACTCTGCCAGTCTTTGGGCATCTTCGAACGCCTTTTCCTGGTTGCCGTGGTCGAACACATTGACCCGCTCCCCCGACCCCAGCACGAGGTTCAGCTCGTGGCTAAAATAAGAGCTGTTGTCACCAGAGCAAAACTCGGAAATGAGCTGGAGGGCGTGGACATCGTGGAGCTTGGTACAGCATTTCAGCTCATCGGAATTGATGACCTCCGCAGGGTTTTTCCGGCCTTTCCAGAAATAGCCGGCCCGCCGGTCGAAAACAATCGGCGTGGAAAAATTCAGCACCATATAGGTGCCCGCTGCCGAAAAGAGCGCCCCGACCACCAAGGGAATGAGCAGTCCCAGCTTCATCGCCCCCGCATCACTCACCAGGCCGGCAACAGCAAACCACAGCGCACCCAACCCCATGCCCAGGAACAGCAACGCAAACAGCAGCACGCCAAACGTGGGCCGGAAGACCATGCGGTTGAGATCCTGCTGCACCAGCCGGTGCGTCCGGAAACTCGCACCGCCCTGCTTCATGGGCACCCAGCGCGTGCGCTCGGCAACGGAATCGTTGAACCGGGATGGATCGATCTGCTGCGCCGGACTCTTAAGGGCTTCCACCATGGAACGAAATTTTTTCAACATGGCATCAGATCGCTTTCAGTGCACCTGCGCGGTAGCGCTTCATTTTATCAACATAGCGCTCGGCATAGTGCCGGATATCGGCAATGGCCTCTTCCGAAAGCTTGCGGATCACCCGGGCGGGGCTGCCGACCGCGAGCGATCCGGCGGGTATCTTGCGTCCCTGGGCCACAATCGATCCGGCACCGATGATGCAGTTGTCGCCAATCTCGCAACCGTCGAGCAGGATGGCGCCCATGCCGATGAGGCAGTTGTTGCCAACCGTGCATCCATGCAGGGTGACCTTGTGGCCAACCGTAACGTCGTCGCCCAGAACCGTGGGCGCCCCTTTGCCGGTATGGGCCACCGAGTTGTCCTGAATATTGGAGCGGGCGCCAACGATGATAGGCTCAATGTCGCCGCGCAGGACGGCACCGAACCAAATGCTCGATTGCTCGCCCAAAACAACATCGCCGATCACGCTGGCGTTATCGGCGACATAGTATTCTTCCGGCAGGACAGGTTCGCGGTCTTCGAATTGGTAAATCATGTCGCGCAGTGTAGCGAAGTTTTCGCCAGATGGAACCTATTCCCGATGGCCGGTTTCCACCAAACCAAGCTCCAACGTGGTTTTGCTGAGCTCGATCTGCTCGTGTTCTTCCATCACGAGCAGATTCTCGAACACTTCCCGTACCTTGGCGGTGTGGGCCTTCTGCGCAATTTCCCGATAAAATTTGATCAGGCAGGCATCAAAGTGCATCGCGGCGGCCACCACATCTTCAATCTCCATATCGTCCTTGATTTCAAAGTCGCTGATCCCACTGAGTTTCGATGCATCGGATCCATATTGGAAATAGGAATCCAGTACGTTTTTATCGACATCCTGCTGAAACTCCTCAAGGCAATCCTCGAGATATTGCTCATGCCGACTCAGATAATCGAGCAGTGCCCTTGTCCGCTCCATATCGGCGGAGTCCTTTAGATCTTCATAAAACTCGCTGAGCCTATGATGGAACTTCCGGGCATGGTTGAGTACGTCTTTGGTTTGATCAAATGGCATATGAATGCTCCTTTCGCTTCTGTTATGTGATTTTAGAGGGCGAATGAAGTCTGTCAAACAGGTTTGATCGATATAAATTACTCGATTTCAACGAGATAAACGCACAATCAACTCATGTTGATTGGGAAATTTCGCCAATAATACATCCCTTGACGGCATCTCAAACTCAGTGAAATCAAAGCCAGGAACGACCGTGCATCCAACAAGCGCATAGTCACCCTCCACCGTTGCACCAAACCAATGGCCGGCCGCGACCACGTGCTGGAACTGGCCATTCCCCAAGACGGTGGAACAATATTCCCCATCGGGATCAATCTCATGAATCGTGATCGGATCCCCGGCATAAAAATTCCACTGCTCGTCCGACTTCAACCGATGCAAGGCCGAAAAGTCGTCCCCTTCGAGCAGGTAGTGGATCGACGTCATGGCCGGGCAATCCCCTTCGAGCCTCAGCTCCGATTCATAGACGCGCCGATACCACCCGCCTTCAGGATGCGGCGCCAACCCCAATTCCCCGATCCATTCCTTGGCCGTTTTCATCCGTTTTTCCTGCTAATCAATCCTGTTGTTTAAACGATGGGTTCCCACACTTTTTTCTATACAGAAACCACCTACCGGCGTTTACTGGAACCGAAACCTCGGTTTGGGTTTCACCTGGGCAGCGTGTGGTTCTCCTCCCTCTTTCCACACGCTGCTTTTCCATGCCGATTCCCGATTACTTCAGCTCAAGCTTCAGCCGCATGAACTCGTTCGTCTGCGAGGACATCGTGTAGGTGGATCGAGCGGTGAGATTGGTCTCATTGTCTACCAACACCAAAGTACCCGCCGAGTTCCACTCGTTGGAAACCAGGTTGACGCCGCGTTCCACCACGTAGTCGATGTCCGACTTCATACCATCGCGTTCGTATGAAACCTGAAAATAGGTTCCGGAGTTCAACATGACCGAAGCAGGCTTCGACCCCGCATCGGCAGCACCGGTTCCCATCGCATATTCAGCCAGGTTCAAGTGGCCGTCGAAGTCGGCGTCGTCGAGAGGGTCGCGGTTCAGCCCCAGCACCGCGCCGTTTTCCAGCTGCCACATGGCAAATCCCGGATCAATGGAACCCACGCTATCGGACTGCCAGATTGATCCATTGTCCCCGACCGTAATGAATGTGCCGTTATAATAGATCGCCGCATTGCGGTCATCCTGGTCCGGCGTTGCCAATGCGACCCAGTTTTCACCATCCACCGAGACCAGATTAATATCCGCGTACGAATTGCCGATATCCCTTCCGGCCGCGAAATAATTTCCATTTCCAAAGGCAAAGCTCTCCAGATCGAGCGCCCCGGAAAGGTAATAATCAAATGAACTGCCCTGATTGGTTGAGCCGAAAATTTCCGAATTCCAACCGCCGGCAAGAAAACGGTCGTTGCAATACTCCACGGCAAACAACCAGTTTCCGGCATACATTTGTACACCTGCGCTTTGATCCGACCAGGAAGACCCGTCGGTAGAGGTCAGTACCACATGCGGGGTCAGGTTTCCCGCATCGCCAACCGCAACAAAGGTTCCTTCGCCATAGCCGACCGCGCGCAAATCGGTTGTTGTTCCAGACGTCACCGGACTCCAGCTAAGCCCATCGGTTGAACGAAGAATTGTTCCGCTTCCGCCAACAGCAACATAGGATCCATTTCCAAAAGCCACATCATTCAGCGCCGAACCGCCGGTGTATCTTCTCGTCCAGCTTGCACCATCGGTCGATGTGTAGATTCCTGCTCCCCAGGCCGCGCCATCATAATCGAGCCCAACCGCAACGAATAGAGAACCATCAAATACTACGCCTTCAAAATAGGGGGCATAGGGATAGCCAAACGTGAATACAGTCCAGTTTACCCCATCATCGGAATAAACAATCTTCCAGTCACGCCCAACGGCGACCAGACGCCCGTTCCCGTAGGCAATATCATTAAGTTGCGCAGTCGTCCCGGTGGTGCGTTTAGTCCAACTTTCAAGAGGACTTGAAACTACGACGGTTTGGGAAACACGATTGGTTCCGCCCTTCATATCAGACACCACACAACTGATGGTATTGGTTCCTCCAGACAGCCAGGCCGCTGAAATAGAAGCAGCATTGGGTTTCACGAGTCCGTCCCCGGTGTCCCAATAGTAAGCCAGCTCATCGCCATCGGCATCGGAAGCGGATACCGATAGCAGGGTACTGGTTTGCACGGCAATATTTGATGGAGCACTGAGCGAGGCGGTCGGAACCGTATTGCCGGGGAAGGTTCCGAGATTCACCGCAACATCCAACCACTCGTTCGGGGTTGGTCCACCGCGATCTACAGCTGTGATGTGCACTCCGGCAGCTGCATCGGAATAGGTCTGCCCCAGCGCCAACCCGCCATCTAATACGCCTCCGACCGACTGTGGGCTGGTGTCGAGCAGGTACGAGCGGCTGTCGCCCGATTTCTTCCAGAGCAGATAGGCGCCGCGGCTGAAGGTTTCGTAGTCGGCGTATTCCTGCCGAATCCCGACCCAATAATAATCACCGGCACCCTTATCAATTTCCAACCCGCGCACCAGCCCGGTGGTCTGGCGATGGTCGGAGCGATAAACCCGATAGGTGCCTGAGTTGGAAACCGACTGCCAGTTGTCGGCATCGAACCAACTGATCCTATTTTTATGCCACGCATTGAAGTGGCCTTCCGGCGCATCGCCCCCGCCCATGATATCCATGAAATCGCCATACTCATAAGGTGTGCCGGAGGGATCGACGGGATCAAAACCTGACACTTCCCAGAAGGAGGCGTGATAGGATCCATAGTTATGCCCCAGTTCGTGAATCACGACATCCGTGTTAGTCGTACCGTTCAGCCATAGCCGTTCACCATTAATGCTGGCCAGCCCCGCCCACCAAATGCTGTCAATTTTCTTGAAGAGCACACAGATCGTTTCATAGGAAGATAGATCCGCGCCGCCTGCTATGGCAAGGTCCCTAGCATCGGTAAAAAGAGTGGCCGTTTTGTTTGTATAATAGCTGCTCACGTTCGGCATTCGATAGGTGTTGGCATTCACTGTCGCCACAATATGGGTTTTTTCATATGACATATCCCAAATCTGCTGCGACACCGTCGTGTTCAGCGAATTGGAGAACGTAACCGGGTCGGCCGGCTGTCCGGTGTTGTCGGGGAAATCCACCATGACCACATACATATCGCGCGGCGTTCCCGTCCAAGCAGCGGTCGCCTTCATTACGATTTCTTCCAACGCCTGGAAATCGATTTCACCACCAATCATAGCCGCTTCCAAATCCTGGAAAAGCGCGCCGGACCCGCTCTCTGGGCACGGCAATTTATCAAGATTCGCGAGGCGGGTATTTGCCTCCTCGAGTTCCGCACGGCTCTTGAAGTAGAAGAGTTTTCCGCCGGCCAGTGCGGCGACCGCATGGCCGCCCGGTTTTTCAGTCACTACCGGGTATAGTTCCAGTGCAGCCAGCTCATCCTGTTTTTCCAGGGGTTGGAATATTTCTTCTCGCAAAGCGCCAACCTTTCCAACCCGGATACCCTGAACAGGTATGCTGTTTTTCGAGCCCATCTCCTTTCGGTGGCCGTAAACATAGGTTTCCATGTTTCCAAGGGTTGGAAGTTCGGTGGAAATGGATGTTTCGCTGCTTTCAGCACCACATGCAACCATGACCTCCACATTGACGATGCTACTGAAGGGTTGCTCAACGTGAGCCTGAACTTCCGGCGGGAGTGCGCTCCATTCGGAAAGCGTCAAGGCTTCGAGGATGGCCTGTTCTGGATTCGACCGGATCAGGGCGCGCATCATTCGTCCACGCGCTTTAGCCCACTCAATATCCCCTTGCCTATCAAGGCTGGCCACTTTATCCACCCACTCCGATGACGGGATGATTTCACCATTTTGGATGGTTGTCGGTGTTGATGGCGTGGCCCCTATTACCTGTTGATTGGGTTTCTGGAAGAACAGGATGGTTCCAACACAAACAACGGAGAGAACGAGAAGAGAAATGACGGTTTTCTTGCGGCTCTGGTTCATGGTGCCCTCCATTTATTGACCTAATGCGCTCCACGCATAAATCAGCCTTATCGATAGAAGCCGAAGTGACGAACCTTTTTAAAAAATAATTTCAGCCGGTTTAACCAGCTTCAAACCGCCAGGAGAGACCTCGCCCCCCCACGCGTGCACCTCAACGCCATTACTGGCGGCATGCTCAAGCGCGTCGGCATATTGCGGGTCGATTTCGTGGGCGGCGCGGAAGGTGGTGCCGTCTGAGCGCGGGATGACGAACAGCATCGCGGCACGGTGGCCGGCTTTTACGACATCGACCAATTCGTTGAGGTGCTTGCGGCCGCGTTCGGTGACGGCGTCGGGAAAGGCATAACAGCCGTCGTCCGCCAGCAGGGTGACGTTCTTGACCTCGACGTAGCAGAGGTCGTCGCCCCTCTTTAGCAGCAGGTCGAAGCGGCTGTTGCCGAAGGTTTGCTCGCGCAGGACTTCGTCGTAGCCGGCCAATTCCGGGATCACCTTGTTGGAAACCGCCTCGAAGGCCATCTCGTTGGCGCGGCCGGTGTTGACGCAGATCCAGCAGTCGCCGTTGTGAACCAGCTCCCAGGTGTAGCGGTATTTGCGTTTCGGGTTTTGGCTATCGGAAAGCGCCACGCGCCAGCCCGGTTCGGCGCAGGTCGTCATCCGCCCCGTGTTGGGACAGTGAGCGGTAATAATTGAACCGTCGTCCAATTCCACATCGGCCAAAAACCGTTTATAGCGCTTGATCAACGTTCCAAAAATGACGGGCGGCAATTCCATGGGTTTTTCTAGCCACGAAACAGCACAAAGACCTCAAAGAATCCTGATGCAACGGCTTTCGCGACCTTTGCGTTCTTTTGTGGGAAAATGTTTATTCCGGTTTCTGGTTCCAGGCGACGATGCATTCTTCGATGCTCATTTCGTAGCGCTCGTTGCAGAACTGGCAGCTGATGCCGACGGGCTCCTTGCGCTTGACGATCGTCATACGGTCGGGGATCGGGATGCTTCGCAGCACGGCCGTCATCTTTTGCTTGCTGCAGGTGCATGCAAACTTGGGTGCGGGGCAGGATTCAACCTGGATGCCTTCATATCCCTTTTCATCACCGATCAGCGCCTGGGCAATCTGCTCGAAATAGTGTTCCGATGCGCTATCGTGCCCGAGCAGCTCGCGGAATCCGCGGTCGTCCATGTGGTGGCGAATGCGGTCGAACCGCTCCAGGTCGGTGCCCGGCAACGCCTGGATCATCCAGCCCTGGCAGAGCTTGACGGGAGCGGCGGGATCCGGCTGGAAGCCGATCATCACGCTCATGCCGGTTTCCACCTGGTCGGAGATGCAATAGTGGTAGGCGAGATCGCCCACGGCATCGTGCAGCGAAACCGGCGTCGTGCCCGAGTTGGCGATTTTCCCATCCGTTGAGACCACCACCTGGAGGTCGCCCATCTCGCCATAGAGCCCGTCGTGGGCATCGCTTAAATCGCCCAGTTGGGTCGGCGAAATCAAGGAACGGACGGAGCCGTCCCGCCCGGCATCGGCCACGATGGTCTTGAGCGCGCCCTGGTATTTCCAGCATGCATTGAGCCGCTGCCCCTCCGGCAGGATGGCCGCCGCCAGCAGCGCGCCGGTGGTGGCGCGCCCGAGGATATGGGCCGCCGCGGGGTCGCAGTTGTGCCGCACGATGGACTCGTTCACCGCCTGCGTCGTCACCGCATAGGTGAAGGCAATGTCGAGTCCCTTGAAATGGCCTTTATAAAGTAAATCGTTCATAAAGCGTGATTTTTCAGAACGGGGAACAGGTTGCAAGCGCAAACCGCCTTCACTGCATCGCCGGGTCGCTTTCTTAGACAAAATCCTTTTCCCCCGAACCCTTATTAAGGGTTGACTAATTCGGACATTCTTTATATACAACGACATGCGTTTTAAACGCAGAGAACACCTGAGACCGGGCGGGTTGGGGTAGTTTGGCCGGCTCGGTTGAAACATCAACGACAGGAGGTAAAACTATAAAAGACCGAATACTTACCGTGCTCATCGCGAGCGTTCTATTTATGTCGACTGCCGTACAATCCAAACGGTCAGGCGATGCCTGGAAATTCCAGGCCCTACCGCATTTCAATCATAATCAATACTTGGAGCGGATGTGCTCTTTCATCTCCAAGCTCAAAGGCCTAATGAAGCTACAGCATGAAACACCCAAATGCGTGGCCGCGATGCTTGACGGCCCCAGGGAACCCATCCATTTGGAATACATGCTTTAATCACCCACTAGAATGCAAACTTAGGAGGATCAAAATGAAAAAAATCATCAACACAACTTTATTGCTTGCTTGCACGTTCATACTCTTTCCTTTTGTTGAGGATGCGGAGGCAGGCAGGTTGCGTGAACTGCACCAACTCCGCCAGGATCGACTAGAGATCGGGCGCGGCATGCTCGAGGTGCAGAATGTCGATTGGACTACGCTTTTGCAATATTACGCTGAAGATATCGAGTATCATGATTCGATCGTCGATGTCTACGGTATCGACATGCTGACGCAGTTCCTCGGACGGCTCTACGGCAGTTCGCCAGACCTTGTCACGACGATTGAGGACGAAACTCTGGCGGGCGACGTGTATTCGGCAACCTGGACGATGGTCGGCTCCTTCAACGGCGTGCCCTATGAAGCTAAAGGTATTTCAATTATCAAATTCCGGCGCTGGACCAAGGAGGTTTACTACTGGAGAGACTACTACTCCGAAGGCGACATTATGTCCAATATCCCGGGATTCGATCAAGCGATCCTGGGGTTCCGTACCTACTATCGGTGCGCCGTCGATCCAACCTTCGACTGCCCCATCGAACTGGCCACTACCGACTCCCAGCCCGAAATGCATCCGCTAGCCGATGCATCGGCGCCGAAGAAATACAGCCGCAATTTCCGCTCCTTTCTCAAGTTGCGCCGGGACCGTCTAAGTATCGGCCGCGAGCTTGTCGAGATCAACGCCGCAAATTGGCAATCGTTGCTCCCGTACTATGCCGACGATTACGAGTATCATGACCCGATCGTCGATATTTATGGCTTCGACACGCTGGTGCCCTTCTTCGCGCGACTCTTTGCCAGTTCGCCCGATCTGGTCACCACGGTCGAGGACGAAATGCTGATCGGCGACATCTACACGGCGACGTGGACGATGGTCGGACAATTCAATGGCGTACCTTACAGTGCCAAGGGTATGTCGATTCTCAAGTTCAGTGACTGGAGCACACAGACGTACTACTCGCGGGACTATTACAGCGAGTCCGACGTCATGGCAACCATCCCCGGGCTCGACCAAGCGGTGGAAGGGTTCAGAGTATCCTACAGGTGTGTTGTGGATCCGGCCTTTGACTGTCCTCTCCCGCCGCCCGCAACAAACGAAGCTGCTGGCCAGTAGGATAGCAAAAACTGGACGCGATCTAAATTGTCCACCAATCCGAACCCACCAACAGTTCTACCAACTGGGCATTCTTGAATAGAGCGCCAAAGGAGCTGACCGTGCGGCCCGGCATACCAATGCCGGGCCGCTTTTTTGCTTTAAAACGTTGCGGGACATTCCAGCCGGATCGGCTCGCCGGTTAGCGGATGGCGCATCTCCAACGACTGGGCATGGAGCATGAGGCGTTCGGCGGCGGTGCCGTAGATATTGTCGCCGACGATGGGATGGCCGATGCTCTGCATGTGTACGCGCAACTGGTGCGAGCGGCCGGTCTGCGGAAACAGCGCGAGGCGCGTCGTTGTTGCCGTCCGCTCCAGCACCTGCCATTCGGTGACCGCCTTCTTGCCGCGCACGCAATCCACGATATGTTTCGGCGGCAGGCGCTGTTCCATATCCTTGCGCATCGGGAAATCGATCCTGCCGACCTCCTTTTCAATCACGCCCTCCACGATCGCCACATAGGTTTTATGAATCTCGCGCTTCTCGAATTGCAGGGAAAGATTCCGCTGCACCTCCAGCGAACGGGCAAACAGCATCAGGCCGGAGGTATCCATATCCAATCGATGCACCATCAGCGCCTCGGGGAATTCCGCCTGCACGCGCGCCAGGCAGCAATCCTGCTTGTCCGGCCCCCTGCCCGGTACGCTCAGCATCCCCGTCGGCTTGTTCACGGCAATAAATGCCTCGTCCTGGTAAATGATTTCCAACATGGCCGGGATTAAACACTAAGATACAAAGGACACCAAGTAAGTAGAACGCGGAGCACCGTTCTACAGCACAAGCTCACTCACACCAACAAAACCATATCCCTGCTCTCTCAAGGCATTGATGATCATCGGCAAGGCAAAAGAACGTGGCCACAACCTTGTTCGTCTCCAACACTTGGAGGAGCTTATCCGTATAGGGAGGATTCGGGCCATCGTCGAACGTAAGCGCCACCACCTTCCGTTCCTCTTCCGCAACACAAAAAGACGCGCATGCCAAACCGAGCAACAGGTTACGCAATAAGCAATACGAAATACGCATCACATATCCAGCACGGTTTCGGGATAGATCTGGCCGTCGGCGCCGATTTTGAAGACGTAGATAAGGCCGGGGCGCAGGCGCTTGTAGACGGCGTTGCCATAGATGGCTTTTACGCCGTATTCCTGCAGCGCGTTGGGATCGTTGGCCAGGTTCCAGACGGCCTCCCAAAACACATCCTGCTCGGACTGCTTCAGGTTGCGGAGCAGGTCGGCATAGCGTTCGGGGTGCGTTCCCGGCGTTGCGATGTCGAAGCCGTCGGCCGGATTCATGTTTTCGCCAAAGACGCGCCGCCAGAGATAGAGCGACCGCTTGTCGCCGTTCATAACGGCCTGGTCGGCAAAGGTGACGATGAGGGCATCGAAATGCACCACGTCGCCCTCGATCTCGTATTCTTTTTCGAGCACCCGGTTGAGCATGTTGTCGCGCGCGGTCTCGACAAACTTGATGGTGGTGTAGAGCTGCCCGTCGCGCTCCTCCTGCTTGACCACCTTGGCAAAGCCGATCTGGTCTTCGTGGGTCAGGGTGGCGATCGCCTCCTTCAGCTCTTCGCTTCCGGCCAGCAGATCCTGCACGGTTTTGGTGCCCTGGAACAACGTGGCCCCCATAATGGAAAGCATCACGAGGGCGAGACCCGACACAACAAATCTAAAAACATATTTCATGATGGCTCCAGAATGTTGGCCAACTTGCCATGCGGTTCAAGTTTTTAGAACCTATTTTCCTGTGGCCGCGGGTGCATTGGTTTGGGGGAACAGCTCGGCGAGCGGCGGCATGCCTGCGCGCATGGCCTCTTCCTGGTATTCCCGCAAGGCGTCCTGAGCCTGCTTGCGCTTTACCCCGGGGGGCACCTCCGGATTTGGGCCGGGTGCCCGGCGAAAACCACTGCCAAAACGACGGGGGGTGGTGTTCGTTTTTGCCGGAGGGAGCACGCCTTCCGCCACCAGCTGGTCGTCCATCTCCTGCGTCAACGGAATCGCCAATGGAGGCATGCCGGCCCGGATCACCTCCATCTGGTATTGCCGCAGGTTTGCGCGGACCTCCTCCCGTTCGGCATTCAGCTCTTCCTTGGGAATAAACTTGATGGGCGGAACCTTGCCGTCGAGTCCGACCATGATCGACGCAGAACCGCCCCGGCGAAACCGGTTTCCGGCAGCCTCCTCCGTGGTTATGGATAAACCAACCAGATAATACCATTCGCCCGAGTCGGAATGCAGGGAGAGTTTCGGATTCGAGCCTTTTCGAACCATGCTGTCGGGAATCGCGTTGGTTGCGGCATGGCCTGCGATGGCAACGGCGTTGGTTGGATGCAACGGGCAGGCCCCCGCTGCCGGATTCCATTTGGGATAAGCCCCGCTCCCCAGCTTCGGCAGCTCCTGTTCGTAGGTTTTTCCCAGGCACGTAAAGCGTTCCCCCGTGCCCCGCTGCACATGTGCATGCGACACAGCAACCGCCAAGACCAACACACCGATCAAACAAACTTGCTTCATGCCCAGCCCCCATTCATGCATATAAGACAAACACCGTTCTACCTTTTCTTCCCGATGTAAAACACATAGCCGTAGTATTCCTTGTATTTATGGTACAGTTTCATCTCATGCCGTTGGTTGGCGATGAAACCCTCCGCCGCCGGATTCCCTTTGTGCTTTTCGAGAAACCGCTCCATGGCTTCCACCTGCGGTGCGTAGAAATGATCGATCCAGCACGTCTCGGGCACGATGAAGGTAGCAACGGGAACGTAGCCCGCCTTTTGCAGCTGCGCCACCTTGTTCGGAATGGTGTCGATCCCCGGATATTCGCTCATCCAAAAATCGTTGATCTCGGCCGGCCGCTCTTCCGTGAACCACGAGGCTTCGGAAACGGCAATGGTTCCACCGGGCTTCAGGAACTTGCGCCACTCGTTCAATCCGCGCTCAAAGCCCATGTTGTAGATGGCCCCCTCCGACCAGATCAGATCCAGCTCTTCATCCGCGAACGAGAGCGCATCCATGGAACCGACCACGCCCCGCACGCGATCCTGAAGCCCAAGCCCCGCCGCGTTTCGGTTGAAAAGATCGATGAAGGTTTGGAACAGATCGACGCCCGTAATGGTTCCGGGCACAGCCTGCGCCAGCGTCATCGTCTGCCCGCCGCTTCCGCAACCGATGTCGGCGATTCGCGATTCGTCGGTGAGCCCCTCAACAAAGCCCAGCGCCTTGCGCGTGATCTCCGGGCTCCCCGGGCCCTGCCGCTCCACCTGCGCGAAATATTCGCAGATCAGGTTCAGGTCGAACTCGTGTATGGATTTAATGTCGTCGCTCATGATGATGTATCCTTGAAACTTTAACTTACAGTTGCGTAATAGCGAATCTCACATCGGACTTCTTGAGCCTAACGATGTAGCCATCAAAATTCAGAATCTGCAGAATCGCCGTTGAGATGATTTCTTCTTTGGCACTTGCCCTTTCAAGAGTATCTTTCTTCCGGTCAACTTTGAATTTTTCAAGATACCTCAGCAATGAGGTATAAGCTCCATTCACATCTCCGTCCAAATATCTCTGCTCAAGTTTCTCAACAAAGCCACAATCCTCATCGCTCAAGATTTCTTTGCTCCCCGGCAATCCGGCCCCTTGGTACAAATCCCTGACATCCATACTATTTTGACACTTAACCCCACATAGGATCCGAGCTACAGTAAACGGAGATCTCGAGATTAGGCCATCAAAGGTTTTCGTCTTGTCCAAATGGTTGTCAACGGTAGCGATGAGGCGCCACTCATGCTCATACATCCAATCGGTTGATTTGGTTAAAAACAAAGTCTGGAACTCAGATGGATCTTCAATCCGATTCGCCACGGGACGTGGATAGTGCGTGGAATAACGAACTTTCCCAAATTCGCATCCATCAGGTAAACGCGTATCCTTATCGTACGCTAATTCAACACATATACCTTTATGTGAATCGGCATAATGCGACCACATTAGACACGAGTCCCAGCACTCGGTAACACAGAAGACTGCCCGAGTTGAAATGAAGCCATCTTCAAAGATGCGCGACTCCATTGACTGAACCCGTTCTTCTCCAATTTGCCCCCTATCAATCGATCGCTGAATATCCTCGGTCTGCTCATATTGCGTACCAGTATGATCAAATGAAAGTTGAGAATCAAAGGGATCGTTGAACCACGACACCTTGGTTAAAGGTACCGTTCCATTTAGCAACGCGATTAACTTCTTCAGCCCAAAGGTATCCAATCGCAAATACATATAGAGCCGTTCTGGACATTTGTTCATTCTGCATCACCCTCCTTACTGTCATAGTGCTTTCGCGACAGACTTCGTGCGACCATTTATAATATGGCTGTCAGTCCTCAATTCCAATGGCTTTCACCCCGGGAGCGAGCACCGTTAACGCTTGGCTCGGCCCATCATGCGCCAGCCATGCCGACACGTTTTTCCCGCCCATGTTTTTCATGAGCGAACGCATGGGGGTGGCATCGTCGCTTCTTGGAGTTCTGGAAGCCTTCACCTCCAGCCTCTGAATTGCATTGTTCCCATTGTCGATCAGGAAATCGACTTCCAAGCCTTGGCGGTCCCGGAAATAGTAGAGGTTTCGATCCAGACCCCGATTCAAGCGATGTTTCAGGATTTCTGACGCAACGAACTCTTCGAAAACGGCACCGCGAACAGATGCCGTAACAGCGTTGTCTTTCCCGAACGGCGAGGGCCGCTAACGATCGCCGCCGGAAAATGCATGGCGGCCCTTTTTAGCTCCGATGTGATTTGGCGTTCGATAAACTTCATATGACATATCTAATTCAATACTTTAGATTTGTCAAATTATCCCCGGATTAGGTTCAAGCCCGGGCATTACGCATACTCGCGGCCCAGATCGTCGACGAGCTCGAGCATGAGGTCGCGGCGGACGCTGGACCTGCGCCAGAAGAGGGCGATGGTACGCTCGGCACCGCCGCCCTTGAGCTTGAGATAGTGCAGGTGCGGGTTGCGCTTGGCGACACAGTCGGGGATCAGCGACACGGCCCTCCCCATGGAAACCATCTGCAGCAATGTCTCCATCGAAGAGGCACGGAAGTTCAGCACTTCGCCAATGCCCGCCGTGGCGCAATATTCCAAGGCCTGCCCTCTCAAACAGTGCCCCTCTTCCAGCAACAGCAGTTTTTCTTCCGATAGTTTTTCGGGCGTGATGGTTTTCCGTTTGGCCAATGGGTGGTTAGGCGCAACGCCAACATGGAACTCCTCCGAGAAAATCGTCCCGCATTCAAGCGCGGGTTCATCCTCCGGCAGCGCGAGGAACGCGGCGTCGATGGTGCCGGCCTTCAACCGCTCCAGCAACACATGCGTCTTTTCCTCAACCAGGTTGACCTGCAGGTTGGGATAGGAATCAACCAGGTGGTCGATGATCGACGGCAAATAATAGGGAGCCAACGTCGGGAAGGCCCCGATGGAAAGCTGGCCGGCGTAGGGATCGTTCCAAAGCTCGGAGAGTTCTTCAATCTCCGCCACCTGCTGCATCACGATCCGGGCGCGCTCCAGCACCTCCTTGCCGGCGGGGGTGAAGAAGAACCCCTTGTGGCCACGCTCAAGCAACCGGATGTCCAATTCCTCCTCGAACTTCTTGATCTGGATGCTCAACGCGGGTTGGCTGACGTTGCACGCCTCGGCCGCTCGGTGGAACCCACCTTCCGCTTCGAGTGCCAATAGATATTTGAATGCCTGTAGATTCATATTACTTCACCAAAAAATGAAAAATCACACACCCCTGTTCGATAAGCAATATTTATCATACTAGTAAATTCTATATATTTTACAAAACCCATGGCCTAGTGCAGGTTATTGCGCATCGAAAGAAACAGCGTTAACCAACCAGGTTCTGTAAAATTTTCGATGAAAGAGCCGATGGCAGAGAAGCAAGGTGAGATGGGTCCCCTTACTGGGCCGAAAGAAGGCTTTTGATGGGGATGGTTTCTGTGTCGGCGATGATTTGATTGTTGTTTTTTAGCCCTGATGAGGGCGGCGACGCACAGCGGGGCTGTGGGTAGCTGAGGCGAAAGCCTCGTGTTCTTTGACATCCGAGTTTTGATTGTTCATGCGGCTTGCCGGAGGAGCTCGACCCACATGTCGGGGTAGAGCCTCTTGCCTTTGAGGCAGGCGATCGCGACGGGCGGATGCCCGCCGAGGCTGCCGTGCGGGCGCATGAAGTTGTAGTAGGCGACGAAGAGCGTGGTGAGTGCCGTGGCTCCGTCGAAGCTCTTGAAGCCGGCGCGGGGTCGCGTGTGGTATTTATAGGTGCGGTTGAGCCGCTCGATGAGCTGCTTGTAGACGCGGTAGGTCTCGCTTTCGGGATCGAGGTTCTTGAGTCCGATGACGGTACGTTTATTCAGGACTGCTTCGCCTCCGGCCACCACGGCGGCGGTGTTGTAGGCGACGGTGGCGCTGTCGTAGGACGGCAGGCCGTCGGTGACGAGTTCGAAGGCTTCGGCCCGGGGCGCGTCCGGCGGGCCGCACATGCTTTGGATGAGTCCGAGCGCCGGTTCGGCCCCACGGGTTTCGGAGAGGTTGTAGCCGCAGATGGCCCGCCGTGTTTCGGTGATGACGAGCCAGGTGTAGCGGGTTTTCCCGCCGATCTTGATGTAGGTTTCGTCCGCCGCGCAGGTTCCTTCGGGAACGGGACTGTTTTCATCGGTGAAGTCGGCGAGCTGGCAGGCTGCGGCCTTGATGTAGTTGACGACGGTCTGGTGCGAGATGCGGATCCCGAAGACGCGTTCGAGCGCCTGGGCGGTGAGCCTTGCGCTGAGTCCGAGGCTGATGGAGAAGGTGAGGCAGAGTCCGAGGGTATGCAGGCTGGGGGGGATGCGGTTGAGATCGACCGGGGCGTCTTCGGGGCGTTTGAGCGGAAGGTGTTGCGAGGCGAAGTGGTATTCGCGGAAGTGGTAGCGCAGCTTGAACTGGCTGATGTTTCCGGCTTTGCGCATGGCGTGCTCTTCGGGCGTGAGCTGGGCGAGGTTCCGTACGTAGACGGGGCAGTGGTCGTTCGGGCACTTGAAGGCGGTGCACAGGCCATCCTCCTTCCATCGAAAGAGTGCATAGCCGCAATGCGGGCACCAGTAGCGCGCCTTGCTTTCGCGCCGGGGCTTGTCGGTTGGCGAAGTCCTTTTGCAGATCTTGCACTGAACCTGCGACCCAAGCTTTCCGTTGTTGAGGTAGAGATAGCGCACGGGGGCATGGCAGTGCCGGCATCGGCATTTTTCAGGCGGCATGGGCGAACCCGTCCGACGCGCTACCTTGGCGATTGTTTTTCCCGTGGCGCGCAAATGGTCGGCCTGAAGCTCCTCCCAGTCCTTTTGCGGTGCGTGCGGCAGCAATGGTTCGCATAGCGGCGGTTGAGGATCGACCCGGAACTGGCGATAGTGCGGAGGCCGCACTTCCTGCGGCTTGAGTTCGATATCCTGCCTTGAACCGTTGAGTACTTCGAGCAGCACCGGCACCACCGAAGCCAGATCGTTGTAGGTAAGCTTGCGACATACCCAGCGAAGCAGTTTCCTTAGATCATTTTTCATGGGGTCTTCCCTGTTTTTTTTGCGTGCGGCAAAAGGGCTTGGAACGACCCCATCTTATCCAATCAAAACTCGGGATAAAACAGGGGAGAAGACGCCGAAGGCATCAACCCCCAATCAAGAGAAGTAGTTTAGAGATGAAAACGAAGAGAAAACTGACCAGAAACACCAACCAACACAGGAGAAAGAAAATGATCAAAGTAGGACAACCCGTAGAAGAGTTCAAAATGGCCGCCTTCCAGAACGACGAAATCAAGGACATCAAACTGTCCGACTACAAGGGCAAGTGGGTCGTGCTGGCTTTCTACCCGGCCGACTTCACCTTCGTCTGCCCGACCGAGCTTGAAGACCTGGCCGCTCTCTACCCGAAATTCCAGGAAGCCGGCGCGGAAGTCATCTCCGTTTCCACCGACACCGCGTTCGTCCACAAGGCCTGGCACGACGAGTCGCCCGCCATCGGCAAGGTGGACTATCCGATGGGCGCCGATCCGACGGGCGCGGTTTCCAAGCAGTTCGGCGTATACATCGAAGAAGAAGGTCTGGCGCTGCGCGGCACCTTCATCATCGATCCCGACGGCAACCTGAAAACCGCAGAGATCCACGACCTCGGCATCGGCCGCTCCGCCGCCGAAGCGCTGCGCAAGCTGGAAGCCGCCAAGTTTGTGCACGAGAACGGAGACCAGGTTTGCCCGGCAAACTGGACGCCCGGCGGCGACACCCTGAAGCCCGGCCTCGATCTCGTCGGCAAAATCTAATCAATCCCCCACCCCGCAACACCCGCCGCCCCCCGCTACTCCTCCCTTTTGCGGGGGGCGGCATTTTCTTTAGCAAAACAATTCACATATAAGAGAAATCCCATGCTCGACCAAGCCACACTCAACCAACTCAAAACCGTATATGCCGATCTCGAATCATCCTACCGACTGCTGGTTTCCGCCAAGGGCCATGCGGCGGAGAAGGAACTGGTTGGAATGATGCACGACGTGGCGTCGGTCTCCGATAAGATCGAACTCGTTGAGCAGGATGCCGAAGGCTTTGAAACCCGCTTCGAGCGCAATGGCGAGGCGCTGCCCATCGTCATCCGCGGCGTTCCCGGGGGCCACGAATTCACGACGCTGATTCTTGCCATCCTCAACGCCGACGGAAAAGGCAAGTGGCCGGATGATGGAATCAAGAACCGGATCGCCGCCCTCAAAGGGCCGATCAAGCTCGTTAGCTATGTCTCCACCGGCTGCGTCAACTGCCCGGACGTGGTGCAGGCGCTCAACCAGATGGCGCTGATCCATCCCGACTTCCAGCACGAGATGGTGGAAGGCACCCATTTCCAACCCGAGATTTCCGAGCGAAAAATCCAGGGCGTACCCGCCGTCGTTGCGGGCGATACGTTGCTGCATGCCGGGAAAGCGGATCTGGCCGAGCTGCTCGACAAGCTGGAAGCGCACTATGGTGCCGGCGAAATCGAGACCACCGAAACCAAGCAATACGACGTGGCGATCATCGGTGGCGGCCCGGCCGGAGCATCGGCCGCGATCTACACCGCCCGCAAGGGCCTCAAGACCGCCATCATTGCCGAGAAGATCGGCGGCCAGGTCAACGAGACCAAGGGCATTGAAAACCTGATCTCGATCCCCTACACCGAAGGGCCGCACCTGGCCAACAGCCTGTTCGAGCACATCAGCGAATATCCGATCGATATTCTCGAACACCGCCGCGTGGAACGCATCGTAGATGGCGACCGCAAAACGCTGCAGATGAAAGGCGGCGAAGTGGTCACCACCGGCGCATTGGTTCTGGCCACCGGTGCCAAGTGGCGACAGCTCGGCATTCCCGGCGAAAAAGAAAACATTGGCCGCGGCGTGGCCTTCTGCCCGCACTGCGACGGCCCCTTCTATAAAGACAAACCCGTCGTCGTGGTCGGCGGTGGCAACTCCGGCGTCGAGGCGGCCATCGATTTGGCGGGCATCTGTTCCAAGGTCACCCTGCTCGAATTCGCCGACCAGCTAAAAGCCGACGGCGTTCTGGTCGAGAAAGCCCAGTCTTTGGAAAATGTAACCATCCACACCAACGCCGCCGCAGCCAAAGTGATCGACAATGGCGACAAAGTGACGGGCATCGAATTCGAAAACCGGGCTTCTGGCCAACTCGAAACGGTCGTGGCCGATGGCATCTTCGTGCAGATCGGGCTCGTACCCAACAGCGCACCGTTTGCGGATTTGGTGGAACTCAATCCCATGGGCGAGATCGTGGTCGATGGCCATTGCCGTACAAACAAGACCGGCGTTTATGCCGCCGGGGACTTGACCACCGTGCCCTACAAGCAGATTATCATCGCCATGGGCGAAGGAGCCAAAGCCGGGCTTTCCGCCTTCGAGGATTTCGCGCGTGGCAACATACAACCCTTGGAAAAATAGATGTGGGACGAACGCTATTCAGCCGATGAATATATTTTCGGCACCGAGCCGAATGATTTTCTAGGTACCAATGTCGGCAAACTTAAACCGGGCAGCGTGCTTTGCCTGGCGGATGGCGAAGGGAGAAACAGCGTGTATCTCGCCAAGCAGGGCTTCAATGTTACCGCCGTCGATATGTCCTTGGTGGGGCTGGAAAAAGCCCGGAAGCTTGCATCCGATAACGGGGTGGAAATTGAAACCGTCCATGCCGATCTGAACGACTTTGCGATCGAGCCGAATCGCTGGGACAACGTCGTATCCATCTTTTGCCACCTGCCGGAATCTTTGCGCCAAAAAGTGCACGAAGCTTCCGCAAAGAGCCTGACCGACGGCGGGGTCTTCCTGCTCGAAGCCTATACCGTGGAACAGCTCAAAACCTCCGGCACAGGTGGCCCCCCGGTTCCGGAGTTGTTGTTCTCGGCTGAAATGCTTAAGCAGGATTTCCAGGCGCTGGACATCGTGCAGGCGCTGGAAACCGAACGCGAAGTCAACGAAGGCACCAAACACTCCGGCCCCGCCGCCGTCGTCCAGTTCATTGCCCGCAAGGCCTAGCCCTTTTTAGATAAAATACGTATATTGATGTAAGGGTTTTATTTCTGGCTTATTGCGACCATCTCCGATATAGGAACCATCCTTAATCTGGAGATTGGCGATGAAATGGAAATGCAATGTCTGCGGCTATGAACACGATGGCCCCGAACCTCCGGAAACCTGCCCCGTCTGCGGCGTCCCCGCCTCCGAGTTTTCGCCGATGACTTCCGAGACCCCTGAAGAGACGGTGCCGGAATCCACCGAGCAACCGACCGTTTCGGACGTGATGGTCGAAACCATGATCAACTGGGGCGTCACCACGGTCTTCGGAATGGTGGGCCACTCCAACCTTGGACTCGCCGATGCCATCCGCAAACAGTGCGAGGCCGGCAAATTGAAGTATATCGGCATCCGCCACGAGGGTGCGGCCTCGTTCGCCGCTTCGGCCTTCGGCAAGCTGACCGGCAAGCCCGCCGCCTGCCTCTCCATCGCCGGCCCCGGCGCAACCAACCTGCTGACGGGACTGTGGGATGCGCGGATGGATCGGATACCGATCCTCGCGCTGACCGGACAGATCGACACGCAGGTGCTCGGCCCCGGCGCGTTCCAGGAGGTCGATCTAGCCTCGGCCTTTTCCAGCGTCGCCTGCTGGAGCCAGACCGTGCTCGATACCAGCCACCACGCAGAGTTGATGAACCTGGCGCTGAAAAACGCGATCCTCCAGCGCGACGTTGGCCACCTGATCTATCCCAACGAAGTGCAGACCCTCCCTGCGCCGGATCAAGAAGCCGGCACCCCGGAAGGCCGGCTTCCCGCCCTCGACATTACCCCACCGGAAAGCGCGCTGTCCCAAGCACTGGAACGGTTGAACCAAGCGAAACGCCCGGCCATCATCGTCGGCCACGGCGCACGCTTCCAGATGGATGCCGTGAAAAGACTGGCCAATGAACTGAACTGCCCGGTCATCACCACCTTTAAAGGCAAAGGGCTGATCCGCGATGACGACCCGCTGGGTTGCGGCGTTCTCGGCCGTAGCGGAACGTTGGTTTCGGCGCACTTCATGAACAGCGCCGACCTGCTGGTTGTATTCGGCGCGTCGTTCTCGCAGCACACCGGCATCAATAAAGACATCCCAACGATCCAGGTCGACCTCGATCCGATCACACTGGGCAAGTTCCATTCCGTGGATGTTCCGGTGGTCGGAGAAATCGGGATTACAGCCAACCTCCTTTCCAAAGGGTTGGAAAACCCGAAGAGCATCGACCGGCGCGAAGAGATCGCGGCGAAGAAGGCGGAGTGGAAAGCCGAGAAGGAAAACCGCGCAACAAAAGATAACGGCAAGGGGCTCAACGCATCCTCCGTCTTTGCCCAACTCAGCGAGCTGATCCCAGACAATGCGGTGATCGCCGTGGACGTGGGCAACAACACCTATTCGTTCGGTCGATATTTCGAGAGCAAGGGCCAGCCGGTTCTGATGTCGGGCTACCTCGGCTCCATCGGCTTCGGCTATCCCGCCGCCATGGGCGCCTGGGCGGCCGCGCCGGAACGGCCGATCGTTGCGCTCACCGGCGACGGCGGCTTCGGCCAGTACATGGGCGAGTTGTGCACGGCGGTCAAATACAACATGAACATCACCCATATCCTGATCAACAACAATGAGCTTGGCAAAATCAGCACCGAGCAACGCATGGCCGAAATGGAAGTCTGGGAAACCGGACTGCATAATCCAAACTTCGCGGAATATGCCGAGATCTGCGGCGCAAAAGGATTCCGCGTGGAAAAACCCGAAGAGATTGCCGAAGCCGTGAAAGCGGCATTGGCCCATGAAGGAGCAGCCCTGGTGGAGATCATGTGCGACCCGGAGTTGGTCTAGGAACTCCACTATTAGGATTCAATCCTAAATAGGCAAAACAATGAACAAGGTTTTACAGACGGGGTCGATAGGGCTTTAATTCGCACCCCGAACAACGAGGAAAAGAATGGTCACTTACGTTTGCACAGTTTGCGGTTTTGAACACAGCGACAGCAACGAGCTGCCCGACGATTGGGCCTGCCCGGTCTGCGGAGCCAGCAAGGCGCTGTTCAATAAGAAGCCGGCCGAAGGCGAACCGGTCGGCCATTCAACCCAACTGATTCCGTCCGACAAACCCAAGGAACAGGATCCGTCCACCTATCTGAAAGACTGGGAGCGGCCCTCCGACGACACGGAAGACTGGATGAAGGATATCCACGAAATGGCGCAAACCGGCCATTCCATCCATGAGCCGATGCGCACGAAGCTGCCGGTGGTTTCGTGGGGCGATATCCTGATTAAAGGCGCGCAGCTCAACCCGATGCCGCTGGCGCACGATGCCGACGTTTCCACCAAGACCATCATCGGGAAAAATGCGGCCAGGCCGATGGAGCTGGATACCCCGGTGATGGTCTCGCACATGTCGTACGGCGCGCTCTCGAAAGAGGCCAAAATGGCGCTGGCCAAGGGGAGCGGCATGGTCGGCACCGGCATGTGTTCCGGCGAAGGCGGCATCCTGCCCGAAAGCCGCGCGCTGGCGCACAAATATATTTTCGAATACGTCCCGAACCAATACAGCGTGACCGAGGAAAACCTCCGGAACGCCGACGCCATCGAAATCAAGATCGGCCAGTCGGCCAAGCCCGGTATGGGCGGCCACCTGCCCGGCAACAAGGTGACGGATGAAATTGCGGCGGTTCGCGGACGTGAAAAAGGGCTGGATATCATCAGTCCTTCCTCCTTCAGCGACATTCAATCGGCAACAGACCTGAAGACCAAGGTGGACTGGCTGCGCGAACGTTCCGGAGGGCGGCCCATCGGCATCAAGATGGCGGCCGGCAACATTGAGGCCGATCTTGAATTCGCGCTGTCGGCCGGCCCGGATTTCATCACCTTCGACGGGCGCGCGGGAGCAACCGGCTCGGCACCAAAACACATCAAGGCCGCCACCTCGGTTCCGACCATCCATGCCCTCCACCGCGCCCGGAAATTCCTCGATGCAAACAACGCCACCGTCGACCTGATCATCACCGGCGGCCTCCGCGTTTCGTCCGACATGGCCAAGGCGCTCGCCATGGGGGCCGACGCCGTTGCCATCGCCAGCGCGGCAATGATGGCGATCGGTTGCCAGCAATACCGCATGTGCAACTCCGGCAAGTGCCCCATGGGCATCGCCACCCAGGAACCCGAGCTGCGCAAGCGGCTCAACATCGACCAATCGGCCCAGCGTCTGGCCAACTATCTGACCGTCTGCACCGAAGAGCTCAAAACCTTCGCCCGCATCACCGGCAACGCCGACGTGCACGGGCTGAACAGCAAATCGCTGTTCACCACCAACTCGGAAATCTCGAACCACACGAATATCGAACATGCCTGACATCGATCCAAGTGAAGTGGAAGCCCGGCTGGGGCGGCTGACGGAAGTCTGTCGCGAAAACGGCCTGCGCATGACACACCAGCGGCTGGAAGTCTTCCGCGAGGTGGCGAGCACCGGGGAGCATCCCGATGCCGACACCATCTTCCGGCGCGTGCGAAAACGGTTGACGACCATCTCGCACGACACGGTCTACCGCACGCTGGCATCGCTGGAGGAAATGGGGCTCGTCAGCCGGGTCGATCCCATCGGCGGCCGCGCGCGCTACGACGCCAACGGCGATACGCACCACCATTTCATCTGCACGAAATGCGGCAGCATTTCGGACATCTACTTAAACGACGAACCCACCCTGCCGGATGGCATCGAAGCTCTCGGCAGCGCCGAAAGCCTGCATGTGCAGGTGCGCGGCGTCTGCCATACATGCAACCCAACCATGAGGAACAAACCATGAACACCGAAAGCAAATGCCCGGTGACGGGAATGGGCCATTCCAGCGGGGGAACGGCAAACAGGGACTGGTGGCCGAATGAACTACGGCTCGATCTCCTGCACGCACATTCGTCGAAGTCCAACCCCATGGGAGAGGACTTCAACTATGCCGAAGCGTTCAAGAAACTGAATTTGAAAGCGGTCAAGAAGGATTTGACCGAGCTGATGACCGACTCCCAGGCATGGTGGCCTGCGGACTGGGGCCATTACGGCGGCCTCATGATCCGCATGGCGTGGCATAGCGCCGGAACCTACCGCGTCGGCGATGGCCGGGGCGGCGGCGGACGCGGCCAGCAACGCTTCGCTCCGGTCAACAGCTGGCCGGACAATGTTAGCCTAGACAAGGCAAGGCGGCTGCTTTGGCCGATCAAGCAAAAATATGGAAACAACATTTCCTGGGCCGACCTGATCATCCTTGCCGGTAATGTTGCGCTTGAATCGATGGGCTTCAAATGCTTCGGTTTCGGCGGCGGACGCGAGGATGTATGGGAGCCCGACCATGACGTCAACTGGGGCTCCGAAAGAGGCTGGCTTGAAAACGATGACCGGGACCTTGACGTTAAAAAGAAGGATAATCCACTGGCCGCCGTACAGATGGGGCTGATCTACGTGAACCCTGAAGGCCCGAACGGCAATCCGGATCCGGTGGCCTCCGGCAAGGATGTCCGCGAAACCTTTGCGCGCATGGCCATGAACGACGAAGAGACGGTTGCGCTTGTTGCGGGCGGCCATACGTTCGGCAAGTGCCACGGCGCGGGGCCCGCCAAGCATGTGGGCCCCGAACCCGAGGCGGCTCCGCTCGAAGAGATGGGGCTGGGCTGGAAGAGCAACTACAAGAGCGGCAAGGGCGGCGACACGATCACCAGTGGCATCGAAGGCGCTTGGAAGCCTAATCCCACGAAATGGGATATGGGTTACCTGAAGGTACTGCTTAAATACGACTATGAGCTGGTCAAGAGTCCGGCCGGCGCGCACCAGTGGTATGCCATCGATGTGGATGAGGAAGATTTGATTGTCGATGCGCACGATCCGTCAAAAAAGCATCCGCCCATGATGACAACGGCGGATCTCTCGCTGAAGTTCGATCCGCAATACCAAAAGATCGCCAAGCGCTATCTGGAAAACCCGGATGCGTTTTATGATGCGTTTGCACGGGCGTGGTTCAAGCTGACGCACCGCGACATGGGCCCTAAATCGCGCTATCTTGGTTCCGAAGTACCGGCCGAAAACCTGATCTGGCAAGATCCGGTTCCACCGGTAAACCATAAGTTGGCCAGCGCAGCCGACGTCAAAGAACTCAAGCAACAGATTCTCAAGTCTGGACTGCCGATTCCCCAATTGGTTTCGACCGCCTGGAACTCGGCCTCCACCTTCCGCGGCTCCGATAAGCGCGGCGGAGCAAACGGTGCACGCATCCGGCTGGCGCCGCAGAAGAGCTGGGAAGTCAACCAACCTGCGCAACTGCGTAAAGTGCTCAAGGTGCTCGAAGAAATCCAGGGCACGTTTAACCGCAAGCACAAGAAACAGAACAAGCAGATCTCGCTGGCCGACCTCATCGTGCTGGGCGGCTGCGCGGCCATCGAAAAGGCTGCCGAAAAAAGCGGCCCAAAGGTGACCGTGCCCTTTAAACCGGGACGGACGGATGCTTCGCAGGAAATGACCGAGGTGGATTCGTTCGCCTACCTCGAGCCGGTAGCCGACGGGTTCCGCAACTATCTTCCGAAGAATTATTCCATCCCGGCGGAAGAACTGCTGATTGACCGTGCGCAGCTGCTGACACTGACCGCCCCCGAAATGACGGTGCTGGTCGGAGGCCTCCGCGTATTGAACGCCAACTACAAGAAGTCGAAGAACGGCGTTTTAACCAAACAGAAGGAAACGCTGACGAACGACTTCTTCGTGAATCTGTGCGACATGGGCACCGAATGGAAGCCTTCGGCGGAAGAGGACGGCCTCTACGAAGGATTCGACCGCAAAACGGGCAGGCGCAAATGGACGGCAACCCGGGTGGATCTGGTCTTCGGCGCAAACTCGCAACTTCGTGCTCTGGCGGAAGTCTATGCACAGGACGATTCAAAGAAAAAATTCGTAAACGACTTCGTTGCGGCCTGGAACAAGGTGATGAACCTTGATCGCTTCGATCTCGTTTAAGAGAGTATATGAATCGCTTCGGTTGCAGGGGCAGCCGAAGCGTTCGGGATTAACAGAACTAACTAACCAAGGAGAAAAACATGAAAAGCCTCAAAGGCACGGAAACCGAACAGAACCTGCTGAAATCCTTCGCGGGGGAATCCCAGGCGCGCAACCGCTACACCTACTTCGCATCCGCCGCGAAAAAGGAAGGCCTCGTGCAGATTTCCGCCATGTTCGAAAGAACCGCGGACCAGGAAAAGGAACACGCCAAGCGTTTCTTCAAACAGCTCGAAGGCGGCGGCGTGGAGATCACGGCCATGTTCCCGGCCGGTGTGATCGGCACCACGGCTGAAAACCTGAAAGCTTCGGCCGATGGCGAAAACGAAGAGTGGACGGAGCTCTATCCGGCCTTCGCGGCCAAGGCCCGCGAGGAAGGATTCGAAGCCGCGGCCGTGATCTGGGAAAAGATCGCCATTGCCGAAAAACAGCATGAAAAACAGTACCGCGATCTGCTGGCCAACCTCGAAGCCGGAAAGGTCTTCAAGAAAGACGGCGTGGTCATCTGGCAGTGCCGTAACTGCGGCTTCATCCACGAGGCGGCAGAGGCTCCCGGCATGTGCCCGGCCTGCGCACACCCGCAGGCGCACTTCGAAGTCCTGGGCGAAAACTACTAAGCGTTTCCAACCATTGGAAAACAGTAAAGCCGGGGTCATTGACCTCGGCTTTTTCTTTGCTCATATTCCATCCATGAAAAAGAGCGTAACCATACGATACCAGCAGCTCGGGGATGCCAAGCGGTTTTATGAAATCCTGAACAGCCAGAACTTCACCTACTTCCCGGCCAAACCTAAGACCATCAAGGAAGAGCGGGACTTCCTGCGAAAGAACAAGGAATGGCGCGAGCAGAAGGTCTGGTTCAACTTCACGATCCTATACGGAGATACAATTGTCGGTGCTGTCGGCGTGCACCGGGAGTCGCACCGGCCCTACTGCGGAGAGGTCGGTTATTTTGTAGATGAAGAATACTGGGGTAAAGGCATCGCAGTTGAAGCCGTGAAGCTCATCGAAAAGATGGCCTTTGAAGAGTTCGGCATCACACGTATCGAAATCAACATGATAAAAGCCAATAAAGCCAGCGCGCGGGTTGCAGAAAAATCCGGCTACCGCAAAGAAGGCATCGCCAAAGGTAAACTCATGCTCAACGGCGAAACCTGCGACTGCTTTGTCTATGGCAAAGCGAAAAATAATTAAACCTCCCGCTTCGCTAGAGGACACGGAGAGCCTGGAGCAGCGGTGCCGCAACCAAATTATTTGAAGCTACAGATGAACACCGAAGACACGGATTTTTTACCACAGAGATCTCAGAGACACAGAGCATCCTAACCCTCTGTGCCTCAGAGTCCTCTAGCGCAGCGGGTGGTGAAAAAATTTGCCAGGAAAACAAGAAATTGACGGATAGTAGTACAGAGGCTTTTCCTCGGTGATCTCGGCGCCCTCTGTGGTAAAAAAATTAAAGTTCCGCGACGGCGCGCTCGATCAGCGCCTTGGTCAGCAGGATGCCTTCCGTGGCACCGGGCTTGGAGCCTTCCCACTCGACACCAACATAACCCCGGTAGCCGGAGTCGGCCACGATCTTCATGATGCGGAAATAGTCGCTCTTGGTTTCGTTGCCTTCGGCATCGAACGCGTGGCTCTTGGCACTGACCCCTTTGGCAAACGGCATGAGTTCCTTCATGCCCAGATAGCGGTCGTATTCTTCGCCGGTTTTACGATCGATCTTAAAGTTCCCAAAGTCCGGAAGCGTTCCAACCGTCGGCAGGTCGACCATCTTCATCACACCCGCCAACCAGGCACCGTTGCTCGACAGCCCGCCATGGTTTTCGACGATGACGTTCAGGCCGTAGGGCTTGGCCGCATCGGCCAGCTTGGCCAGGCCGTCGGCCGCCAGCTTTTGCTGCTCCTCGAAGCTGCCGGTGCTACCGGCGTTAACGCGGATGGAGTGGCAGCCGAGCTGCGCGGCGGCGGCCATCCATGGCTTGTGTTTTTCAACCGTTTCAATGCGGGAGGCTTCCTTTGGATCGCCAACGCGGCCGCAACCGTCGCACATGATCAACAGGCTCTTGACCCCTTCGCCCTCGGCGCGCTTCTTGAGTTCGGCGAAATAGGTTGCGTCGCCCTCTTTCCCGAAATAGAAGGAGTTGACATATTCAATGCCATCGATGCCGCACGTGTTCTTGGCATACTTCGCGAAATCGAGCGGATCGAGCAGATCCGCCCCCGGCTCTTTTCCGCGATGCAGGTTGCGGATCGACCATTGCGCGAGCGAAATCTTGAATTCGGACTTGGGTGCATGGCCTGCGGCCCGGGCTCCCAATGCGGATACGGCAGAGGCGGCTGCCACGGTATTGATGAAGTTTTTTCGGTTCATTGTGCCCTTCCTTCC
>NZ_CAAHFG010000004.1:900000-1171719 GCF_900890425.1 Pontiella desulfatans | reverse complement strand
TCCCGGGCGGGGGCCTTGGCGCGTCCATCTCGCAGGCTCGCTGTCCGCGCCCCGGCCCCCGCCCGGGAACCGGGGCTCCGTGCGCTCGGGTTTTTTTAATTGTCGCGCTACGGAGCGGCCGCCCCGCGGCTGCCCTGCGGGGCAAGTGGAAGTATCGCAGGTGGTTGCGTGCAAGCGAAGCAAGCTCAGCCTGCTCCCCTGGTTTTTCCAACCTCTGGAAATCCTCTTTCCAATCCCTGGAATGTTCCAGCCTGCTCCCCGCTTTTCCAGCCATTGGAAGTTTCCAACCCTTGGAACCCGGCGTCGCCACTTCCAGTCATTGGAACTTTTGGGGAGAGGGGGTAGGGGGAGTGGGGCCCCAAACGACGTTTCACATCGTTTCAGCTCGCAATCAATCCTCATTCAGAATTCGCCATTCGGTATTCGATATTCCGGGGCGCCCGCCGATGGTTTCCCCCGGAGGGACCCCCCTTCCAGCGCTGCGCGTGCGCGCCGCGCCCCTGTTTCCCATTGATATTAACAATGGTTTGAAACGATTTGGAACAGACCCGCCCCCCGTTTGATTTCCGCTCTATAGATAAGGAGGCTTTATGCCATTTGAATCCGGACAATCAGGAACCCCGATGGTCGCCCGAAGGGTGTTAAGAGCGGGCGAGTGCTTGCGCTCGGCGTGCTCGACGACCTGCTCAGGGATGAAGGTGCGTTGGAGACCCCCGTGAAGGTCTTCAAAAATCGCTCGAACGCGATCCAGTCTGGTTTTTCGCCGCATCATCATGCCGCTGCTTCCCAAGGACGCAACGGTTCAATTTGATAAAAAAGGAGCCATCCAATGGGTGCGCCTATCTACCATCCCTTTCCCGGACAGCTCACCATCCATCGATCTAAATCCCGCTTCCGGGTCGTCTGCACCGGGCGCCGTTTTGGAAAACCCTCTGCCTTGCCGGAGAGATAATCGATCGTGGTGGTCTGGTGCCGGGAGACTATGGCTGGGTAGCACCACCTACAACTAGCGGAACGCGGGCGCGAAGCACTCTGCTCGCTACTGCCCGGTGCTTGCCGCTCTGTGGGCCGAACCCCGACGCGGGTGGAGTTTCTTCGGAGAATGATGAGCTGGTCCGCGGTCTGGTTCCTCTCCGCCGATAATCCCGAAAACATCCGGGGCTACGGATTCCGCGGTCTCGTTATCGATGAGGCGGCGCTGGTGCCGCTCGATGTCTGGAACTACATCCTGCGGCCCACCATTGCCCAAACCCTGGGCTGGGCGGTGTTCATTTCCCCCCCAGGGGCGCAATGGTTCTACGACATGTCCACCCGTGGCAACGATCCGGAAGAACCTGACTTCGAGTCGTTTCATTTTCGAAGTACGAGATAAATACTCCGGCTGAAGAATGGATGAAGCACACGGACGCTTCCGGCCGATGTCTTCAGCAGGAGTACGAACGAATTCCTCGAAGATTCCGCCGGGTCTTCCGCAAGGTATCGTCCTGCCGATCCCGAATCGCTATTACCCGCGATGACCGCGCGGGCGGTGGTGATCGGATGCGACGTGGCCAAGTGCGCTTAACCCGATTTTCGGACCACCGGCTTAATTGAACTGCGTCCTCAACATGGTACAAAAGACGCATGGAAATGGGAGAAAACGAAGAACATTCACGGACAAGTTCAAGGCAAGGTGGCGATTGAGGCCATCAAGGGCGTGAAGACATTGGCGGAGCTGGCACGGAATATCAGGTCCATCCGAACCAGATTTCGGATTGAAGAAGCAGTTGCTTTCGAATGCGCGGATCTTTTGCATCGGGAAAAAGAAGCAGGCTCAAACGGAAGAAGAGCTTACGGCTCCACTTTACGAGAGATCGGGCGTCTGAAGATGGACGTAAGTGGCTCGAAAAAAAGCTATGAGCCTGCCGTTTCAACGCGCCGCAGCTGGGTGGAGCCGGCACCGATTATTCGTTCGGCGGCAGTGTAGGCTCGCAGGCGTCCCCAGATCGGGCTTCTACTACGACCCCGCCCCGGAAACGCCGGAGAACCTGCTTCTGATGCGTTTATCGACGAGCGTATCTCCGCATCCGGAGTTCGGCTACCACGCATGACGGCTGGTTGCGTGATCAGACTATGATGTCAATCACAAGCGGGTCGCCCGCCTCATGCAGCTGATGGGGATTCAGGCCATCACGCCCGGTCCGCACACGAGCAAGCCCGCCCCGAGGCACAGATCTACCCTTATTTGCTGCGCAATGTGGACTCGAACGGGTGAACCAGTTGGATACGGACATCACCTACATCCCATGCGGCAGGATACATTACCTGACCGCCGTAATCGACTGGTACAGCCGCTATGTGCTCGCCTGGGAGCTCTCAAGCACCATGGAGAGCACGTTCTGCGTTGATGCGCTGAGCTGCGCTGACGCAGGGGAATCCGGAGATATTCAACACCGACCAAGGAAGCCAGTCACCTCGAACGCCTCACCGGTGTCCTGTTAAACGAGAACATCACCATCAGCAGGACGGGCGAGGCCGGGCGTTGACACGTATTCATCGAACGACTGTGGTCGGTGAAGTATGAAAATCTATCCGATGCTATGCCGACGGGCATGCGTTGCATCGGGCCTTGACAGCTATTTAAATATTACACCACGAGAGGAAGCACAGCGCTCTGGACAACGCACCCCGCCGAGGATTCATGGAGGGGCAGTCAGAACATGATCGCAAGTGATGCCGTCGCTGCGCTCCTCCCTCGGCCCTCCGGCGCCCTTCGGGGACGGGCTCGCTCCGCGACGGCATCATGGAAGGGCGGTCGTCCGCCCTTCCATGATGCCGTCGCGGAGCGAGCCCGTCCCCGAAGGCGGCCGGGAGGCCGAGGGCGAGCGCAGCGACGGCATCACTTGCGATATGTTCTGACTGCCCTCCATGAATCCTCGGCGGGGTGCGTTGTCCAGAGCGCTGTGCTTCCTCTCGTGTTGTAATATTTAAATAGCTGTCAAGGCCCCGATGCAACGCATGCCCGTCGGCATAGCATGCGGATAGTTTTCTCATACTTCACCGACCACAGTCGTTCGATGAATACGTGTCCAACGCCGGCCTCGCCCGTCCATGCTGATGGTGATGTTCCGTTTAACAGGACACCGGTGAGGTTCGAGGTGACTGGCTTCCTTGGTCGGTGTTGAATATCTCCGGATTCCCCTGGTCAGCGCAGCTCAGTCGCATCAAGCAGAACGTGCTCTCCATGGTGCTTGAGAGCTCCCAGGCGAGCACATAGCGGCTGTACCATCGATTACGGCGGTCAGGACATGTATCCATGCCGCATGGGATGTAGGTGATGTCCGTATCCAAACTGGTTCACCGTTCGATGTCCACATTGCGCAGCAAATAAGGGTAGATCTTGTGCCTCGGGGCGGGCTTGCTCGTGTGCGGACCGGGCTTGATGGCCTTAATCCCCATCAGCTGCATGAGGCGGGCGACCCGCTTGTGATTGACATCTAGTGCTGATACGCAACCAGTCGTCATGCGTGGATAGCCGAACTCGGATGCCGGAGATACGCTCGTCGATCGAAAGCATCAGAAGAGGTTCTCCGGCGCGGGGCGGGGTCGTAGTAGAAGCCGATCTGGGGACGCCTGCTAGCCTACACTGCCGCCGAACCGAATAATCGGTGCCGGGCTCCACCCAGCTGCGGCGTTGAGCGGCAGGCTCATAGCTTTTTCGAGCCACTTCACGTCCATCTTCAGACGCCCGATCTCTCGTAAAGGGAGCCGTAAGCTCTTCTCGTTTGAGCCTGCTTCTTTTTCCCGATGCAAAAAGATCCGCGCATTCGAAAGCAACTGCTCTTCAATCCGAAATCTGGTTCGGATGGACTGATATCCGATGCCAGCTCCGCCAATGTCTCACGCCCTTGATGGCCTCAATCGCCACTTGCCTTGACTTGTCCGTGAATGTTCTTCGTTTTCTCCCATTTCCATGCGTCCTTTTGTACCATGTTGAGGACGCAGTTCCACTAAGCCGGTGGTCCGAAAATCGGGGTTAAGCGCACTGGCCACGTCGCATCCGATCACCACCGCCCGCGCGGTCATCGCGGGTATAGCCGATTCGGGATCAGGCCGGACGATACCTTGCGGAAGACCCGCGGAATCTCGAGGAATTCGCTTCGTACTCCTGCTTGAAACATCGGCCGGAAGCGTCCGCTGTGCTTCATCCCATTCTTCAGCCGGGAAGTATTACCTCGTTACTTCGAAAATGAAACGACTCGAAGTCAGGTTCTTCCGGATCGTTGCCACGGGTGTACATGTCGTAGAACCAGTTGCGCCCTTGGGGTGGAAATGAACACCGCCCAGCCAGGGTTTGGGCAATGGTGGGCCGCAGGATGTAGTTCCAGACATCGAGCGGCACCAGCGCCGCCTCATCGATAACGAGACCGCGGATCCGTAGCCCCGGATGTTTTCGGGATTATCGGCGGAGAGGAACCAGACGCGGACCAGCTCATCATTCTCCGAAGAAACTCCACCCGCGTCGGGGTTCGGCCCACAGAGCGGCAAGCACCGGGCAGTAGCGAGCAGAGTGCTTCGCGCCCGCGTTCCGCTACTTGTAGGTGGGTGCTACCCAGCCATAGTCTCCCGGCACCAGACCACCACGATCGATTATCTCTCCGGCAAGGCAGAGGTTTTTCCAAAACGGCGCCCGGTGCAGACGACCCGGAAGCGGGATTTAGATCGATGGATGTGAGCTGTCCGGAAAGGGATGGTAGATAGGCGCACCCATTGGATGGCTCCTTTTTATCAAATTGAACCGTTGCGTCCTTGGGAAGCAGCGGCATGATGATGCGGGGAAAAACCAGACTGGATCGCGTTCGAGCGATTTTTGAAGACCTTCACGGAGGGTCTCCAACGCACCTTCATCCCTGAGCAGGTCGTCGAGCACGCCGAGCGCAAGCACTCGCCCGCTCTTAACACCCTTCGGGCGACCATCGGGTTTCCTGATTGTCCGGATTCAAATGGCATAAAGCCTCCTTATCTATAGAGCGGAAATCAAACGGGGGGCGGTCGTGTTCCAAATCGTTTCAAACCATTGTTAATATCAATGGGAAACAGGGCGCGGCGCGCACGCGCAGCGCTGGAAGGGGGGTCCCTCCGGGGGAAACCATCCGCGGGCGCCGCCGGAATATCGAATACCGAATGCGAATTCTGAATGAGGATTGATTGCGAGGCTGAAACGATGTGAAACGTCGTTTGGGGCCCACTCCCCCCTACCCCCTCTCCCCAAAAAGTTCCAATGACTGGAAGTGGCGACGCCGGGTTCCAAGGGTTGGAAACTTCCAATGGCTGGAAAAGCGAGGGAGCAGGCTGGAACATTCCAGGGATTGGAAAGAGGATTTCCAGAGGTTGGAAAAACCAGGGGAGCAGGCTGAGCTTGCTTCGCTTGCACGCAACCACCTGCGATACTTCCACTTGCCCCGCAGGCAGCCGCGGGGCGGCCGCTCCGTAGCGCGACAATTAAAAAAACCCGAGCGCACGGAGCCCCGGTTCCCGGGCGGGGGCCGGGGCGCGGACAGCGAGCCTGCGAGATGGACGCGCCAAGGCCGGGCGGGCGGGGGATGCGGTGGGTGTAGGCGTAAGCCGAAACCACGCGACCACGGCCGCCCCGCCCGACCGCCACAACACTCAACAAAAGAACCTGGAGGAAGGGGCCGGGGCTGGCGCGTCTTTTGGCTCCGCCGAAAGCGTGACCGCTATGGGGCAAGGGGGTGAGGCCGAAGGCCGAGGGGGAAGCGGGCGCCCCGCCGGGGGCTTCCCCCCTTATGTGGCCGGAGACGGCCACCCTTTATGAGCAAGCTCGCATAATGACTTGTTATGTTGGGTGGTTGAAATTTTTATTTCCAAAAACCACTGAACATAATCACGCATTATGCGGGTTTGCGATCTTGCCAACGCCAGCGGAACGATGCCGGTGGCAGCACGAAAGCAAGGGGCGTGTGAGGAACGAGCCGCTCTTTGCTTCATCCTAAGAGAGGGAGCATCCATAGCCCCGCAGGGTAGACCGTAGGTCCCCGGAGGAAGTCCGGCCCGGGCGGCTGAAGGCGAGAAGGGAGTCTGCGACCGGAACGCCTTGAGCCGTTCGGATCAGCCGGGCTTTCGGAGTGCTTTTGAAGCGCTTGAGCCGAATTTGCGTGGAGCTCCCCGAAGGGCTTGGCCGGGCAGGCTGGCAGGATCAGGCGATGATGTTTTTGAGCGCAGCGAAAATAACATCAGCGCCCCTGCCAAGGCTGGCCGGTGAGCGGAACGCAAAGGCGGCTGAAGCGCGCCGTGGCGGGAGTAGCCGCCACCCACATCGCGCTGGCAAGGGAGAATTTGCGGGGGCCGGGAGCGTAGCTTGCGAAGCGGACGGACTGCGCAATTTCTTTCTTGGCTCAAAGCGCGGCGGACATCCCCCGTTGCGGGGGCTTGGGGGTCACACGAAGCAGCGCGAGGGGGCGTTTGGGAACGAGTTTCCGCCCGGCGGAATGAGGTACGAGTTGAGCCGGGGCGGAAGGGAGTGAGCAAATGACGCCTGGCGCTGCGGCGCGGGGTGGCGGGAGCAGCCGACACCCATACCGCGCTGACAAAGGAGAATTTGTGAAGGAAGCTGATTGAGGACAGCCTGCAGCAGACAGCGTACTGCGTAGCTGGGCGCTGGATGCGGAAGGATGGCCGATTGAAGCTGGATGAACAATTTCTGCTTTGGCTCAAAGCGCGGCGGACATCCCCCCGCAGCGGGGGGCTTGGGGGGTAACACGAAGCAGCGCGAGGTGAACTTTGTGGATGACGGGCCGGAAGGGACGCGGGGCGGCAAACCGTAGGTGCGTGCCCCGTAGCCCTGGAGGACCGGAAGGAACAAAGGGCACCTGGCGGTGCGGCGTAGGTAAGCTGGAAACGTGATCCTCCTACGTCAAGACTACGGCGGACAGGCAAGGTTCTGCGTAGCAGGTTCTGGCGGGTTTCCAGCGTAGGGGATGGTGGGTGGGATAGAGGAACCACGAAAAAACACACAATTGAGATCAGGCGAAAGCAATTGGACGAAAAGAAAAAAGGTCGTAACAGAGTACGACCCTCCAGTAGTTCCATGGGATGGAAAAGGATCTGTAGGTTCAGGGGAGTTTACCCACATTACTTAGTTTGGATTTATACATACACGAGTAGTTACTATAACCCCCGACAAACTTTTCGATACCGCGTCCTCCGGCGGGGTATGTAGAATGAAGTGAAAAGTGGAGGTATGGATAAAGGCATGAGAGGTTGCGTATGAATGCCGAAGGCGGAGCCCAGGCCGTAAGCAGTGAATAAACATGACTCGACTTGGTCACGCGCAGGAGATCACTTCGGCCGGCAACATCCCATTTGCACCCCCAGTTGTCGGACTGCCATTTCATATCCAGCGGCCAATCATCATCTTTTTCCAAGGCATAAATACCCTCCAACAATTCATACGGTGGTGGCGGACAAAAACGGCTAAACATAAAGGGCGATTTACGCACCTTGCCGCCCCGTTCGGTATAGGTCCCTTTTGCCTGTCGACACAGGGCCTTGCGGGCCTTTTCGTGGCCGGTGATGTAGAGTTCGTTATAGACCCAGTTAGGCATGTGGGGTCTCCTATTGTTAAAGCGAAAATGAGCGATCGTTAGAAACGATGGACTTATATGCCGCAGTCTTAAACCAAAGTACTTTGATCCCGAGCCCCTCCAACAGATCGAAAGCATGCTTTGATGGCCGCGACGGAAAGAGAGCAGCCATATCGATTTTATGACGACTTGGTAGATGACGATGGTAATCATACAACTGACCAACAGCCAGGCGAACAACTCCGGTATCCCATGACGACTTGACCTCTACCAAGAGATCACGGCCTCGAGCATAGTCTTCGATGAGCGCGTCGAATTTAGCTACATTTCCTGTGCCCTCTCGAACCGTAAATTTGCCATCAGTTAGCTTTTTAAGCGCATTCGTCATACTGTTATGAATGCGTTTCATACCGGTTTTATTTGACGAAGAAATATCGTTGATATCCGAAGCATCCTTGAGCGATAAGCCACGCGGCTTAGCGACCGACAGAACTGACTCTTTCTTCGTTTTTTTTGCGGCGAGAGGTTTGTATGTCAAAAGGTCAAAAACATCGGGTCCCATTTGGTCCAGTTCCAGGCCATTGCACGGAATGCGAATGAATAAATTGGTAAACTCGTCAAACCGATCAGCGGCGGATGTTGCGGGCATGTGTAATTCACGCAGCATAGCCTTCACCCAGGAATTGGCGTTGATGATGGGGAACTTATTGTACGGTGCAAGACATGCAAGCAAAGGTGACAGCAAGGTCATGGCGTGGAGAGCGCTGCCGGTGATCTCTACTCCCGGCAACTTAGAGACTCTATTCGCAATATCTTTAGCGCCATTGGCGCTATTATTAGAATGTGTGTCTCGAAGAATTTTTAGAAGTTGTTGCCGATTATCAACGACCCAACCAGAGACATTCCCGCGATAAGTATTGCGCAAGTTAACAATACCGGTTGGCGTGGTGACAATGTGATGTAAGCTGCGCTCCGTCTTACCGGTTTTCTCGGCGATAATCTTCACCATCTTATCCAGATCTTCCTCTTCGGTATTGAAGATCTGTTGTAGAGCAGGAAGTTTCACCGTGGTGAGGCATTTATCGAAATCGATTTCGCCGTTAGGCTTCTTCCCCTTGGTAATCCATGTGAGTTGGATAAGGGAGTCTATATTTTTAGAGGTTAAGAGTTTTTTTTGAACCATGTACTCATAGCAAACCACTACTAGACGCGCAGTATCTTCACTGCGATCCAACCAACCGCGGCCATTTTTCTTGAAATATTCAGTCTTGTTCTTGTACTTCATTCTGACCCCCTGATTATTGATTCCCCATCTTTTTTGAGGGTAACATTGTCAACGAAAAGGGCAAGAATATAGGGCAGCCAGAGAGATATATTTTGAGGAGGAAAATGGCGGTGGACAAACCCTAGCAGGCGAGCCACCCGCGATTCGGAAAGCGGCATCGAGCTGCTGCACTCCAAACAGAATCGGCGCGCCCGGCGGTCACGCCCTACCCTTTCATTGCACCCGGCGGTCAGGCCCTACCCTTTCGTCGGGATTGCTTGGCGATCTTCCTGGGGAAGAGGTCGGCGAGGGCCGGCCAGTCGCGGAGGGCGCGCTTGTGCCGCATCTCGGCAAGCTGGACGGAGATGCCCTGCCGTTCCGCGATTTCGCGGTAGGACAAGCCGAGAAAACGCATGGCAACGATTTCGCGAAGCTCGGGGTCGAGGGAAAGGAGACCTTTTAGACAGGTAGCAAATGTAGAAGCCGGAAGCAGAACATCGTCCGGCAACGAACAGCGAGCGACAGAACCGGGGTCACGGCCCCCGGCTACAGAATAGGACGACATGGAGGTCGTCCCTCCAAGTTCTGGCGGATTCTCTTCGTCGAAGGGCACGGAGTAAAAGGTATCCTCCCCGAGTTTGCATTTCGCGCACGGGGTATCTTTCCAGGGAGTGGAAGCATAGTCACCGCGTTGGATGGAATCGAGATGGGGGCATTTATGGCAGAGCATGGAGGGACCGGGGATTAGTTGTTGGGTTGATGAATGGTGGTTGGGAGCATGGGCAAACGGTCAGCCGAGAACAGGCGCGTCAGAAAAAAATAAGGCGCGTCAGTAATGCCCCAGGCAAGGGATCTTAGAGCGCGTCGTTTTCGGACGGAATTTATACTGACGCGGATACTGACGCGCCTGAAACCCCTGCAAACAGGGCTCTGCGTCAGTGCGTCATTATTTCCACTAAAAATATAAATAATATATAATAGGGAGAAATTCCCCGATTCCCGTGCCGAACGAGGTGAAAAAGTACTCTGAGAGACTTTTTTAATGGAAGTGGAAAGTGACGCGCTTCCGTTAGAAGGGTGTTTTTTCATCCAAATCCCTCCCGGAAAGTTGTGCTATGTTGATGATCCAAACTCGGGTGGCGTGCCGACGGCCTTGCTCCACGGCATAGCCTTGAGAGGCGAGCTTGGAGAGCTCACGACCGACTTTGGCGGGCGTATATTTGGCGGCGATGCCGGCCAGACCATCCTGATCGTTTAGCATGGCTGAAAGTAATTCTGTGGAAGATCCTTCCCAGGTGTCTTCCACCTGCCCCTCGAAAAACTTGAGCAGGACTTCGAGGAAAGAATAGGCGCTGGATGAATGACGTGCCGCCTCGAACAGGGAATCCTCGCAGTATGTCCGCACTCCATACCGCGTGTCGCCGATGACTTCGTCCGGTGGTTGCCAGTCGAGCAGCCAACGTAGAAAGAACGGCAACTCTGCGGCAATGATGGATTCGACATCGCGCGGGAAGGTAAAGGTATCTCGTTCCGCAATCCGGAAGAGGTTGATTTTATCCCGGTTGGACAAATCGACATCTGGAAGAATACGAATCGACTCCGGGTCGGTGTTGCATGTCACCACCACCCTGCCGTTCCACTCGATCAACTTGTCGACGCGGTACTTCTCGCGCACGGAGAAGGTACGATTGGCGGCCATCTTCTTGATGAGGGCAGAGAACTTCAGATGGGACTTGTTATCCGTAAGCGGCACAACATCATCCACCGCCCAGACGGCACTGGTAAAGAGATGGCTGTTGAAACCATCCTCACCGGAAAGAAACGAACTGGCGTCGATATGGCCACCGAAGATACGGGATAGAATGACGTTGGATAACAGGGTTTTTCCAGTGTTTGGAACTCCGGCAAAGAAGGAAGCCTGCCCGGGCCGCATCCGTCCTTCGAGAGCGGACTGGTACCAGCGTTGCAACCAGGCATAGAAATAGTCGAGTTGCTCGGGCGGATCAAAATAGCCGTTGAAGTAATCGTACAACCAGGGATAAGGGCAGTTGTTGGTTGATGGTTGGTGGTTGTTAGACTGAGCGGACGGATCGGTCATCGAGGCCGATGCCCCTCCAGCTAAACACACGGCCTGATAGTATTCTTCATCGGTGGCGGGTTGGAGGACGGTGACGGTGGATGTGTTTAGTACGCGGTGGCCGTCGATGAGCACGATGCCTTTTGGACGATGCACCAACGGAGCGGCGCAATGAATGTCCTGATGATCCTGGATACGGAGAATGGCCTGATCGACTTCGCTGAATGTTTCACCGCGTGAAACCTGGGGACGGAGACCGCGATCTACTTTCAGATAGAGCGCGATGTCGGCTTTGCTGTAGGATCTCCATTCGCCGCTGCTGCGCTGGCGCCAGTAGTCGCGCCCATCGAAATAGACATCGGTAACACTGCCGCCAATCCGATCCGCCTCAAACTGACTGACGAACTGGCGACCTAAAATCACTGACCATGGAACGAAGGCGGTACCACCGGTAAAACATTGCATCCCGGTTTCCCGTACAACTGCGGCAGTCTGGTTGTCGGATTCGGCATCCCAGAAACGGATGCCACGGGCTCCGATGTAGAAATCGCCGTGCCACCGTCCAGGGAACTGGCGTTCCACTTCTGCGGAAACGACGGCCATCGGAATAACCGTACCGAGCTTGGCCCAGGCATAGTTATGCGTGGAATCAATCGCCCACTGCATCATGAAGGATGGCGATATTTCATCGCAGGATAACGCCTTCCAACCAGTACCGGCCTCGTAATATTTACACGGATCTTCGAAGGCCTCCGTATCCAGACCGACGAGCAGCTTGGATAGCTTGAGTTTCTTTTTGATATGCCGCATGAGCTTTGCGGTAAGATCGTTCCGGTGCAATGGAAACGGCTCCGCCAGCTTCCACAAAAGACGAGCACCACCGGACGACGTGCGGCAGATGTATTTCTGCGGCCTTGCGCGAGCGGTATTCATCCATCAACGCATGAAGATCTTCTGTGGGGATTTCACTTAAGACCTTTAGATCCTCTAAAGACAGGTCGATGCCTTCATTACGCAGTATCTGCGTTGTTTTTTCCTGTTCAAATTTTTCAGCTTCAATCTGAGCGCCAAAACCTATTGCGGTGAGCCATCCATTGTTATCGTCATATACAAATTCGACCGCAAGGTCTTCTCGGATCATTTCAGCCGGTTTATGAAAATTACCCTCTTTGTCAGGTACCCATTCCTTCACAGCAAGATCCTGCACCAATTGTGATTGTTTACATTGGGTTCCATGCGCCTGGTTTGGTCGATATCTCGCCTGGAGCTGCCTTGGCAAAGCTGAAACCATCATTTTCCACACAAGCAGAGATATATTAAAAGTATACTGCGGCCGGTCTAAACACTTGGGTAATGCATAATCCTCGTTAATCGACGTAACCGTTTCTCGCGACCCGGCAGGCACTTGAATCAGTTTATTGTACCACGCCATACATCGTTGAGGGGCTAATCCACATTGAACGCCCAGCGCTTTAGCGAAAGCAATGAATGTTTCCCCAAGTACGGCATATTGTTCTGAAACCAAATATTTTGAATCTGAAAGCACGTGCCTTAAGCCTGTCGGATAAAGGGGTTCGTCCAGATAGCCATCGCTTACGGAGCAAAATGAACCATCATCTTCATCTGAAAATAATACGACAAAGCCTCTAAAAACATCCTTGTCATCCGTTTGCTTCCAATACTTCATAAAACGTTTGACGTGTTCTATGTGTTCCTCAAACGCGGGAGGAGGCTCATCATCCGCCTTGTAGTGCTTATTTAACAAACTTTTTATGAAATGCTTTTCATCGAGATCCTTCACTCCGAGGGACTCTAGAAAAGTCCTGATCTTTTGTACTTCGTTCTTATCACCCCTTAGGATGCCGGAGTGAACGAAGGATATTCCGGCTACCGATGAAAGGTTGTTGCCCGTTGGCTTGAACACAATATCATCGGGTTTTTTGAAGGATTTATCAGACGCCAGAACGATTGCGCACCGTTTTAGCCCATACGAAATATCTTCATCCGAAACACAAAGGTATAAGCTGCGAAGCCACGGAGTATCTTTTTGGTCTAACCACTCCGAGTCATCGTCTTCGTAATATCCACCCCATTTGGTGGTAATAACATCAACCAACTCTGCACTGGACCATTCTGGTATACCCAACTCCTTTAGAAACAGTTCCGATCTTGGATTAAATGTTCCCACAGCCCATTGCTGATACTCATCCTCGGAAAGAAACTGGAGATCCTCACTCGTTATAAAATCGCGGATCCGTTTAGGTCCTCTGGCAAGCTCCTCGGCTAAAGCATAATCACCGGATGCTGTCGGCACCAAAGCATTTTCCCGCATTTCGGCCACGACGGATGAGATAAAGGGTTCATAGAATTCGCCCAGGTCATCCGTACTATTGGGTAGAATCTCAAGAAACTTGGAGGTCAGCAACCCGGCATCACGAAGCATCGGCAAAGAGGATGCCAACAACTGGGCCAATTGATCTCGGAGTGAAATGTTATCCCTGTTTTTATAAGGAATGCTGGCCCTATCCACCGTGGAAACGAACGGCGCATGAATATGGAATTTTAAATCTGTCTGCTCCTTATCCGCCGGGAAAAATATACAAAGCCGCCCTTCTTCCGTCGGCACTACCGAGAAAGGAAATGCGCCTTTTTTTACTTTCTTTGAAGCCAGTTGCAGTGCAATGGAGACGGGGTGTGCTGGTTCTTCCTTGCACGCAGCACTTAAACGGAGCCAATAAATCGATTCCTCTAAAGAGTCCGACTCAATATTGAACACCGGCAATGCATCGAACCCGTTCCGATCCTCCTTGCGCCTAAGATAATGCAAGGGTTCTCCGGCGATTTCCCACCGAATGGTTTGGATGTTATGAAGAAATAACAGCGTGGCCGATGAAAATCCGTTCAACCCCTCCTGAATTTCCGTGAACGCGTCCTTTTTCGGTTTCTTGGGGTTATCAAAAGGGAAATCAAACTGGGTGTAGCCTGCAGCAAGTCCTTTTGGCCGACTATCGTTTATCGGACAAACCATGTCTGTTATACCGAAGCTAGCTGAATCGCAATGAACGTAGGGCGAATTCGTGTAGCTGAAGACGGCCTTAAAACCTACGCCAAACTTTCCAATGCTATTTAGATCGTCCTTCTTCTTGGTGTTTCCAATACCCGTGATGCCATCTATGTCTTCCTTTTCAAAATCGCGGCCGTTATGGATGAAGCAGAGGTTTTCTGCTGAAAGTTTAAAGGTCACTTCTGAAGCCTCGGCATCTTCGGCATTTTGAAGCAATTCATAGAGAAAGTGCGCGTTATCGGGATATAATTCCTTGAGTAGAGTAGCTATACCTTCATCAAAGCCATTCGCCCGGTTGGCATCAACCCATTGACTTCGCTTTTTAAATAATTCCTCAATAAATTTTTGCACGACTATGCCTCCACCACCAACGTACCGAAGACGACTGGGCGGGCATGAATATCCGCAGCAGATTCCGCAGATTGGAGTTCTGCGCGCTTGCGTTCATAATCGGCCTGCACGTTGTTTAGCTGCGCCTCTTTCATTTTGCGGATCTTGGCGTTGGTGGCATTGTCAATCTGCTTTTCGATGACATTGATCCGGCCACGATGACTGGTCTCGAGACTTTCCTGCCTGAAGCGAACCATCTCAGCAGTTTTAGCCTGATGCTCAGCTTTCTCCTGCTCCCAGAGGCGGTGATGCACTTTGTCTATTGAATCGATTTCTTCATCGGGTACCAAATGCGTGGAAGGATCAATCGAGGCGCCGGATTCAAGACAATCGAAGAAGCCCTGTCGTATTTCATCGCTGTTGCAAACCGGAACGAGGCGGAGTTCCGGGCGCAGCCCTTTGATCTCCCAAGCATAGATGGCAAAAGGATAACTGCCCGAAGCAAGGTCGGCATCCTGCACACGTAGGGCCGTATGGACGGGTTCTGCAACATCGAGATAGCGAGCCGCCTGCTTAACCAAGGGATGCAAGGGCATAACGAACAGTGCTTCGCGATGATCCGCCGCGCAGGAGGAGTCGAACGTTATGACCGCATGGGGTTCTGCTCCCTTTAACCATTTTTCCCAATCCCGGAACATGGGTGTTTTTGAGCCGGGGAGCTTGCGGTAGTCTTCCAGCAACTTGCTTCGCGCCTCCTGCGACAAACGCACCGTTTTCAACGGTTTATCGCCCAGAATATAGTCCGCTTTCCCCAGGCGCTGATTCAAATATTGATGTACAAACCGCTGGAGAGATGCCATTGACAGCCAGTAGCTTTCCGAAGCCTGTAGTTCCGCATCGGGGGCATTGTTCGGCAGTCTGAGCCCAAAGAGTTCGTGCTCCCGCTCTTCCAGCTTCTGCTGCTCCTGAATATTTCTCACCTCGTTATCGGCCAACTGCTCCAGCCTGGACTGCCGCTCCTCTTCTGAAAGTTCCAGGTTGTCCGCAATATTCCGGATTTCACGGGTGATAGCCCCCAGAATTTCTTCGCACTCCCCAATGCTGTCCTCAAAAATGCCAATGCGCGACAAACAACGGTTATAGATGTCCGCGTCAACCGTACCGGGCGTAATCATATTATAGATGGCCACCGCCTCGCTTTTCTGCCCTCGCCGGTCGATACGCCCTATGCGCTGCTCAATACGCATAGGATTCCACGGCAAATCATAATTCACCATCATATCGCAGAACTGGTAATCGAGACCTTCGCAGCCAACCTCGGAAAAGAGGAGCACATCCAAGGTATCGGAATCTTCCTTGTGCATCTCAAATCTGTTTCGTAGAACCAACCGATCCTCATCTTTGACGTTGCCATGCACCATTCCCACGCGAATGCCACCCTGCCGGAGTTTTCTCTCCAGATAAGCCAAGGTATGACGGAACGTACTGAACACCATCAGCTTGTTGTTCGGCATTTTTATTTTCTCTGTGACAATCCGTAAAAGCGCGTCAAATTTAGGATCTTCTGGAGAAAGTGCTTTGACACTTCCGACGATATCCAACGCTTCATTTTCTAACGCTTTTACAAACTCGGGAAGATCGCCTGAGTCATCAGAAGATTCCAGCCATTCCAGTTCTGAGAGTCGACGTTGCAGAATATCAGTGATGAATGGGGCTAGGCCAAAAATGCAGCTTGCAGCCTGACGGCGGATGGTACTCATCATGAACTGAATATTTTGCGCACCATGCATCAGTGTCAGCGCCTTGGCCTGAAATTCCAACAAGTCGTCGTGCAATTTCTTTTGCGCTACCGTGAATTCAACGGCCACGGTCTCCGGCTTGCGGGTACAAAATGCGCCTATGTCCCGGCGGCGTGTTCTATTAATCAACCGTGAAAAACTATGGAAGCCTTCCATTTGGCGAACGAGAGCCACACGGTCAGCCCGAGACAACGGGACCTTTCCTAATTCTTCAATCAAGGCCTGATAGCCTGGGTTATTGCGTAGGATTGATTTGCCCCATGCGGTGTCCGCCGCGCGTTGCAAAGCCTCTACAGTGTTTTCCTGCCAATTTTCGCCTCCCGCACGTGCCAGATTAACCGCATTGTTAATGTGGGGATTCGGTTCGGCCATGTGCTCAAAGGTTTCGGGATCGATTACCAAATCCGGCCGGAGCAGATTCAAAAGCGTGTACAAATCGTTATTTCCCATCTGTACCGGTGTTGCTGTGAGGAAAACGACGGCCTCGGCATGTTCACAGAAATAGCTGACGGCCTGATGGGCAAAGGTGTTGGAATTCCTGACGTGGTGGGCTTCGTCTACGATGACCAAATCAAACTTGGGAGGAGGATCGAGATCGAGCAAACCGATTTGCTTTTTCCTCCCATTGGTTTTCCCATGGAGCAGGCCTTCATCCTGCAGCAATGAGTATGGGAGGATAGCCTTCCCATGCGAGTCAGGCCATTCACCATCCAGCTCGGTTTCATGAATACAGTGTTGAAGAGCTTTGCCGTCGAGAGGGACAAAACGTTCATCAAAGCGCTTCATCTCAAGTTCCCACTTACGCTCAGCTACAAGTGGTTTTGGACAAATGATGAGTACGGACTCTACATTGCTTCTGGCCTGGAGTTCGCGAAGAATAAGACCAGCCTCAATGGTTTTGCCCACCCCGACACTGTCGGCAATTAAAAGGCGTGGCTGGTCGGACTGTATAATTTTGAGGGCCGGGCGGAACTGATACGGAACGAAGTCAATACGAGCCGCGTTGAGTGAATAGAGGGTTGAAAGCGATGGATGGCGAATTTGCAATCCAGTCAACAGGCTGTGCAACTCACTTAACTTAACCAGATTTTTATCGGATACCTGCTCAGCGAGTTGAAGTTGTGGGGCATAGAATGGTTGAGGCCGGCCATCCAGGAAGACCGTGTACCGGGCGGTCTCATCAGATCCATCAATACTCATTACCGCCCCGGTTTTTTCTGGATTGCTGACAAGAGCGACCAAACTGCCGATACCAATGCCGTTGGAAGGTGGGGATTCTACTGCGGGTTCCTCCGGGACAACGGGTTCTACTGCCGGCTCCAGCTCCGGCTCTTTGACAACTTCCGGCTCCGGCGCTGCGGCATTGCGAATCTGTTCTTTTACCTGCTTTACAGCATCAACAGTCCCGCTCGGCGCATTAATTGCCTTTAAAAAACGCTGCAATGTATCAACATCGCGGTAAACATCGTCCGCATCCACGCCGTGGGCATCCATGTGTGCCCAACGATTGCGTACAGTTTGCATCTCCTTAACGAAATTTCGATCCTGATTCGTGAGATTGAAGCGGGATGAAATTTCGTACCAATTACGATCCAGAATGCGCAACAATGCCGCGAGGTCAAATTGCGATAAAGAAGTAATACCGTTTTGCTCCACCCGCTGGCGTTGCTGGAAGGATAAATTGGGCAGCACCAAGGCGCTCCACCAGGCTTGATCCAGCTTGGGCAATGAATCAAAAAGCCAATCGCACAGATGCCGACTGGACATCTGCAACAGAGCTGAAAGCTTCCCCGCAACCGCTATATCAATCATGATTAAACCCCAAGAAATAACATTACACAATATGAGACGATACGAGCCATATGGGAATTCAGCAAGAGATACTCTTGTAAATATATTAATCAACAACCCGTATTTGCTAGTATTTTTTACTAACTCCCCTGCAACACTATCTATGAATTACCAAGGTACCCACCTCAGATATCCAGCACTTCAAGGAATTCGGCGACTACACTCAACTCTTCCAGATCGGCCGCGATAGTGATGTTTTCGTATTCCGGGTTAAGCGGCTTCAGTAAAATCTGGTCGTGTACCCACGCTGTCTGCGCTTCATCTGAGTAGACGTGTTTTCGGCTTTCGTACAGCTTGACCGTATAGCGCCCACCATGGTCGGGATCCTCGATTGAGTGGTGTTGCACCAAGACGATGCGATCGTTTCGAGAGCCAACCACGGGGGAATCAAATAGGCAATATGATCCATCCGGAATGCGGGGTTCCATGGAGTGGCCGACGACCTGGGCAACAAACATTCCTTTCCTCAATCGACGGCGTGTGTCCACCTCAACCCAGCCTTCGGGTTCGACTTCCTGAACCCCGCTGAATGCGCCGGCAGCGGCCTGCAGGGAATACAACGGCACGACGCGTGCATACATTGCGGAGGGATCGGGTTCTTCGTAAACGATTCTTAACTTCGGCTCCCCCCGGACAGGCTTTCGGGCCGCTACGGGAATACTCCAACGATCCACTCCGCGTTGGATGGCGGTGATTTCGACAGCTTCCGCGAACGTGGCGAAAAGCCTGTTCTCCCAGTTTGAAGAGTCGAACGCTCCTATGCCGACAAACTTTTCAGCCTCGTACTCGAACCGGGCGGGATAGGCATCGTTCATGCAGTTCCAATAATCGACAATGCAGTCCTTGCGCGACTGAACGAGAGCCTGTGTCGGAAGTTTATCGCTCTTATTGCTGTTTACCGTGGATTTCGCGGGTAGCAGGTTCCACAGATCGTTGTTTTTCCAGAGCGAAAAAGGAATGGCATGGTCCAGATCATATTTATCCGTGATAGAGTTATCCGACCAGACACACCGTTTGTCCTTAAGGGTGTCATAAAATTTCTTGGCTGCTCCGACATCCCGTTGCGTGATTGGGACCGTAAGTAGGCAATCAATTACCGTGCTGGCCTTGATTCGGGTTTCCCTTTTCTCCGATATCCTTTCAGTTAGCTCCGCCCACCGGAGAATGGTGGCATCCTGAATCCAGGTTCCCATCAGAGAAAGCTCTTTCCAGATGTCGCTGCCAACCAGAACCGTTTTATCGGTTTTATCATACTGGAATACGGAGAAGGCTTCGCCTCCTCCGGCATATTTAACCGGCTGGCTCCAGATGGTTTGCTTCAGTTTGCTGAAAAGTTTGTTCAACAATTGATGACCTTCTTCACTCATCTCGGCATTGCGATATTCCAAAGAGAACGCCGAGAGCCCCCCGCGACTGCGGTAATACAGAACCAGGTCTTCGAGCGGCTTTCTGAAAGCAATGGCCCGCCCCGTGGTTTGCGGAATAAATTCCTTTGCCTCGATAATTGGCCAATAGTATTCGATCCACTTTTCAGCCAGGGCCGCCAATGGGACCTTCACCTTTCCATCTTCCAACCAACCGGCGAGCTTGTAGTTCGTAACGGCTATTTCAGCCAGCGAGCGAAAGAGCGCCAATTTGTAGGTGGCAACTTTTGCGTCCTTGTTCAGAACCGATTCAATAGTGTCTATGGGTCTCGAGCCGGCCGAAGACTCCAACTGAAAGAGCATGGTGGCCCATTGACGGCGGGAGCGTTGCAACGCATCCGGGGTGTCCCACCTCTTCAGCATTTGAAATCCGATTCGCTCAAACAGCAGCTCAAGCTGTTCTGGAGACGTCCCATTGAACAACCGTCCATCTGCATCGCGCTGGGTTTCCGGATCAATCGTGCTATCCCGCAAGGGGATGGATATCAAAAGGCTACCCTTTTCCGACAGGACACGCCGGATCGCATATGCCGCATCAAAAAGCTCCTCTTCCGGTACATGCATCATTACCGCAGAGCAAAGGACAGCATCGTAGGATTTATCCTTAACAGTTGAGAGCTTTGGTAATGCGTCGACCGACACCTCTGCCCCATATTGCGAAATGCGACCTTTAGCATGCTCAACAAATTTCCGGCAAGGGTCAATACCGTCGGCTGAATAGCCCAGTTCATGTAGAATACGCAGGTCGCGCCCCGACCCACAACCAATGTCCAATATTCTGGAATTACCGGAAAATGCCTTGAGAAAATAATCACTGATTCCACCGACAACAGAATCATACCGAATCACAAAATCGGCAGTCTTTTGCGTATATGTGTTTATCGTTACGTTATCCACAAATCTTTTGTCCGATATTAACTATGGCGAGACATGCTACAGATCTTTAGGCTCCACTTCAATGCATCATCAACGGTTGACAGCTCCTGCTCAATTCGCACTTTGACGGTATTGAATATTTCAGAATATCGCTGCAGCTCTTTCAATGCGGATGCGCCCATTTCCGAGGATTGGAAAAGTTCTTTTTCGCGGTCGCTGGAATCGAGGCCAGTCTGAACGATTGGGCAGTCGACCGGATGGCCCAGGTCATAGCCAGAGAGCAATAGCCGCTGCGGGCCGGACTTCATAACGCACATGCTTTCAAACCAGAGGCCACCGTCATGCAGGGAATCGACCTTCAACAGTTCCAACAGTTTCTTTTCTTTGGAGAGCAGCGACTTGATTTCTTTGTCGGGCACGGAGCAGATGGACAGGTAGATCAGCTTTTCAACCAGCACGGCATAACCCACGGGATAGTCCTTGCAGACCGGCAATCCAAACTTTTTCTGGAGCGTCATCACATATGGAACGCTCTTCCCCACCCTCTTCGCCAGCTCATTAAGTTTCATAATCATTCCCGAAAGACGGGCGAATCGTACCACTATTTATCGGAGGCGATCAAGGATGAGACTTTAGGCTGCGATTTGATCAACGAGAGACTGAAGGCGTTTGAGCAGTTCGGCCTTGTTCATATCGGGGGCTTCCTGCGCCAGCCGTGCAAGTTCCTGCAGGGGGCCTTCGGTGACCGGAGCGCTACCCTGCGTCAACAGCGCGGGCATGGCGGTTTCGAGGGCGTTGCGGAAGGCTTCGCGGCCGGGCCGGAAATAGTGCTTAAGCACGACTTCAACCGTGGAATGGCCGGTGACCCGTCGGACAAGCTCCATCGGAACGCCGGCACTGAGGGCCATGGTAATCCACGTGGTGCGTAGGGAATGGAATCCCTTGACGGTGGCGTTTTGGATACGGTCTTCGCATTCGAGATCGGTCTTGATCTTTGCGGCTTTAAGCACCTGCTTGACGCGCCATGACATACCGAAGTTTTTGTTTTGGTAGAGTTTGGCGGCCTCGGGAAATACATATTTGCTGTTTCGGGGCTGACGCTCGATCTCATCGCGCAACGCAGGGAAGAGCGGGATTTCGGCGGTCTCGCCGGTCTTGGAGGTCTTGACGGTGATAAAGGCTCCAAGCAGATCGACGTCCTCCCACTTGAGCTGGCAGCAGTCGCCCTGACGCATGGCGGTGCACATGCCGACTATAAAGATCGAGCGCATGACACCATCGGCGTGCTGCAGGATGCGGTTGAGTTCGTCGAGCGTGAAGGGCTGGTGATGCACGGTAGTCTTGACCTTGGTGGGGCACCCGGCAAACGGATTGCGCACAATCCCGGCATCGTGACCCATGCGATCAAAGAAACTTTTCAGCAGATGCAGCTTGTCGTTGTAGGTTGCCGCCGCATAGCCCAGCTCATCGAGATGCCGCAACCACTCCTGCGCCATGCGTGGCGTGACCTGGGCCAGATAGGAGACGTGCGAATGGTGTTCCTCTATAAACTCGCGGAACTTCCGGAGCGTCGCGCACTGGTTTTTCTCCCACAGCTCGGTGCGACGTTTCCGGCTCGGTAGATTCTGCCAGCATTGCTCGATGTCGGCCAGCGGAACCTGTTCGATGGCGCTGCCCGCCTTAAGCTCGTACAGCTCCTCCAGATGTTTTTCCGCATTTTTTTTGCTGCGGGCCTCAAAAATCAAACCGTCCAGTTTGACCTGGGCCGTAATACGGGAATGTTCGAACGCCGCATCGCCGGTTTGTCGCAGCGTCGCGGGAACCCGGCCTTTGATCTCCACCCCGAGGTTGGTGGTTGTATCCTTGCCATTGACCGTAAAGCGCCCATACCACCATTTCGAGCGCAGCGAACCATCCTTCTTCCTTGCAATTTCCAATCCCATTGCCTGTCTCCGTTATGTGCGACCATTTGCACCGCTTCTATGCAAAGCGGACGAATCAAACGGCCCGAACCCGAAGTATCCCCCGAAGTCGGGGCCGCAGGAGGCAGACAACAAAAAAACAGCACTTGCATTAAGTGCTGTGTTTGAAAGGTTTAAGATGGTCGGGGCGACTGGATTCGAACCAGCGACTTCTACGTCCCGAACGTAGCGCTCTACCAGGCTGAGCCACGCCCCGATTGACCAAAAGACTGCGTAGTGTACGAATCCGCGCCGAAATGGCAAGCGGGAAACCGCAGGTTTTTTCTCCGCGCCTCGCCGGAGCTGGGATGGCCGCTAAGACCATTTGTGAATCCCTACAGGGGTTAATGGCGCAACCACAAAATACTCAACCCATCCGGCATGGCATAAACCGCTACTTTTCACCAATCAGCACTCATGCAAAAAAGCGTAATGAACCACGGAATACACGGAACACACGGAATCTAAACCGCCAATAGGAACTTAACTTGAATGGTCTCACCACAGAGCACGGAGGCTCAGAGAAATAGTGCAACCCCGCTCCTCTGCGCCTCAGTTCCCTCCGTGGTAAAAAACGAATCAGTTCAATTTGGTATTAGAGGGTGATTTTCAGGATGGTGGCCATGGCATTTTCATCCTTCGGCGCGGGCATTTCAATTGTCAACCCTTCGTCGGAATTCGACCATTCCAGCTTGGCCCCAGACAGGGTTTCGACCGCTGCGGCCTTGGCGCCGGCGTCCTTGAAGGCCTTGAGCAACACGGTGTCGCCGGAGGCAGGGGTGCCGAGCAGAATGGCATAGACGGTCTTGCCATCCTTGGAGGCGGTGTAGCGGACATCCTTGGCGGAATATTCGAGGTTGAGGAATTTTACACGATCCTTGAATCCGCCACCCGGCTCGGCGGTGGGGCCTTCGGCGGCAATCGTCCATGGACGGGTATCGTAGATGGCTTGGCCGTTAGCCTTCATCCACTCGCCCAGCCCGAGCAGCACCTCGCGCTGGTCTTGCGGGATGGTGCCGTCGGCCTTGGGGGAAATATTGAGCAGGACGACGCCGTTCTTTGCGACGGTATCGATGAGCGCATGCACGACCTTGTAGAGCGGCTTGACCTTCAGGGTGTCGGTGTAGCACCAGCTACCGGTGCTGATGGTGTCGTCGGTCATCCACAGCTCGGGCAGCGCCTTGGGCTCGCGCGCCTTTTCGTGGTCGTTGATGGTGAAGTTGATGGGCATATCCTCCTGCTTGCGGATAATGGCGACCTCCTTGCCCCATTGGTTTGCGGCGTTGAGGTAGTAGGCGGCGAAGCGCTGGCGGTAGGTCTCGGGCACCTTGTCGAGCCAGGAATCGAACCAGATGATGTCGGGCTGGTAGTTGTCGATGACTTCCTCGAGCTTGCCGAGCCAGACCTTTTCGTTCCATTCCTCTTCGGGCAGGTTGCCGTAGAGCATGCGCAGCTCGGGATCGTCGGAGGCGGTCGGGAAGCCGGGGATGTAGGGATAATGGCTGTTGTTGAATGCCCGTTTCGGATTATCGCTCTTGGCCTCCTCTTCCCATGTGTCGCGGTAGCGCTGCAGATTGCGCGCATGGTGGAAGGTGGCGATGGTTTTCAGATCGCGCTTTTCGAGCTCGCTGAACAGCTCGCCGAGTACATCGCGCTTTGGCCCCTTGTCAGCGGCGTTCCATGGGGTGACCTCGGAGTCCCACATGGAAAAGCCATCGTGGTGCTCGGCCACGGGGCCGGCAAAACGTGCGCCGGATTTGCGGAAGAGCTCCGCCCATTCAGCGGGATCGAAATGCTCGGCGGTGAAATCCTTCACAAAGTCATGATAGCCAAACTCGGCCGGCGAGCCATAGGTTGACAGGTGGTGCTGACCGAACGGATGGTTCTCGAAAAACATCCAGCGCGGATACCATTCGCTGCCGAAGGCCGGAACCGCGTAGGGGCCCCAGTGGAAATAGATGCCGAGTTTGGCGTCCTCCAGCCATTCGGGGGCGGCCTCGTGGTTCGCGAGCGACTCCCAGGTGGGCTCATATTTTTTACCCACCGTTTTGCTCGACGAGCAACCCACGATGGCCAAGGCCAGCAATCCCAATATCCGCTTCATGTTCTCATCCTTCAGTTTTGTTCCAAGGCAACGACTGCACTTGCGAGCCCCTCGGCCGAAACCGTTACCTGGATGGGCCCCGGCGCATCGCCGGCCTGCAGCACCATCAGGCAACGTCCTTCGTGGGTCTCGCAGACATCGGACTGGAAATCCTGGACACTGCGGTCCGATCCGTTATCAACACCGATATTGCGGGCATCGCCCTCGATGGTAAACCTGACCGATTGGTCCATATGCCGAACCGGGATTCCATTGGCGTCCACCATCTGGATTTCAAGGTGCGCGACATCGCAACCGTCGGCCCTCAACCCGCTCCGATCGGCCACCGCCGAAACCGCCGCCGGGCGGCCGGCTGTCCGGAGGGTGCGGGATGCGGTTTCCTTCCCGTCCGTCCGGCCAACGGCCTTGAGCTCGCCGGCCTCGAACGGCACCGCCCATTTCAGCAGGCGGTCTTCGCTCGTGGCGAGTTCCCGAACGCCGAGCGATCGGCCGTTGAGAAAGAGCTCGGTCTCTTCGCAGTTGGAATAGAGTTCAACATAGGTCATTTCGCCGGCGCCGTGGTTCCAGCGCGGGGAGACCTCCGGCCAGCCCCATTTGCGGGTGCGCGGCCGAGCGGGATTCTCCACCACGATGCCGTTTTCCAGCAGATAGTTCGAGTCGTTGAGCGGCTGGGTGGCGATGTAGACCATCGGTTCGGATTCCTGCCAGAAGGTTTTGAAGAACCACCAGTTCGGGCGTTTGAAACCGGCCGTGTCGAGCATGCCGCTACTATTGCCCCGCTTCGGCCACTCGGCCGACTCGCCCATATAGTTGATGCCCGTCCAGACAAAGATGCCGGGGATGAAGGGCTTTTCGAGCACGGCCTTCCACTCCTCCCACTGCACCCAGTTTTCGGTGCCGAGGATCATTTTTTCCGGATAGTGCCGGTGCCCCCAGTCATAGTTCACCGTTCGGTAGCTGTAGCCGACGATGTCGAGCGTGTCGGCATAGCCGGAAAAATGACTGACCGAAGGCATCACGAGGTTGGCCGTCACGGGCCGCGACGTATCCAGCTCCTTGACCCAGCGCGACAGGTCGGCCGCCTGGTGCGCGAGCACAAACTTGCCCTGCCGCTCCTTGGATTCGAGGAAACGCTGCTTGAGCTCGACAAGGGAATAAGGGGGTTCGTCCCAGTAGTAGTCGATCTTGCCCTTGTTTTCCGGCAACCAATAGCCGGTGGCATCGGCATAGCCCGGATAGGTCCACTCAATCTCGTTGCCGGTGCTCCACATGATGATGCAGGGATGGTTGCGGTCGCGCAGCACCATGGCCTTCAGGTCGCGTTCCGCCCAGGCGCCATAGCTTTCGGAATAACCGAGTGTGCGTTCGTCCTCCTCCTTGAGCTCGAAGTTGTTTTTCTTGTCCTTCGGATTGAACCATTCGTCGAAAATTTCGTCCTGCACCAGGAAGCCCATGCGATCGCACAGATCGAGGAACTCCTCCGACGGCGGATTGTGCGCGGTGCGGATGGCATTGCAGCCCCCCTCCTTGAGGATGCGCAACCGCCGTTCCCAAACCCCGTCCGGCACCGCGGCGCCGACGCATCCGCCGTCGTGGTGCAGGCACACGCCCTTGAGCAGCGTGTTTTTCCCGTTCAGGAAGAAGCCCTCTTCCGCATCGTAGCGAATCGAGCGTATGCCGAACACGGTTTCGCACTCGTCCACAACCTGGCCCCCGACCAGAACGGACGAAACGGCCTTATACAGGTTCGGCGAGTCGACATCCCACAATCGGGGGGTGGAAACGTGAAGCGTGATTCGTGAAACCTGATGCGTGAGTTCATCGGGAACAACTTCACACAGCCCATCGGCAACCTGGTTCCCCGCGGGATCGATGACGACCGTCTTCAGCACCGTACCATCGACCGCGTTCTCCAGGGTGACATCCATTTGCACGATCGCGCATTTGGATGTCACCTCTGGCGTGGTGATGAAGACGCCATGCTGCTTGATGCGGACCTTGTTGAGCGTGACCAGCTTGACGTTGCGGTAGATGCCGGAGCCGGGATACCAGCGGCTGTCCATGAAGCGCGAGCGGTCGGCCTTGACGACAATGGTGTTTTCGCCGCCATAGTCGAGGTGCTCCGAGAGGTCGTAGCTGAACGGCGTGTAGCCATAGGGCCGGTGCCCCAGGTGGCGGCCGTTGATCCAGACATCGGAATTGTTGTATACGCCGTCAAAATCGACACGCACGGTTTTACCCTGGCTCGCCGCGGGCACCATGAAGGTCTTGCGGTACCAGCCGATGCCCCCGGGCAGCCATGCCGTGCAACCACCGGCGTTGTTGGTGAACGAGAGTTCGACGCTCCAGTCGTGCGGCAGCTTGACGCCGCGCCAACCGGAATCGTCGAACGCCGCCGCCTTGGCTTCCGGCACATTGCCCAAGTTGAATTTCCAACCCCGGTTGAAATCCTCAACCCTTCTTCCTGCATTCACACTCATACTCATCATCAAAATTCCTAGAATGATTCTCTTCATACGGACTGTTCCGCCTTTTTTTGCACCATCCTTCAATGCAAAATTTAAACTGCCGCCACACGCATCGAAGCCAACATTCTGCATTAAACCATTCAGCCCCAACTTCCGCGCCGTGTTGCTAGTCCTTGAGGCCGGGATAGGTGCCGGGCAGGTTGCCCAAATAGTTTTTGAGCCTTCCCTGCATCTTTTCGAGCCGGGCCTTGTATTCGGGACTGGTGGCCAGGTTGTTCTTTTCGGTTGGATCGGTCTTGAGGTTGTAGAGCTGATCCTGGTCGAAATAGTTCGGGGCCCACGGCGTGCCGGCGGGATCCTTGAGTTGCCAGCGCTCGAACGCAAACCCTCCCGGTTTCATGCCCAGTTGGAAATAGCGGCCATCCTCCAGGAAGGGATATTGATCCGCCATCCACGGATGCTCCTCGAGCATGGGGCCATAGTAGTATTCCTTGGCCTCGGCCACCCGCTCGGCCTGGGTACGCTGCAGGCTCGGCGGAACATAGAAGGCCACATAGCTCCACTCCTTGGAGGTGACGGAACGGGTCAGGCCGATCTCGCTGTAGACCGCGTCGCGCCAATCCGCCGGCTGTTCCCCCCGGAAGATCGGCAGCAGGCTTTCGCCATCCAGCATCATGTCCTTTGGCGGTTCAATGCCGGCCATCTCGAAAAAGGTCGGGGCAAAATCGACGTTCTGCACCAGCTCCTGCGGACGGCCCGGTTCGATGACGCCCGGCCAGTAGGCCATGATCTGCGTGCGGACGCCGCCTTGGTAGCAGGTTCCCTTGGAGTGGTATTCCATGCCGTTGTCGTTGTAGTAGACAATCAGCGTATCCTTTTCCAGCCCGAGCTCCTTGAGCTTGGCCTGCACCGCGCCGATGCCGTCGTCGAGCCAGGTTGCCGCACGGTTATGGTCGGGAATGCCGGCGGCCTTGGTGCGCGCCAGCACCGACTCGCGCGAGGGCTGCACACCGGTGATCGGTTCGTCCAGCACGCCCATGCCGCTCTTGCGCGGGTCGCCGGTGAGCGAGGCAAAGGTGTCGGGCACATGCATCAGCGTCGGGGCAAAATAGAGATACCATGGTTCATCCTGGTTTTGCTCGATAAAGTCGATGGCCGCCTTGGTGTTCCATTCCTGGTTGTGCACGTTGCAACCGGTGGCCTTCAGCGTCTTGTCGTCGTCGGGGTTTCCGCCGTAGACCGCCTGCGTGAAATCGAAACCGAACTTCTTGATTTCCTCCGCAATGATCCGCTGGTTGTTCCGCATGACCTTCTGGACGGCGGGATCATACGGATCGCTCCCCTTCTCGATCGGATCGATGAGGTGCATGGTTCCGTTGAGATGCCACTTGCCGGTGAAGCCGGTCTTGTATCCGGCCTGTTGCAATACGCGCGGCACATTGGGTTGCCCATCGATGAAGCCGAGGTTCCAGAGGATGCGCGTCACGCCATCCTCGGTCGAACCCTCCTTGAAATAGGGCTGCGGACAGCGGCTCGCAAAATGCCCGCTCATGCAGGTGTAGCGGCTCGGGGAACAGACGCTTGAGGAAACAAAGCCGTTCTCGAAATAGATGCCCTCGTTGGCCAACCGGTCAATATGCGGCGTCAGCGACTTGCCGCCCAGGAAACCGAAATGGTCGCGGAACTGGTCGTCGGCAATAATAAACAGAATGTTTGGCTTGCGGCCAGGTTTTCCAAAAGAGGCCAGGCAAAAACCAACCATCGCCAATACAACAAAAACTTTTCTCTTCATATCCTTCTCCCAACAAATGATGGCCGCATTTAATATTCCTTCAGCCGCCAGGCGCGGACATAGTCGATCTGGTACGTTGCCGGAAGCGTTGCATCGTCGGGCAATGCGCCGAACCATTGGTTGGCCTCCACGTTCAGGTTCATTTCCAGCGGCTGGAAATAGTTGTCGTTGTGCTTTTCGCGGATCAGCTTTCCATCGACATACCAGCGGATGAAGGTCGGCGACCACTCCATGCCATACACATGGAAGTCCTCGGCCATGTTGAAACCGAGGTCATGGTAGCCTTGGTCGGTGATATGGTCGTCCACCGTTCCGTTGTAGTGCGGCCCACGGAAATAGTGCACGTTGGGCTGCAGGATACTGGAATATTTTTCCAACCCGGCCGGCACCTCGACAATATCGATTTCCGACCACTCGTCGCGCCCCGCATTGGTCAGCCAGAAGCAGCTCACCTGCGAGGAATTCATCAGCTTGGCCCGCATTTCAAAATAGCCAAACCGCGCGCGGCGCTTGCTGCGGACAAACCCGGACACATGGGTAAACCCGGCGGGCGGGTTGCGCTTGGCCGAGGCCTCCGAATCGAACGCGGCAATGTGCAGCATCCCGTTGGAGACCGCGATGCAATCCGGATGGAACAGCGTCGGCGGCCGGCCGCTCCAGGTCGGGTTGTGATCGAACCATTTCTTATGGTTCAGGATCTCGCCCTCGAACTCGTCGGTCATCGGCCAGAATGGCTCCCACTCCTTGCCCTCCGGCGGCGCGGCGAATACCGACAACGTCCCCAGCAAGCAAATGGACAAACCACGAAATACACGAACCACACGAAAACCTGAACGACGTTTCCCTTTCGTGTATTTAGTGTATTTCGTGGTGAAAATCATAGTGTTCATTGAATCACCACCGGTTTGGTTTTGCGGGCTTTTTCCTGAAGCTCCCGGTGCAGCTCCCCATACATCTGGAGGCGCTTCTTTTGATAGTCGCCGGCCTGCAGCAAAACGTTGGCGGAGTTTCCGGCATTCCAATCGTTCCAAAGCTTGGCCAGCTCGGCGCGCTTTTCCGGCGCCTTGCCCATCAGGTTGGTCGACTCGTAGGGATCGTTCGCCATGTCGTATAGCCCGACAATGTCGCTGCCCCAGTTTTCCTGGAGGTATTTCCCGGTCGGCGTGCGCACGCACCAGGACACGCCGTCCTTGATCCGCCAAAAGAGCGCATCGTGCGGCGATCCCTTTTTCTTGCCGGAAAGATAGGGTTCGAGGTTCACGCCCTCCAATGCATGGCCACTCGTGTCGCCGCCACCCAGCGCCACCGCCGTTGCCGCAATGTCGAGCGACGACACCAAGCCATCGAACGTTCCCGGCTTCTTGATGCCCTTGGGCCAGTGAACCAGGAACGGCACATGGCTTCCGCCTTCGTGCATGCTGCCCTTCCCTTTGCGGAACGGGCCGTTGTTGGAATAGTTTTCATTTTCGTGGCCAGGTTTCGAGGTCACCCCGCCGTTGTCGGAAAGGAAAAAGATGAGGGTGTTTTCGAGCTTGCCCGATTGCTTGAGCGCATCGACCACCATGCCGATGCCCCGATCCATTTCATCGATCATCACCGCATACGTCCGGCGGCGCTTGTCTTTGATGTGTGCATATTGATCAATCGTCTTTTTCGGAGCCTCAAGCGGCCCGTGCGGTGCGTTGTAGGCGAGGTAGAGGAAAAACGGCTCGTCGCCCTGCGTCACGAAACCGGCGGCTTCGCGGCTGAGCGCGGTGGTGAGATATTCATTGAACTCGCCCGCCTGGTTGTTGCGCATCAGCGGCAGGTAGCACCCCTCGTTGGCACTGTAGTGGGGATTGCCGTTCTCCAGCAGCAGCGGATAGGCCGTGGTGGTGTTTTCCGGGAAATAGGAGTGCCCGCCCGAAAGGAACCCATAGAAATGGTCGAATCCACGACTGTTCGGGTGGAACGGTTGCGCCGCGCCGAGGTGCCACTTGCCAATGATGCCCGTGCGGTAGCCCGCCGGCTTCATCCGCTCGGCGATCGTCTTTTCCGTCAGCGGAAAACCGCTATGCAGGTCATACGGCGAATAGGTAATGTTGATTTCGAGACCGAAGCGCGCCTGGTAGCGGCCCGACATCAGCCCGGCCCGCGACGGTCCGCAATACGGATGCGTGACATAGCCATTGTTGCAAACCATGCCGTTCGCCGCCAGCGCGTCGAGCCGCGGGGTAAAAATTTCCTTCGATCCGGTAAAGCCCACATCCTGATACCCCAGATCGTCCGCCAGAATCACCAGAAAGTTTGGTTTTTCCGCCGAAAACGCAGGCGCCACAACCGCCACAACCACGGCCAGCACTCCAAAAACCCGTCTCATATCCATCTCCATCGCCCTGCTCCATTCATTGGAAGGCGCTTTTTGTTAACAGTAACATGGCGTAATGTAAATGGTTTTATGGACAGAATCCAACTGTCCTTTTGGTCAACGGGACTCCTGGAGTGATGACGCCACACAAGGCGTCACGCATCTTTCGACGGCCGTTGCAAGATGCGTGACACCATCTTCATTTTGGAATCGTCCTAATCGTAGAAGCGGTGCCCTCACCGTTTGCCACTGCACTGCAAGCGACGAGGGCGTCGCTTCTACGACCCCAAAAGCAAGTTTATCCCACAAGCAAACTGAAGATGGTATGTCACAGTAAAAGGAAGCAAGATTGTGACGCCCCGGATTAAAACCCATTCTTTGGAAAAAGCGTTCATGATCGACATCACCCTTAACCTCTTCTCATGCCATTTGTTTAACAGATTAATTAGGTGTAACTTGCAAAACCTCTGGTTTTTCCGTTCCAGTTATCAGGTACTGGTTATTGGTTATCAGGACACGTCATACGCAACCATCGGTTTAGCCCAATAACCAATTACTTTTAACAAAAAACCGCCTCGCAAACTCGAAGGGTTTTGCAAGAGGCTCTTAGGACAAAATAATTCATGGCTACGGCATAAAGGAAATCATTCTGTCATATCCTCTGCTGCGAAGGCGCTTTGGAGCAGAATGATGGCGGTGCGGGATGGTTTTTTACCACGCAGGGCACCTGACTTGCCCCACCCCATTGACTAAACGGCCTCTCGCCATTAAACTTCAAACTTCGAAGTCGCGGCTTGTGGTGAGTTATCCATCTGACTAAAAAGTGACGTACCCTCAAAATGCCTGTAACGAAAAAGCATCTGACAGTAGCCTTATGTGTAGCGGTGGGCATGGGGATCTCCAGCCTGCAGGCCGCCTATCTGATCGAGGTGGACACCGATGGCCTGGACGACGGCATCCTCCAGCCGAGCCCGGGCTTCGCATTCGGCGGCGATACGACGGCGGCGGGGCAAAGCGGGGCCGCCAGCGCAATCGGACTCACCGGGGGCGACAGCATCTTCGGAGGAAACGGAGTTTCGGAACCGGACACCTATGTGTTCAGCTATGCGCCGCAATCAAACCCTGACAATCTATATTTTGATCCGGGCACCCCGCTCGGTGACGGCAACTATGCCAGCGGAGCTTCTGGCGGCATACCGGGCCGCTATGCGGTCTATGCCACCTGGCCAACATCGGGCAACGTCAATGGCGGCCCCACCACCTACCGGGTCGTAACGGCCGGCGACAGCAGCTTGTTCTCCGTAGATCAAAACAGCATTGGCGATGCCTGGGTCAAGGTGGGCGAAATCGACTACACGAACGGACTGATCACGGTTACGCAGACGCCGGACTCCAACACCTATGTCTCAATGCGCGCCGCCGGCATCCTGTTTGAACGGATGGACGACGGTTCGGGCGGAGGCGACACAGGGCCACCCGGGCCATTGATTTTCGGCCAGGGCACCGCGCGCACCTTCGGCCTGGCCTTCGCCCGCAACCGGGCCGCCGCATCAACGAATCATTTTGCCGTGCTGCAGAGCACCAACCTGCTGGACTGGAGCAACACCGATCTCAAGCTGGTTTCGATCACCGACGCCGATGCCGAAACCGAACTCGTCACCTTCCGGCTGATGGCTCCGATGGAGGGAAACAACCATCAGTTCCTCAAAGTGCAGCTGATTCCCAAGATGCCGGCCACGGCGCCCTTTGTTGCCATGACCTTCGACGACGGCCCTCATCCAGACCACACGCCCGCCCTGCTGGACATTCTTGCGGAACGAAATCTCCGGGCCACCTTCTACCTTGTCGGCAGCAACGCCCAGCAGTTTCCAGAAATTGTCCGCCGAATGATCAACGAGGGCCATGAGATCGGCAACCACTCCATGACCCACGACCGGCTGACCGACCTAACCGACGAAGGAGTCGTTGCCGAAATGCTCGGTTGCCGTGATGCCGTCGTGGCGGCGGCCACCCTTTCGCCGGTCACCATGCGCCCGCCCTACGGCGCGGTGGACAACAACATCCGCAACCTGGTGCTCACCGAGTTTGGCTACCCGACCGTCCTATGGGACGTCGACCCGCGCGATTGGGACATGGCCGTTTCCGATGAACAGGTGGTGGACACCATTCTCACGGAGTCGGATCATGGCGAAATCATCCTGACCCACGACATCCACGCGCGCACCATCGCGGTGATGCCGGAGATCCTGGACGGGCTTCTTGTCCAGGGATTCTCTTTCGTGACGGTCACCGAGTTGCTGGAGCTCGAAGACTGAACCCGGCGTCATTCCTCATCAACCCGGTAGAATGCCTGGAACTCAGGAGCGTTGGTATCCGTCATGGTATCGGTTGTTTCATCCGGGGCAAAGTTGCTGACCACAACATCGGGTGCCTCCAGCAGATCAGACCAGCGCATGAGCCGATAGGAGAAACGAATATCGAGCCCTTCCACCGCCACTCCGGTATGCCCTTCGGGCGTGAAGCCGAGGCTGACGATGTTCAGCGGAACGGGATCCCCGACCCGGACGATGTTGCTGTCATCCGCCGCAACGAGTCCGCCATCCCAACCCAACCGGTAGAGGTACATGGAGCCCGGCCCGCCGGAAACCGTTACGACCGCAACGGCCACCCCGTTTGTTCCGGTGGTGGCGGAGTATTGCTCCTCGGTTCCATCGTTGTTGGCATCGATGAAGAACAACACGGTTTGCCCTGGGATGGGAGCCCCGGCCCCGTTAAGCAGGGTGGCCGATAGCATGGCTTCGCCGGGCGATTCAATCTGCACTTCCGCCGCAACGAGCATTGCGCCGTCGATCACATCCCCGATTCCATCCTGATCGCTGTCCAGCTGGTCCGGATTGGAAACGGTGGGAGCGTTGTCGAGCTGCATGGCCAATGCATAGTCGCCCATGGTCATCACTTCCCCGGTGGCCTTGGCGTGTTCGAGCAGGATCAGCCAATTTGCCCAACGATCGGGATCGACCATGTTGTTCTCGCGGTTGATGCCGCCGGGTGCATTGGTGCATGCCACGAGGCGATCGAGATCGTTGCAGTAGCGGGTGCACCATTCAACCTCCTCGATCAGCCAGGTATTGAGTCCGTTGGTTTGGGTGATGGACTGGAGGAACTCGAGGTAGGTCATTCCCTCGGGGGCATCCGGATCCACCTGCCGGTCGGCGCTGGCATGGTACATGCCGAATTGGTCGAAGGCCTCATGGTGCGATCCCTCGGGGCTGAAAAACGGAGAAAGGAAACCCGACTCTTCGGCGGTCGAGGCCGAGAATGCACGGAATCCTAGCTGGGCGATGGCTTCGCGGGAGACGGTGTCGGCGGTATTGTAGGGCGGTGCATAGCTGATCAACGGGTTGGCGGCGTTGCTCCAGGCAATCTTGGGCGCCGAGGCCGGATCAACCCCGGAATCAAGAATCCAAGCATCGGAGGCATAGTCTCCAAACAGTGTCCGTTTGCCGACGCGCAGGAGTTGGAAGCATTCTTCGAGGGAGAGTCCGGCGGTCTCGCTACTGTAGATGTTCCGGTCGGGCATATCCTTCCAATCGCCGAGCGGGGTGTTGTTGGCGTGATAGGTTCCATGCTGGGAAATCTCCAGGTTGGGATTGCCTATCCGGTTGTTGATCCAGTTGACCGGGTCGGGGTCGCCATATGCATTCCAGATCAGCCGGGGAACCACGGCCAAGGTAATCGGGCAATCCATGCCTCCGGACAAGTCGGCCGGCACCTGATATCCGGGATCCGCCGGGGCATCGCCGATCCCGTTATAGCTGTCGTATTTGTTCGTTACCCACGCCCCGGGGGAGAGGATCGCCGCATCGGTCATGAGCTGGGTAAACTCGTTCTGAAACGCCCGCGATAGCGCATCGATGCGGATGATGAAGTGGGTGTTGCTACGCGCCCAGCGCATCTTTGCGGCCTGGGCCCGGGCATAGAGATCCGGATCGAGCGGGCCGTCCGATACGCCATCACTATCGGTGTCGGTATCGTTGAACGGATCGGCGACATCCGCGATTCCATCACCATCCGTATCGGCCTGATCCGCGTTGGCCACAAAAGGCGCATTGTCGGATGCATCGGGCACCCCGTCGTTGTCGTCGTCGTCATCGGCGGGATCGCCGATGCCGTCGTGATCGTTATCGAGCTGGTCAGGGTAGTTGATCCCCCCGTCGGTATTGATGTCGATGCGCGGCGCGTTGGGATGGAGCGGTGCGTTGTCGAAAGCGTCGATGATGCCATCTTCGTCTGTGTCGGTTAAGTCGGGGGGCTGGGCCGCGTATTCGAACATGATTCCCGAAGCGCGCATGGAGACGTAGGACGAGATCTCCGGTGTCATGATGACGGTGACCGTGTCGGTATTGTTGGAAAGGTCGACGCTGCCGATCAGTTCCCACCGACCAATGTTTTCACCGGTTGAGAGGTCGGACGCATTTTGGTCGATGACCTGGGTGAGCTCGAGGGCGCCATTGACACGGACTTGGTAGGTGGTGTTGCTGCCGCTAACGTTCGTGGTTTGGGGGTGGATGCGGTAAATGTTGTAGGTGCCGGCGTCGCCGCCACTGATCCCCGAAGACCGCAGGCTCTGCGGCAGGTTGAAGAGCGTATTCGAGGCAAACACAGTATTGTCGCCGTCGGAGAGCGGTGTGTAGGTGAAGGTGTATTCGTCGGCCGTGCCGTTGCCGCCAAAAGCGTTCCTGAGGCTAAAGAAGGTGGCAGGCACGTCGTTCGACACGGCAGGGAGCCCCCCCGGGCTGGAGGTTCCGTACGACGCGGCCGTCCCGCCCGCACCGGTGTAGGTAAAATTTCCCTCTCCAAGCCTGCCGGAAGCATCACTGGCTTCGATGATAAATGCTGCGGGGGTCGTGTGGATTGTGAGCAGGATGATCAGTGCAATTGCACCACCGATACGGGGAACGAATTTTTTCATGTATGACCTCCCATGAATCTAAAAGGCGACACCGCGCATTGCAGAGGTGCCGCCATAAAAAAGTCTTCCGGGCAGAACTATGATCAGTCGTCGGATTATCTAGATCATTAGGCGACGGCGTACCCAGATCAAAAGGGAACCGATTCCCAACAATGCCACAACCGAGGGCTCGGGAATTGGAGAAACATATTCGAACATGATGCCCGAAGCGCGCATGGAGGTGTAGCTTGAGCTTTCGGGTGTCATGGTGACGGTGACGGTGTCGGTAGCGTTAAGCAGGTCGACGCTACCGAGCAGTTCCCAGCGGCCGATGTTTTCACCGGCGACGAGATTGTCCGCATTCTGGTTGATCGCTTCGGAGCCTTCGAGGCTGCCGTTAACCAACATCTGATACGTGGTGAGACCGCCACTCACGTTACCTGTTTGGGGATGGATGCGGTAAACATTATAGGTACCGGCATTGCCACCACTCAGCCCCGTTGACCGCAGGTTCTGCGGGAGGTTGTAGACCGTGTTCGAGGCAAACACCTTATTGTCGCCGTCTGTAAGAGGCGAATAGGTAAAGGTGTATTCATCGGCCGTACCGTTGCCACCGAACGCATGCCGAAGAGAGAAAAAGGTGGGTGTCGGATCAGTCGTCGCAGGGAGCGTCCCGGCACTGGCATCAGAGTACGACGCGCTTGTCCCGCCCGTCCCTGTGTAGGAGAAATTGCCCTCCCCGAGCCTGCCAACGGTGTCGCTGGCCTCGATGATATATGCTGCGTTAGTGTGCATGGTGAATAGGACGAGCAATGCAATTGCACTGCATATGCGCAGGGTGCGTTTTTTCATGACCAATTACCTCCAATTAACGTTAGAACTAATGAATCAAATTTCGACGATATTTCTAATTCCGTCGCCCAATCGCGTTTAACTGCGGATGGTGTAAAATATGAGAAAATCGCCAATTGCGAAATTACGCTTAAAACGGGGTTGGTCAAATATGTTTATTCACAATGGGTAATTTAGATAACATCTACGCAACCAGCATTATAAACACAGGCTAACTACCACCCTTACATCGGGGATGGCCATCCTATCGGTGTTTTTCCGTGTTGGACTGAGGCTATGGTTCCTAGCTGCAAAGCACGGTGCGGACGCCTTTTCGGCGGTTGCGCTCGATGTGTTCGAGGGTGGTGGTGGTGCGTTCCTCGTCCATGAAGGAACGGCTATAGTCGAGCTCCTCGAATTCGGGGCCGGTTTTTAGGCGGAAGCGTTTTTGGTTCCTTCTGCGCAGAAGCCATGCCCCGATTCCGCCGACGCCGAAAAACGACAGCGTGGCGGGTTCGGGAACGGCGGTTCCGTAGACCTGCATTTGCAGGCCGGTGCCGGGATAGTCCTGCCAACCCGCGGCATTGTTCGCGCTGGTAAGCGGCATGCCATAGCCCGTCACGCCCGAATCGATCGCGGAGGAATCGGTGAGATTCCACCAGTATCGCGTTGCCCCGCCGGACTGGTCGACCGACGCGACGAACCAGTAGGTGCTGTTCGCGGCAAGCGTGACCGTTCGGGTGGCGGTCATCATCTCCTGAACCGTCAGCGTGGTTGCGTTGAACAGATTCATTCCTCCGGCCACCGGGACGCCGGGCACGGAACCGTTGTTGCCGTAGACCGAAACACTGATGCCGCCCGACGCGGCCCCCACCCCCGGCTCAACGTAAAGGTGGTCACCAAAAAAGATGGAGGTCAGATTATAGGCTTCCGCCCCGGTAGTGATCGGCCGTGCCTGCAGGATCGGGGAGCCCGCCCCGAATCCCCACTCGCCCACCGCCACGCGGTCGGCATAGGGCGCATTCGTCGGCGTTCCAACCAACAGTTCGGAATAGGTTTGCGATACGGCCAAGGCCATCAACAATAATGCGACTGTCTTATCCTTCATCTTCTTCTCCCACTCCGGTGAAACCGGAATCAATTTTACCACCCGCTGCGCTAGAGAACACAGAGTCACAGAGAGACCACCCTCCCTCTGTGCCTCAGTGACCTCTGTGGTGAAAAAACCTGTATTTCTAATGCAACCTAACGTTCACTTTCAGGAACCCGGACTCGGCCTGGCTCACATCGACCGTATGGCTGTTTTGCGGATACAGGATGTTATCCTCAACCACGGTCTGCTCGCCAGAGATCAGGTCGGGCGATTGCGTGATACTGTAAACGCGGTTTTCCTTCGACTCCCATTCCAGCACAATCTGCTCACCGCTCTCGTCCATGGTCTGGGTTGCCTCCACCGCAAAGACCGAGGCGGCGCTGAGCGGATTGAAGCCCGAAAGATATTCCTCCATGTTGGTCAGGCCGTCGCCATCCACATCCAGCGTAGGATTCACCTTTGCCGGCGGCAGGCCGACGGTGCCGGCCCACTGGGTATAGTCGGACATGACGATGGCCGAAGGCGTCCCAACCTTGAATTCCAGGTTGTCGAGATAGACGTGGTTGGTTGCGGCCACACCTTCCTGGTCGAAGTAGATAATGGGATAAACATGGTCCGGAACAAAATCCCCCGCGCCCGTATCCACGGGGAACGAGCCCGTGTATACGATATGGTGCTGCCCCGCCGCCAGCTTCGCCTGGGTGTAGTCGAACGGGCCATTGCCGGTGTTCGCATCGTCTTTCCAACGGAACAGGATTCCGCCCACGGCTTCGCCCAGGCTGGCCGGAATGTAGATGTCGAATGCAAGCTGATAGCGGTCGCCGGGTTGGATGTTGTATGCCGTCAGATCGATCGGGTTCGCCACGGGTCGAACCCCCGCCCAGCTGCCGCCACCGGACGAGAGCAACGCAACCTGGCCCGATGCATTCGAGAATGCGACGGGCGCAGCGACCACCATGCCGGTCAACTGGTTCGCCGTTTGGATATCGGTTCCGGGCAGCGTGGCATTGCCACTGGTCGATGCGCCCGGGGCCGCCCCCTCGAAATCCTCGCTCCACAGCGACTCCAAAACCAGCGGCGGCGGGCCATCCGTCACAACAATCACGAGCGTTGCCGTATTGGTGTTATCCGCGGCATCGACCACGGAAACCTCGAACGAGTTTTCTCCAATGTCGGATGCCGTCGGCATACCGGAGAGCGCGCCGTTGGTGGAAACCGCCAACCAGGCCGGCCCGGTTGCCGAGAAGGTCAGCGCATCGCCTTCCACATCAAACACCGCATTCGTCAGCGATCCGGCATAGGCCGTTCCCTGGTCGACTGAGCCGCCGTCGATGGGATCGGCCAGGAACACCGGGGGGGTGTTGAACGGCAACACTTCGATGCGGAAGTTGTCCATGTTCACCTCCGGGATCTTGCTGAACGCCCCGATGCTGGCATTGGTGGAGCTCCAGCCGGTGGTATAGCCGGCATAGATGGTTTCGCCGTTGGCAATCGTGCCGAGCTCCTGCGTCGCGGTGCTGAACCGGACGGTTCCGTCCAGGATGATGTTGGCATGGCGCACATAGTTGGATGCACCGCGCTCGACGGTCAGCTCGACGCTGAACCAATCGCTGGTTCCGCCGGCGGCCGTGTCGATGCCCAGTTCGGCATGGGGAACCCAGCCTTCCACCCAGACTCCGTTCTCGCCGGTTCCATTGACGCCAACCGCGGCGCCGCGGTTGCAGAGGGTGAAGGCGTTGCCGCCGTTCTCGTGCCAGTTGGGCGAAACACCCAGCAGGAAACCAAAGGCGGCTTTGTTGACGAAGGTGGAAATGTTTCCACCGGCTTCATGGAAGTAGCGGAAGTCGGAGCTGATCACGGCCTTGTCGCCGTCGCGCGAGAGGGCGAAACCGTGTTTGCTGGGTGCATGGTAGTTGCGCTGGGCCACGGAGGTGTCGAGCACCGCATACTGCCCGTTGGCGCCCAGCAGATTCTGCTGGTCGGTGCCCTCCTCCCATTTCGGATTCCAGTCGGAACCGTTGATGGTGGTTGCATAGCCCGTATTGGTGAACGGCTCTTCAAAGAGCACATAATCGACCGATGGCGGCGGGGGCGTGGTGGAGCCCTTGTTGTAGACCACCGTAAGCTTCGGGGCGGTTGCGCCCTCCTTGGAGCTGAACCAGGCATCGTTGCCGCCGCTGTCCATCTTGGCCACCAGCGTGTAGGTTCCGTCGCCATCGAGCAGGCTGGTTACATCGAACTCGTAGGTGGTTCCGAGGGCGAAGCTGCCGCTCATCGATCCCACTTCCGCCCCCGTCGCCGGTTTATTGGCGTCGGTCAGCGTCGTTTCCGTCCAGGTGTTGTGGGAGCCCTTGTAGAGACGGATCGTGCCGCTGCCGGCGTCGCCGGCGCATGTCAGGGAGAGCTGGGCGCTGACCACATCGTCCGAGATTCCCGACACATCAAACTGCAGGTAGGCCACGCGGTTGTTGGCCTCGATCTTCAGCTCGGAGGTATTGAACGGCGTAGTGCCCTGGATGTAGGCATCGTGCACCACATTGAACGTTTTGGTTTCCTCGAACGATTCCTCGTCGATCACCAACGCGAACGCCTTCTGGCGGGCATCGCCATCCGCATCATCGACGCGAACCGTAACGTTGAAGGTTCCGTCCACCGTCGGCGTTCCGGAAATCCGGCCGTTGCCGAAGTTGAGACCGGGCGGCAGGGAGCCGCTGGCGATCGACCAGGTGAACGGTGCCTGTCCATACTGGATTGCAATGGTTTGGTCGTAGGCGGAATTGACTTCGCCGGCCGGCAACGAGGTGGTGACAAACTTCGGGAAGCGATCGTCGATCACTTCCACAACCACCTCGTCGCTTCCGGTCTTTCCTTCGTCGTCGGTGGCGGTCAGTTCAAAGACATAGGTGCCTTCCACCAAACCGGTCAGTTGAAGGGTTGCGTTGGTTTCACCCGCCATCGGGATGCTGGTGGGCCCGGAAACCTGCGCCCACTGAACACCGGCAATCGTTCCATCGTCGGAATCCTCGGCGGAACCCTCCAGCGTTGCCGTGCTCGCCGGCACAAAGAGGGTTTGGTCGATGCCCGCATCCACGATGGGATTTCCACCGCCATCGCGCTGCGATTCGGCCATGTTGTTGAAGGTGGTTTCGTTGAACGAAATGCTAGTCCGGAAGAGCACCATGCGGTCAATGGAATGCCCGGGGGAACGGGCGGCCAGCTTGATGGTATGGATGCCCGGCTCATAGTGGCGGCGCACGTTGTTGTCGGAATAGTGCGTGCCATGCACCGGTTCGAAAGTGGTTCTCCAAGACCATGCGGCCTGACTCTGCACCCACACCTTGTGGAAGTCGCCGAAATCCTGATAGCCGGAAACCGGCGTGCCGGAATTCAGCGAAACAAACGTATCGTTGCCGGCATCGCCGGACGCCACATTGTCATACTGCTTGGAGCGCCAGCGGAAGAAATAGTCGCCGGCCGTCGTGATCTTGAATTTATAGGTGATGATCCCGTTCACCTGCGCCTCGGTCTTGGTATTGCCCGAAAACTGCGCGCCGGTCCATTCGAGCCAGCCGTCGCCCAGGCTGCCGGCCATGGCATTGGCCGCGCCGTGGGTCGTCGGGCGCGCGACCCAGTTGGACACCAGGTCGCCATGCTCGGCTTCCATGACGACGATGCCGTCCTTTTCAATCCAGGCGCCATCGACCCCCAACGGCAGTACCTTGACCTGCACCTGGTCGGTCGCAACGTTGCCCTGGATGTCGGTGACCTCGATCTGGAAGACATAGTCGCCCTGCTGCGAAAGGCCGGACGCCGTCAGGCTGGTGGTGCCCTGCCCGCCCAGCGATGCGGTGAGTGGGCCGGAAACCTGTGTCCATACAATGGAGTAGTGGCTGTCGTCGTCTGCCGATCCATTAAAGACAATCTGGCCAACGGGCAACTGGATGGTTTTGTTCGGGCCGCCGTCCGCGGTCGGATCCTGAAGGTCGGCCGGATCGAGAACGCTGATGCGGATGGAATCGCTACCGGTTCCGCCGTCGTTGTCGGTGGCGGTCAGCTTGAAGAGATAGTCGCCCTTCACCAGGCCGGATGCCGTAAGGTTGATCGTGGTTGCACCGGCAAGCGTCGCGTTGTTCGGCCCCGATTCCTGCGACCACAGGTAGGAAGCAATGGTTCCGTCCTGATCGGTCGCGGAGCCAGCGATGGTGACTTCGTTGGTGGGCAGGATGATGTAGGAGTCGGCCCCGACGCTAACGGACGGAACAATGCTGACACTCCCCTCTCCCACGTTTTCCTCGCCGGCGCGGCAGATCAAGACCGCCCAGTCGGAGCCGGTGTTGCCCGGCGCGCTGCCGACCGCGCGCGAGGCGCCGCCGGAAACCTGCGCCACCGAGCCGGCCTGCAGGGCGCCGCCGTTGCGCGGATCGAACCACCACACCTTGAAGGTGCCGGTTGCGGCGGAAAGGTCGATGGAGGTGGTGCCGCCGTTGGCGAGGAAGATGGCGTATTTTTCGTTGGTTTTGCCGAAGCAGTATTTGTCGTTCCCGTTGCCGGTGTTGCCGATCAGGCTGTTCATGTTCCACATGCGGCTGAACAGGAGATGGTCGTTGAAGAACTGTTTGGCGAAGCGGCAATAGTCCCACATGCGGTCGCGGGAACGGAAGTCGGTGAGGGTGAGGTCGCTGTGCGGGTTTTGGTAGCCGGCATAGAGTTCAACGCCGCCCCCGCCGGCCATCAGGTTGCCCCACACCACGTTCTTGCGCATTTGTGCCTGGCTGGGCGTGGTGGTCGTGACGGAGTCCGGCGGATTGGCATAGTTGGCGGGGCCCTGCTCGTCGTTGGCCACCACCCACGGCTTGCCGGCGGCCGTGGATTCGTTGATCCACTGGAGGGTGCGGGAATGCACCTGGGCATAGTTGCACTGGAGGGAAACGCCGGTCTGCTCCGACGCCGTTCCCAGCAGCGGGCGGTAGATGGCCTCCCACTCGTTCGGATAGGTGTGCAGGACGATATGGTTGCCGTAGGGGTCGAGATCCTTGATGTACTGCATCATGTCCTTGACCTGCTGGGTGGTCTGGTCGTTTTCCTCGCCGATGTTCCAGTTCAGCGCCAGGTGGTGGCCGAAGCGGGCCACCAGCTCCCGGCAGTAGAGCTTGCGCTCCGTGCCGAGCGCCCCGGCATCGAGCCCCCAGGTGGCATGGTTGTCGTTTTCGCGCTCCTGCATCTTGAAGTGCAGGTACATGCCTTTGTTCTGGCCATGCCGGAAAACGATTTCCCACTGGTCGAGCTTGGAGCAGTCGTAGACGAGCGGATTGGTGTGGGAGGTGAACGGCCAAACATCCTTGGAGTCGCCACCGGCGTTGTAGGTGAGAAAGGAGAAGACGTTCTGGCCTTCGGATGCGAGGTAGTTGATGGCGCCGACGATGCCCTTGCCCAGGCCGCTCTTCCAGGTCGGGTCGCCGGTCTGCCAGTCGGCCACATGGTCGGCCCAGTCGCGGCGGTAGTCGGTTCCGGTATGGGTGTAGGTGTTGTCGAACTCGAGATAGTTGAGGAAGTTTTCCGGGGCGTCGGCGCCGGTCTTGATGAAGGCGCCGCCGGTGGCCGCGTGCTTGAGGTAGCGGGAGCCATCGTAGACCAGCCGGCCCTTGGTGCGGAAATCGTCCGCGCCCTTGTCGGTTTCGGCAACGGAGAAGCTTCCGGCGGTTCCGTTGTAGGGGAACACGGTGGCCCCCGCCCACTCGCCAAGGTCGGTCGCCACGTTTGAACCGGAGCGGAACAGGACGGTGTAGTCCCAGGTGCCGATCAGATCGGGGGCCAGGTGCGCGCGCCATTTGTTGCCCGCCGTTGCGCCGGAGTTGGCGGCATCGCCATCGGCGGCGAAATAGCCGGGAACGAGGTAGGTTTTGCCGGAGTCGCGATGCGTGAATTCGACGTTCATGCGGTAGTCGGTGAACGGGTTGGGCGTGGCGGTCTCCGAGGTGTCCGGGCCATCCAGGGTCAGCGTGACCTTGTGCCAGCGCTTCAGCTCGCCGCCGGCATCCACCGCCGGTGTGGTGGAAAGCGTCAGCGCGGTCCAGCGGCCGCGCGCATAGGCCCAGCCGCCGTTTTCCGGAACCTGCTCGTTCGAGGTGCAGTTTGATTCCACTTCGATGATCGCCCCGGCCGGAAGATGGACATTGTTGAAATAGTGGTCTTGCGGCTCATAGTCGGTCGTGGTCGGCTGGTTGGTGCGCGACCCGACCAGCGTTCCGTTGACGGACAGCCGGTAGGAGCATTCGCCGTCCAGCTCCTTGAGCGCGGTCAAGGCGAGGTTGTAGGTGCCGGCGGTTCCGTTGAAGACCACGCGCGCCTTGGCAAACTTGTTGCGGTAGGCTTCGGTCGCCGCATCAATGGCCAAGGCGTTCTTTGCCGTATGCTTATAGTACGGCACCTCGCCCGAGCTCAGGTTGGTGAAATCTGTCGTCGCTCCATAGGTGTAGGTTGACGCGTGAACCGACGATGTTATCGCAAACGCCGCCATGAAACCCAATAGACACCCTATTTTCCTCATCATATTCCCCTCTCTCAATGTTATGGTTCTCATTCCTGGCCGAAACGCACCCCTTGGTACATTCGTGAAAATTTCCTTATTCGACTTCCGCGACCTTCAGTTCCAGCATCGGCGGCGCAACGCCTTGGCTGGAACTGAACCAGAAATCGTTGCCGCCCCGGTCGAGCGCCAAAACAAACGCATTCAAGCCGGGATCCAGCAGACGGGTTTCGAGATCGAGTTCAAGGTCTTTGCCCTTGCCGACGCGCCCGTTGAAATGGGCCACCTCCACCCGCTCGCCCAGCCCTTTCAAGCCCGGATCCACGCGGAAGAGGCGGACATCGCCATCGCCACCATAATCACTTTTCCAACCGACCACGCGCAAGCGTAGCCGGGCTTCGAGGATTGGGCCCGTCACCTGGCCTAGGTCAAATGTAACGAAACCCTCGTACTTGCGCTGGGGATCGACCGCGATAACGGATTTGTCCTTCTCCTGGTTGAGCGAAAGATCTTCCTTGGGCAGCAGATGCGAAATGCGGAACGGGCTCGCTTCGATTGAACCGTCGGACGAGTCGGCAAAGGATCCGGGCCCCACGACCACACTTTGGTCGCTAACCAGCGAGTTGAAGCGGACCTTGCCATGGGTCACCGCCAGGCGGGTAATGGCATCGGCATAGACCTCGAAGGCGGTGCCGAGCACCACGACTTCGGCATCGCGGGTGCTGACGCGCATCGGCTGCCCCGGGGATTGCTTCGCCACTTCGGCAAACAGGCGCCCCTTGTCCAGATGGATCATCTTGGCCCCGTTGCGGTCGGTAACGTGCACCAGCGAACCGCCCTTGAGCTGGACTTCGGTCTCCTCCTCCAAATACTGGAATGCCAACTGGCAGCCCGGCGGGATAACCAAACGGTCGCCGTTGCGGATTTTCGATGCGGAATTGAGCTTTCGCACATGCCCGTCGTTCACCACCGAAATCGCCTGCCCGTCCAGCACAAAGAGATCCGAGACCTTGGCAATGGCCGGGGCCGACGGCTTGGAGGCGATCATCTCGGAAATGGTCGCCTTCTGGGCATAGAAGACCGTGCCCAACGTGGCAACGATCGCCGCCGCCGCGGCAATGGCGCGAATCCGGCGGGTGCGGCTTTTGCGGGTGTTCAGATTAATGATTTTGCCGGCTTCCATATGGTGCACATGGTGCAACAGCCATTCGTCGCGCCCGGCTTCGACAAATTGACTGCGGACATCGGCATCCTGTTCCAGCAGCCCCTGCAACCGCTCCAGCTCCGGGGCGGAAAGATCGCGCAGATAGTATTCCGCAATCAAATCCATCGTTTCTTGATGATCAGGCCGGTTCATTGCGCCTCCGATTGCTGCAACTGGAATTCAACACATTTGCGCAGCCCCGTCTTCATGCGCTTGAGCAGGGCATAAATGCCCTGGATCGAGTTGCCGATCGTCTTCGAGATCTGCGAGCAGTCCAGCTCCTCGACATAACGCAACTGCATGATGCGGCGCTGCTTGGCCGGCAGTTTTTCAACGCAACCCTTAAGCGCAACCTGCCGGTCGGAAATCTGCTCGTTGTCGAAGGAGGAGAACAACGGCAGGAAATCCTCGAGCAGCTCAAAGCTCACATGGCCCGCCTCGCGGCCCTTCGAGCGGTAGAAGCGCTGGATCTGGTTGCGCGCGATTCCCATGAACCACGGCAGCGCCGGGCGCCCGGTGTCGTAGGTCGAAGCCTTCTTCGCCACCACGATTGCCACCTCCTGGAGAATATCCTCCGTGGCATGGTAGTCGCGCGTGGCCGAAAACACATAGCCGCGCAACTTGCCCTGGTTCGCATAGAACCGACGCAACAAGGCTTCAATTTGTACAGCATCCTGCATGGCACTCCATCTTTAGCACGGAACCACGACGGTTCACATTTCCAATTCACATCCAATTCCCCGATTAGGCAATGAAAGTGTAAAAAGTTCCCATCCTGCTTCCCGGCAGTGGCCCCTCGGGGCATCCAGCCCGCCGCTGCGCCACCGCACCCCGGGAGAGGCGCCCAATCCCGCCTGGATCGTCCAATTATCATACTTATGCAAGTAAGATATGTCATTCCACCCTATCATTGTTGCTCTATTCATGATTTCCTACTTATGCAAGTATGATAATCCGCGTCCGTAGGAAACACTCTTCCAGCCAAGCGGAGGATCGGGACGGGCCCCACGCCCCCCCCATGAAAGGGGGCTCCGTGGCGATATCCAAATGCAGGATCGTCACGTTGGATTTAAACCCTAGCCCTGCGGTTGCGGGGCTGAAGGGGTCAACAGGGAAGGGGTGAAATTAAGGGTTCTTCACGGAAGTGCTTTTTTCCCGGGAACCGTGCGCAGAATCTCTTCAGGTATCGTTCTCGGCAAAGCACAGCTTTCAACCACGGAACGCACGTGGCCGGGCACTCAGCATATGCGTCTTCCGGCGTTGGCCGTGGAACGTTGCTCCGCGCCGTTTGTTTCACCGAAGCTGGAAAAGAACCCGCAGGTGTTGCAGTTATGCTGACGGCCGTCAGCATAACTGCAACATCATGCGGTGGGTTTCGATCTGTGCCCGGGTCGAATTCAAAGGGGTTCGGAAGTGCATGCAGGGATCCCCGGCAGGAAACAGCTCCCTGTTTTTCCAGCTCAAGACGCTCTTCCGTGAAGAGGCATATTAAGCCCGATGGCAAAAAGCGGGGCGAACCGCTTGAAGGGATTGAGGCGAATTGCTAGATTTTGTGGTTTCCAGGGAAAGTTTTATCCATATCTTGTGGTTTTAGAGGAATTTAGGCACATGGCCGCGAAAAAGAAACACGAATACACCGAGGACAAGATCAAGACGCTGTCGTCGCTGGAGCATATCCGGCTGCGTACGGGCATGTATATTGGCCGGACGGGCAATGGCGCGCACTATGACGATGGGATCTACATCCTCGTCAAGGAGGTGATCGATAACGGCATCGACGAGTTCATCATGGGCCACGGCGACCGGATCGATGTTTCGATCGAAGAGGACATGGTGACGATCCGCGACTTTGGGCGGGGCATCCCGCTGGGCAAGGTGGTGGCGTGTGTGTCGGAGATGAACACGGGCGCGAAATACAACGACGACGTGTTCCAGTTCAGCGTCGGCCTCAACGGGGTGGGCACCAAGGCGGTGAACGCGCTCTCTACCTATTTCCTCGTCCGTTCCCACCGCGAGGGCGAATATGTGGAGGCCGAGTTCGAGCTGGGCAAGCTGGTGCGCGAGGAAAAGGGCAAGACCTCCGAACCCAACGGCACCTTCGTGGCCTTTTCGCCCGACGCCGACATCTTCAAGAAGTTCCAGTTCAATCCCGACCATTTGGCGCGGCGCCTGCGGTTCTATGCCTACCTGAACGCCAGCCTGAAGATCTGGTTCAACGGCGAGCTCTACCACTGCAAGGGCGGCCTGCTCGACCTGATCCGCGACGAGAGCCAATACGAAAAGATCTACACGCCGCTGCACTATTGCGACAAGACGCTGGAAATTGCCCTCACCCACACCAACCGCTTTTCGGAGGAGTATTATTCCTTCGTCAACGGCCAATACACCTCCGACGGCGGCACCCACCTTTCGGCCTTCCGCGAAGGACTACTGCGCGGCATCAACGACTACGCCAACAAGAAGTTTTCCGGCGACGATGTGCGCGAAGGCGTGCTCGGCGCCGTGGCGATCCGCCTGAAGGAACCGATCTTCGAGAGCCAAACCAAGAACAAGCTCGGCAACTCGGAGATCCGCTCGGACATCGTGGCGAAGGTCTCGCAGGTGGTCGCCGACCTGTTGCACCGCAGCCCCGACGAAGCGAAGAAGCTGATTACGAAGATCGAGGAGACGCAGAAGCTGCGCAAGGAGCTCAACTCGGTCAAGAAGCTGGCGCGCGAGCGCTCCAAGTCGGTCTCGATCCGCATCCCGCAATTGAAGGACTGCAAGAACCACTTCAACCGCGAAAAGCAGAAGCACCTCGAAACGCAGATCTTCATCACCGAGGGCCAGTCGGCCGCCGGCTCGATCGTCAGTTGCCGCGATGCCAACAACCAGGCGATCTACACCCTCAAGGGCAAGCCGCTGAACGTTTGCGACCTCAAGCGCGACGCGCTCTACAAGAACGTGGAAATCTACAACCTGATGCGCGGCCTCAACATCGAGGAAAACCTCGACAACCTGCGCTACAACCACGTCATCCTCGCCACCGACGCCGACGTCGACGGCCTGCACATCCGCAACCTGATGATCACCTTCTTCCTGCGCTTCTTCGAATCGCTGGTGCGCGAGGGGCATCTGAAGATTCTCGAGACCCCGCTGTTCCGCGTGCGCAACAAGAAGGAGACGATCTATTGCTACTCCGAGGAGGAGCGGGTCAAGGCGATCGACAAGATCGGGCGCGGCGCGGAGATCACCCGGTTCAAGGGGCTCGGGGAAATTTCGCCGAAGGAGTTCAAGGATTTCATCAGCGACGATGGCATGCGGCTTTCGCAGGTCAATGTGGAAGGCGACCACTCCATCTCGGAGATCCTCTCCTTCTACATGGGGAAGAACACGCCCGACCGCCGCGAATTCATTATGGACAACCTCGTCGTCGACGCGGAGATGCTCTAACCAATTTTAAACCGCGAATGGACGCTAATTAACGCGAATACAGATGGCTGAGAAGAAAAAAGACGAAGAACTGGAGCTGTTCGAGGAAGAAGCGGCGGAGACGGCCGAAGAGGTTGTTGAAGAGGCGGCACCCGATGTTGAGGACAGAAAAGGTTTCGATCCGCTGCATGCGGAACACGGCCCGCTTAACAAGATGGTGCGGCAGAACTTCCTGGAATATGCCACCTATGTGATCTGCGACCGCGCCATCCCGGCGCTCGAAGACGGGCTCAAGCCCGTACAGCGGCGCATCATGCATGCGCTTAAGGAAAAGGACGACGGCCGCTTCATCAAGGTCGCCAACATTGTCGGCCACACGATGCAGTACCACCCGCACGGCGACGCGTCGATCGCGGATGCGCTGGTGACGCTGGCGAACAAGCGCTACCTGATCGAAGGGCAGGGAAACTACGGCAACCTGTTCACCGGCGACCGTGCGGCCGCCTCGCGTTACATCGAATGCCGGCTGACCCCGCTGGCGCGCAACGAGCTCTTCAACAAGGAGCTGACGGAATGGATCGCCAGCTACGACGGCCGCAACAAGGAACCCGTCAGCCTGCCGTGCAAACTGCCGCTGATGCTGATGCTTGGCGCGGACGGCATTGCCGTCGGTCTTTCCACCAGCATCCTGCCGCACAACTTCATCGAACTGCTCGAAGCGCAGATTGAAATCCTGCGCGAAAAGAAGCGTACGCCCGTCAAACTCAACCTGCTGCCGGACTTCCAGACGGGCGGCCTGATGGATGTTTCGGAATACAACAAGGGCAACGGCAAGGTGAAGCTGCGCGCGAAGATCGAGATGCGCAAGAACAACCGCCTCGTCATCACCGAAGTGCCGCACGGCACCAACACCGATTCGCTGACCTCCTCCATCGAAGACGCCGTGAAAAAGAAAAAGGTGGCCGTGCGCCAGATCGACGACTTCACCGCCGAGAAGGTGGAGATCGAGCTGACGCTCTCGCCCGGAGCCTCGCAGGAGCAGACCATACAGGCGCTCTATGCCTTCACCAAATGCGAAACCTCCGTTTCGAGCCGCCTGATCTGCCTGCGCGAAAACCGGCCGGTCGAGATGACGATCGACGAAGTGCTACGCGAAAACACCGCGCAGTTGCTGCGCATCCTCGAAGGCGAGCTGGAACTGCGCAAGGCCAAGCTGCTCGACGATTTCCACAACAAGACCCTCGTGCAGATCTTCGTGGAAAACCGCATCTACAAAAAGATCGAGCAATGCAAGACCTACGAAGCCGTCTTCGCCGCCATCTACAAAGGGCTCGAACCCTTCAAGGACAAGCTCCGGCGCGCCATCGTTGACGACGACATCGAGATGCTGCTGGGCGTTCGCATCAAGCGCATCTCGCTGTTCGACATCGAGAAGAACCGCAAGGACATCGAGGACATCCTGGCCGAACTCGCCGAGGTGGAAAAGAACCTGGGTGCGCTTAATGGCTATGCCATCCGCTATCTCAAGCGGCTGATCAAGGAATACCGGGGCCAGTATCCGCGCTGCACCGAGGCCGCGAGCTTCAAGGAGGTGGAAGTCCGCGAGCTGACCGCCACCGAGCTGCAGATCCGGCGCGACGAAAACGGCTACATCGGCACCAACGTCAAGGGCGATGTGATCCTCGAATGCTCCTCGCTCGACAAGCTGTTGGTCATCTGGACGAACGGGCAATACAAGGTGCTCCAGCCACCGGAAAAACTGTTCGTCGACGACAGCCTGGAACGGTGCGAAATCTTCGACCGCGAAAAGCAGTTCACCGCCGTCTACACCGACTCGCGCATCACCTACATGAAACGGTTCCAGATTGGAGGCGCGATCATGAACCGCGAATACTATGTTTCGCAGGGCGAAAAATCGAAGTTGCAGTTGCTGGTCGACGGGACGCCGGAGGCGGTCTTCGTGAAATACAACAAAGCCAAGGGGCAGCGCATCCACCAGCAACGCTTCAACCCGGCCGACATCGCCGTCAAGAGCGTCAAGAGCCGCGGCAACCGGATGACGACCAAGAGCATCAAATACATCGGCATCGAGCCGGGCCGCTGGTGGGACCACGACGACGAAGGAGCCATGCCGGAGGGCGTGTTGCTGTAGGAAAAGCATGTAGTCGGCCTGTCCGCAGAGCCGCCAAAAGGCGGGACTACATAGCTTTTCAAAGCTACTCGAAGAAACGCATGCAAAAAACAACCCCTTGCCGATTGAATCAGCAAGGGGCTGGAATCCATGCGTTCACCAGGATGTGTCCCGGCGGTTAACGCGGGCACTCATCAGTCCGCGCAATGGCCGGGGCCAATGTCGCCGTTATTGTAGTCGTCCAGAATGCCGGCGAGGTCGATCGCCAACGCCCTGTCCGGGGATTTTTTGGGGATGGTTCCTTTGTTCTGATATTTTTGAATGAGGTAATACGCCTTGAATCCGGCCTTGAGCACCTCATCGGGAACAGCGGTTCCGTTCACTATATTGAGTTCGGCGCCGATGTATTGATGGGCAAGGATGAGATAGGCATTCCCTCCCTTGGGCGGCGACCAAAGAGTCAATATGGCTTCATGCTTGGTGAAGAGGGAGAGCTCCTCTGTCGGCCAATCATAAGGGTGGGTTTTCCAGTACCCGATGGTATAGGTGCATCCCTCACCAGTCGGTTTCTCAAGTTCCCACGAAACAAATGTCCAGGCGAGAGAGGCGGGCTCCCGCCCGGAACCGTCATCAATGGACAGCAATTGCACGGTAACTTCCGTGGCCCCTGCCGGAACCGGTACGTCCAGCTCGACAACATCCAGGAAGCTGCCTTCGTTATCCTGAAGCGCATCAACCAGCTGGGTCGTCACCCCATCGACGGTTATATTAATCGCCGCTGGGCGAGGAACCGCGATATCGCTGACAATGATCGATATTGTTCCAACGCGAGGTTCCGATGATGGTGCGAAGGCGAAATTCACCGGTACCGTTTGGAAATCCACCGGTATGGATGGATCGTCGTATATTACATATGGAAGGTAGGCAAAATCGTTGCCATCCATAATTTGGATTTCCGCCATCGTGCCATCGTCGAGGATCACCACCACCGCGGCTCCATCGTTCGCGTAGGTGAAATCCAACCCTTCAACGTAAAGGACGTTGGTCTGGCCGACCAGAAGCCAATCCAGGTCTGAGCTCATGGCGGTGATGTCCGCTCTATAGGACGTGCTCGGCCACCCCAGCAACGGTGTGGGCCCACCAATGATTTCCCCGGAGATATTCGTTCCATTGAGCTGAATGGTGTCTACAACGACATAGTCGTCGTATCTGGGCCGCCCCGTCCAGTATAGCAACACCTGGGCAATGGCAACATCCGCCGGGATTGCAATTGAAATTTCGCCGGGTTGGCCATTTACCAAGCCGACCCCTTCGACCAATATTTCCGACCCTGGGGCAATGGGAATGCTCGGTAGACCGAGTTGCTCGGTTCCATCTGCACGGGCTTCGTTGATCAAGACCATTGAAGCCAATAGGCATCCGACCAAGCCGCATGTTGCTTTGCTGACATACTTCCTTTTCATTTTTCTCACCTTTCCTTTGCTGCTTCTGATTTACCAATCAGGACCATCACGTCTCCCGTCGCGATACCCCGCGCGGCAAGAAAAGATAATGTTCCTCCCGTTGTGAACGGAGGAACGTTATATCCCGAATCCTGAAACACACAAGTTTTAATAGCGTAAATTTCAAGCACTCAGCCAAGCGAGGGCGTTGGCGTGCTTTTTTATTCCAACAAAGAATAAGCACACAACGGGAGCGGATTGCCTGACGGTGTTCCATGGCAAGGGAACTTGGGAATTGCAGCGATGCCGCACCAGTCCTCTTTGTTGCACCTTCAGTTTTTGGGTATTACACGGCAAAGGCGGTGTAGAGCAGGAACAGCATACTGAGGATGGAAACCGCCGCCGCCAGCGCCATGGCTACCGACTCGGCCTTATCCACCTTCCTCAGTTCTGTTTCCAATGGGTTCATATGGAAACAGGAAAAGCAATTCCCGGGCCAATACGGGATCGGAATTTGGAAAGCGAATGGATGCAAACTAAAGCGGAGGAAGCTCCAGCCAGATGCCTTTGGTGATGACTTCGTCTTCCCAGCTGATACCGATCTCCCCGGCATCCCAGTCGAAGACGGAATAATCCTCGTGGAAATCGACATTGGAACCGGCGGACAAACCGGCCAACGCAACCACGGCGCCATAGATCTCGGAATTGGGGGCAATCTTGACCGGGCCCGTATTCGCGTAGATGACCCCCTTGAAAACATTCAGGTTGGATCTGATGTCGATGCCTCCATTGGCGAGCAGCATAATCCCCTTCCCTGAATCATCGACGGAGATGGCCCCTCCGGATGCAATCACCAAATCCCCATGGGCATAGAGAATGCTGCCGCCATCGAAACTCGCTTGCGAGCCAATGGTAATATCCGCGCCCGAAAAAATGCGGACTTGCTGGTTGAACGTGGTTTGGGCGGAAAGATTCACTGCCTCCCTGGCAATCACAACGCTTCCAGGAGGCAGGGCGGTTTTTCGATCGATTGAAAGGTTGCCGCCGCAATAAATCGTTACTGCTCCATTAAAGGTTGTGTCCGCATCGAAAAACAAATCGCCCGATGTAGTAATCTCGGTATTCGGGGCCACGCTTAGAGCCGTAGAATATCGGACATCGGCATCGTATGTGACGCTACCCGAAATGGATCCTCCAAGAAGGGTCAGCGGCAAGGCATTGGTGTTGTAATGGACGGCATCGATCTTTGAAAAATAAAAGTGCGTATCCAGATCGGGCGGCTCAACCTCCGGCGGGATTTGAGCTTGTTCATAGATGCCCCCCCCCATCACGTTCTCGCCATAAACATATTCCATGATTTCCGTGGTATGGTTGTGCGTGGAAAACTCGCCATTAAGCAGGAGCACACTGCCATCGATCTTTGAGTTGGAACTAAGGTCGGCATCCCCCTGGAGCACCAAGGCAGGCTTCAGGGCTTGGGAAATCGAGAGCATCTGTTGGACTCTGCGATTGAAGCCGCCATCCCGCCCAACGGAAACCACCGTGTAGGTTGTCTTGGGGTACGGGATAGTGGACGAGGAGATGTCGGTCACGTTGATTTCGTAGGAGCCGTTGCCAACACTATTGGAATACGAGTCATAATTGCGGTATTCCGGGAGGGTGAGCCGTTGCAAGGCATCCTGCAAACCCGCCTCCGCCATCCAGAATGCCCGAATGGATTGGCCCATCTGAATGGCCTCGATCCCCGCACGGGTTCTCAATTGGAACATGCCCATTACCATGACCAACAGGGTGAGCATGACCACGACAACCATCACCAGGGCTCCGCCCGATTTTCCATTTGTTCTGGATCGATTGTTGTTCATGGTTCAGTTCCTGGGAAAAAACGTCGTTGAATAGACCCGCACATCGGTGCCGCGGCTATTGCTTAGCGAGAAGGCGATCCCCACATAATTAGAGCCGATCACTGGATCAGTCCAGGATTCGAGCACCACGCCGGGACTGGTGGCGATCCGGTCTTTCCCGAAGGTCAGATCGTAGGTTCGCACGTCATCGGCGGTGAAGTATAGACCATCCGAATCGCCGGTGATCTCAGAGATTTTGGAATTGCGGATTTCCCTACCTAGTTCAACCATGGCAAGTCTGGCATCGCGCTGTACTCCGAGCGATTCGGTATTGTCGCGCCAGCCCTGCCACGCACGCACCAGCACCATCCCGACGGTAATCGCCATGACAGCAAAAGCCAGGGAAGCCATCAACAACTCAACGACTGAGAACCCTTGCCTTGATCGCCGGGCACGCATCACAGTTCTCCTTCCCAAACCCCATATTCCGGCGACATTAAGGAGCGCACCATAATATCAGTGCCCCTGTAGTTCGTCCGGACAACCACCTCGCGCATGTTCAGGTTGGTCATGACGGGATTGTACAAATCGATGACGTCTACTTGACATGGAAGGTTGTCGCCATTGATCACCAGGTTGGTGGAGAAGCCCCCAAGCTTGAAATATCCATCCGCCCGGGCCTGCTCCAGCAGCTCATTCACCGCATCGTATACGATGCGGTTTCCACCCTCAACATAGATGCCGCTGGTTGTATGATGGATCATGGAAGCCGCACCAAGAATCACGGCCACCAAAACCACGGAAGCCACCATGGTCTCAATCAGGGAAAATCCGTAGCGTCCCTTCTGTGATTTCCGCAATCTCATCATTTCTTCTTCCGTCGAGCTTCATACTTTAAATCATCCACCAGTGCAAGAAGCCCCCCTATCGAGGTCATATGACCCCTGGTTCGGGCACCTCCCCATCCTTGCTTAGTTGACCGCCATTTCCTGCCACTCGCTTAGATGGACGAAAAAGGTGGTGATCATCATATCGTTCTTAACATCCGAGGGAATCACTCCCGAGTTAAAATGAATCGAGGCCTCCTTCTTCAACCAGAATCCATTCCCCGCAACCATGGTTCCAGACACCGTCAAATCCTTGTCGGCCGTAATCTTCTTCCCCGAATAGATGAGCCCCTGGAATACCAGTGATTTCTTTATGTCCAGCTCGCCTTCGACCAACAGGGAACAACCGGTTCCGGTTCCAAACACGGTGCCGTTATCCTTCTTAATTTCGGCCGATTTCGCCACGTAGATGTTCACGTTGTCGCCAAGGGTTGCATTCTTGGAAAAGCTCAACTTGCCGTTGACATAGATATCGAGATTGGAGCCGATCACCACATTCTGGCCAAACTTTTGGTCGCCGTTTACCACCAGCGTTCCCCCTCCCACCGAATCGATGAGATTTGTGGGGTTGACCGAACCATTTACCGATAAGATACCTCCTGCCAGATCGATGGTATCACCCTTCGGTGGCGGGGGAGCCGTGCTGGTGAAATAGGACGAGAAATGATCGGTATCAATAGCAACCTCAATCTTGCCATCTTCGGTTATGGCTTCATATCCTTCGGCGGTGGAATAGACGTTTCCATTAATCCCGCTGTCGTCCGCAATATCGACGGCACCATCCTGGTAGATATCCCCATAGATGGAAGGAGCCCCCGATTTCTGGCCATCCAGTCGCAGCTTACCACCCAATCCCAACAGGGTGAACGGGCCCAGATCCGTCATGGTTACATCAACAGCCACCTTGCGTTGCATCCCGCGCACACTTCCCTGCGACTGGACGATGAAGTTTGTCCGGCTCGAATCGGTCGCCCAGAAATAAACACTGCACCCCCCCTGCCCAAAGCTGTTCGTCACAAAATCGGGAGACGAGGGGTCGTCGCTGGTCAAATCCCGATAACCGCTGTCGCTCCGCAGTTTGTGAACCACTTCCTGCAAGCCGGCTTCGGCCACCCAAAAGGCCTGGTCGCCCAGTTCAAGGCAGACCGATTCAACCCCGTTCACGTCCGAAAGTTTCATCATCCCGGCCGTGAGAAAAGCCATGGCCACCATCACCACCATAACCGCAACCAATGCGCCGCCACTCTTGTTGGATCTATTTTTCATGACTAGTTCCTCGAGAAAAAGGTGGCCTCGAACACACTATTATCCTGGCCCGTTGAAAGCGCCACCTTAACAAGCACATTCGTGGTGGTCTTGGTCGACTCGAATCCCGTCAGCCATCCGTCGATGACCGTGATTCCCTTGTAGACCAGGTCGTTGCCGGATACCACAAATGCTCCATGGGCACCTTGCAGGGAACCGCCTACGGAAATATCCTCAATCGGTGTTTCACGAACTTCATCCGCAATCAGTTTCATGGTCAATGAAACATCGCGCTGCATGCTGACCGAATCGTTGTGCTGCATCCAAGCCATCCATGAAAAATACAGAATGCTCCCCACCGTCAATGCAAGGATGGATGAGGCCAATATTGCGACCATCATCTCAACCAGGGAGAAACCGCTGCGCTTGCAATGTGCTCTCATAACTTCGCCTTGCTTAATCCATACTTGTAGCGTTTGGTTGCGAATTGAATCGAATCCGAGTCGTTGTTGAATTTCAGGTCGAGGGCGATCTCGATGCAATCGCTACCCTGAACAAAATCGACGGATCCGGTCAGGGTTTTCCCATTCACCGGTTTGGAAATGGATATGCTTGTGCCGGCAAAGGCCTGCAAATCGGGGTAGGTCATGTTCCAGTATTTTTCCAGGATAATGTTCGCCGCAATGGTCGCCTCCCGCCGGTCCTGATGCCCTTGGATTCCTGCGCCCGACCGGTAGCTGACCGAAGCCGAACCCAGCAACACGACAACCAGCAATAGGCAGGCAACCATCACTTCGATCAGCGTAAATCCAGATTTTTGTGTCTTCTTCATCTTCACGTCCTGCCAAAGGTGCGAGCGCAATCCATGGCCTGCACCTCCTCTACAGCCACATGGATAAAAAAAGCAGTATTCATGCCATCGCATGAATTCCCCGCCCCAGTCCCGATAAGATGGAACCCCCTTCAAAGCAGAACCGCCTTTTTTCCACAACAGTGCCCATGAAAGGCGACGGCAACACTTGCGGGGCTGCGGAAAAGCCCGTCCATCAACCAGTTAGATTTCTGTTTTTTGAGAAGTCCGCCGCTCGCAGGGTAGAGAGTAACAGGATTGAACGGAGGGTTTCGGCAAGCGACACCCCGCCGTTTCTTTATTTTTTTCCTGCCTTAAGTAGGTTTTCATACATGTCCATCACAACGATGTTCCCGTCCGCCCCCTGGAACTGCACCGCTGTTTTACCGATTCTCACGATCTCGTAGCCCTGTATGGAATCGCCCATGCGATAGGTTTCGCCGTTGATGCCCACCAAGGGATTGGCCGGACTCCAGTAGATGCCTTCCAGCTCGATCTCGAGCGCTCGTTGCTCCTTCGGTTCCATTCCTCGATCTTCGACGATCACCACCTCCGGAACGATCAAGGTAACCACTTGCTTCTTCGAGTTGGCGTTGATGGCCGCAAGAGCTTCGGCATCGTTGTTCAGCATGGCATCGACCGTCTTGACATTGTTGGCCACCGCATTGACGAGCACATCGTAGTTGGAAACATCGGTCGAAACCGTGCCAACCTGATTGATCCGGAAAATCCAATACGACATCGGAGCCGCCGTCAACAGCAACAACAGCAGGGTTATCACTAGCGGGATGCGGGTGCTTTCTTCGCGATAGTCATCAACAAAATCTACTTCGGGGAGGTTTAGTTTGGTAGCCATTATTCATTCCCTCCGGCGCCAGACCTGAAACCTTTGAACAAAACCAGCTCAAAGGTAATATTCGCCTTGCAGATCTGGTCATCCAGCCCGTTGGCCTGCTTGGCAATCTGCAAAGACCTCTCCGAGAGCAAATGTTGCGACACGGAGACATCGGCCAAAAACCTTTGGATTGCATCAATCGCCCCATTGCCGTTCACACTGGCAAGCAACACCGGCATGTTGCCGTTCTGCGCCGATGCGCGGCGTTCAACCTTCAGCGAATCGATGGTGAACTCCGCTTTGCGCGCCGCGTCCTGCACAAAGGAAATCAACTCATCCTCCGACGAGATGGGCTTGGTTTTCGAACTGTGGAAATCTTCGAGCACCCTCAGGGTCTGCCGCTGCGTCTCCATCAATTTCGGAAGCACTTCGCAAAGGCCCTGCGTGCGGTTCAACTGCCACTCGGACTGCAGCCGCAAGGCATAGGTGCTTAAACCCACGCCCACGATGAGGAGTGGCGGGATCATGACCCAAAGGGTCAACCGCCCCCGACTTGATTTGAATTTACCGATATCCATGACCCACCTACTTATTCAAAAGACACTCAAACTGCACATAGAAAACCGACGTGGTTCCCATGACCCTCCGCTCCCCTGTTACAGGACGGATCGTTGACACACGCTTCATCAACTCCTCATTCTCCTCCCAGGCTGAACGCAGTTGCTTCACGGGATCCCCGGCCGAGTCGGACGGGGGAGGCATCACAAGGCCGAAGTCCAATTTACTCTTGTTGGCCGAAAGGCTCTGCAACGAAACCCCCTCGGGAAGATCGATGAAAAGATTGTGCATGATAGGCAACAGCAGAACCCGCTGGCCAAGCGCCTTTTTCAGGTCGGCAATCGTCATGGCGTGGGTTTCGAGATCGGCATACACCTTGCCCGGATTGCGGAAGGCGGATTGGTCGATATCCGACACCGAGGAAACGGTACGCAACAGCTGGATGCGCTCTTGGCGGTTTGCCAGGAATTGCTGCATGTTGACACTGGCCAGATAGGCCACCAGCACCATGAGCGCCGCGCAAACCACCAGATAGACCAGCATGCCGTTGTAGAAACGGGCGCGCTCCTCCGGGGTACTCGTGAGATCCTTTGCCAGGTTTATTTTAAAGTCAACAGCCATGGTTAAATCCTTTTCAAATTAAGAATGAAGAATTCAGAATGCAGAATGGCGGGTCTGCGACGCTTTCCGCTAAAAGGGGTGCGGGGAATTCCCCGCCCATCATTCTTACTTCCAAATTCTGAAATCTTCATTTCAGGTATTCCTCAGTCCCAATCCCAGGCTGGTGGTCATCAGCGGGGAGATCACATCATGTTTTTTCGAGGTCTTCACACTATGCGAAATCAGGAAGTTTGCATCCCGCAGCGGGCTCCACACCTCGGTGGGCAGGCCGATCGTATCGTGGACCTGCGCAACAAACTGCGGATCATCCGGAACGAAGCCGGTCAAGACCAACTGGGTGACCGGGGTCTTGTCGACCTTCACATGGTAGTAGAGCAACGCGTCGGAAATGTTTTCGATGAGATACTGAACCTTCGTCGACCACTCGGCAGACCGGGAAATGATGGTGCGCGGATAGATGTAGTGGTCGTTGTACAGAATGGAGATATCCGCGTTGTAGCGCGAAAGGTTGACGACGCAGACGGCGTTGTCGTTGTTCACCTTTTCCCCGCGCAGCGCCAGGAAGAGATTGCAGAGCGAGGTGCTGCCGACATCCATCAGGACGGGATACAGGCCGGCCCTCTTGAGCAGGTTGAGCTGGCGGTTGACTTCCTTTTTACCGACCGCCACCAAGATGCCATGGAGCTGCTCGCCCAGCTGGGTGTAGGGATCGTTCCGGGGGCGGTTGATGTGCCAATCGAGGGCAATCTGCTCCGGCGGGAGCTGGAGCGACTCCTCCGCCTCGAGGCAGAGCGCGGAGGTCAGCTCGCGCGGGGCCAGATCCGGATACTTGAAATATTTAAGGCAAAGCGAACGGGTATGGAGTCCGGCGCAAACCGTCCGGGTCGGCATGCGGGTCGTTTTCCAAAGCCTTTTGATCACCTGAACAATTTCGGCATCGGAGGCATCCGGTGCATATTCCATCCAGCCGGCATGCGTCAGCACAATCTTGTGCCGGCCGCGCCGCACAATGCGCGCCACGCTCACCACGCCATCCGCAATATTGATTCCGGCGATGTTTTCACGTTTTGTTATGGATTCCGCTGCCGCCATTTTTTTGTTCCTTGCTAATTAAAAAAGAGGGACGGGGCGGCCACACGGCCGCCCGCGTATTTCGAGCTGCCTATTTACGGAGCCGGTGTTTCACCATACGTCCAGGTGGTTTTGCCATCGACAACCGCCATGGTAACGCGCATGCCAGCCGCGTCGCCACTGCCATCGGCCGTAATGGTGTAGTTGTTTCCATCCGCACCGGGTGTGATGGTGTAGCCGTTTCCGAGGAAGTAGGTTCCATTAAGGTCTGCTTCAGCCTTGATGCCACCCAGATCTGCCGGATCGGTAATGGCAGTGAAGTTGCCATGCTCGACATAGTGCATGCGCATCGCGGTTGCAATGGTGCTGCAGCCGGTCTGGGCCTCGGTCGCCATGGCACGGTCCTTGTTACCCGACATCAGCGGGATGGCCACCGCCGCCAGAATGGCGACGATAATGGCCACAACCATCAGTTCCACCAGAGTGAAACCGGACTTTTTGTTTTTCTTGGTCTTCATGTTTTTGGTCTCCTTGTTATTCCTTGTTAGTTTTTTTTACCTGACAACCACGGGTACCCCAACCCGCTCTTTCGTTTCTTGTGAATTCAACTATGTCCATAAAACAGTCGCCTTTACCCCTACCCTCCTTCCATGGCCTCAGTGCATGCCCGTCGAGACGGTGAAGATCGGCAAATAGATCGCCAACACCAGCATCAGGATGAACGCGCCAAAGACACAAATGACCAGCGGCTCGAACAACGCCATGGAGGTCATAACAGAAACCTCCACCTGGTCTTCGTAAAGATCGGAGACATTGTCGAGCACCTCGGGCAGCTGCCCGGAATCCTCGCCCACGGCCACCATGCGCACGATCAGCCCCGGGAAGATGCCCGATTTTTCCAGGCTGGATGCAATGCGGTTGCCGGTCATGATCATTTCGCGTACGCCCAGCACGTTGCGCTTGAGCAACTGGTTGCCGGTGGCGTCGGCGCAGATTTCGAGTGCGTTGGAAATGGGCACCCCGCTGTGCACCATGATCGCCATGCTGCGGCAGAAGCGCGCCAGGATATATTTTTTCAGGCAGCCGCCGGCGTAGGGCATGGCCAGCTTGAACTTGTCCTTTTGATACGACCCCGCCGGTGTGCGGCCATAGAGGACAAACGCCGTCGTCGACAGCACAACGCCCACGACGATGACCAGGAAATTGTCCACGAAGAATTCGTTGACCCCGAACACCAGCTTGGTGAACGCCGGCAACTCGGCCCCCTGCCCCCCGAAAATGTCGGTGAACTGCGGCAGGATGAACAGCGTCATGATCATGCAGACGATGATGAAAAAGATACCGATGAAAATGGGATAGGCCGCCATGGCCTTGATGCGCCGGCGCAGGCGGTCGGCTTTTTCCAGATAGTCGGCCAGCTGCCGCAGGGTGCCGGGCAGCTTGCCCGACTCCTCGGCCACCTTGACCAACCCGTGGAACATTTCGTTGAACACCTTCGGATGCCGCGCGATCGCCTCGGAAAAACTGCGTCCGTCGTGCAACTGCTGCACAATATCGATGCTGATCCGCTTCAGGACCGGGTGCTCAAGCTCCATGCCGATGCCCTCGATGGCATCGCGCAACGGAACGCCGGCGTTGACCGAGATGGCCAACTGGCGGCAGAACACCGCGAGGTCGGTCATCTTGACCTTCGATGCAAACGAAAAGGACTGGCGCGGCACCTTGGCTGGTTTCGCGGTCTTGACCTTGGCCAGGGCAGGCTTTGCCGACGAGGGGGCATCTTCGACGTTAAAAAGATCGACGACCGTCAGCCCCTTCTTGCGCAGGGCCTCCAGGGCCTCGAGCCGGGTGGCCGCCTCGAGCGAAGAGCGGACTTCCTGGCCTTCCTTGTTTTTCGCAATGTAGCTGAATGATGCCATGTTAAGATCCCCTTAATCGGCCATGCATTTATTGATGGCTTCGCTAATCGTGGTATCGCCCTCGCGCACCCGCTGGAAGGCGTTTTGGGCCAAGGTTTGCATTCCGCCTTCGATCGCCTTGCGGCGGAGCGTCATGTCGTCGGCCTCCCCATGGACCAGTTCGCGGATCGCAGGAGTGACTTCGAGAAATTCGAAAATGGCGCGTCGTCCTTTCATGCCGCTCCTGCGGCACTGGTTGCAGCCTTCGCCATGCATGAACGACCAGTTCTCTGCGTCGGGATAGACGGGCTTGACCCACTCCATCTCGCCCGCGTCGGGCTGATAGGGCGCCTTGCAGTTCGGGCAGATGGTTTTCACCAGCCGCTGGGCAATGATCAGGCGCATCGTGGCCGCCGTCAGATAGGAGGGAATGCCAATGTCGCGCATGCGGCTGAACGAGGAGGTGGCATCGTTCGTATGCAGCGTGCTGAGCACAATGTGTCCCGTGAGCGAGGCGCGCATGGCAATCTCGGCCGTCTCCGCATCGCGGATTTCCCCGATCATGACCGCATCCGGGTCTTGGCGGAGGATGTGGCGCAGGCACTCGGCAAAGTTGAGGCCGATCTTCGGGCGCACCGGCATCTGGTTGATGCCCTCCATTAAATATTCAACCGGATCCTCGACCGTCTGCACGTTGCGCGTCGGGCTTTTCAGAATGCCCAGCGCACTGTAGAGCGTCGTGGTCTTACCGCTGCCGGTCGGGCCGGTGAGCAGCACGATACCGTTCGGCATGCCCAGGATTTCGTGGAAGCGCTTGAGCTTTTGGCCTTCGAAGCCAATATCCTTGAGATCCAGAACGAGGCTCTTCTTGTCGAGAATTCGCATAACGACTTTTTCGCCAAACACCAGGGGCATGGATGAAACACGCACATCGATCACCCGGCCCGAAAACTTGAACTTGAAACGGCCATCCAGCGGCAGGCGGCGTTCCGCAATATCCATCTCCGAAAGAATCTTGATGCGCGTCACGATCGCCTGGTAGAGCGACTTCGGCGGCGGGGTGACCAGGTGCAACGTACCATCGACCCGCATCCGGACTGCGCAATTGTTTTCGCCCGGCTCGAAATGGATGTCCGAGGCGCCATCGCGCACGGCCTCCATCAGCAACAGGTTAACGTAGCGAACCACCGGCGCGTCGTTGGCGTGCACCAGCAACTGGTCGACATCGCCTATGTCGGCTTCGAAACCGGCGTTGTCCGCCGCCGCTTCCACATCGACGATATCCTGCAGGCCGGCCTCGACATAGGCCTCCTCCTTGTAGCATTTGTCGATGATCTGGTTGATCTTGTCCTCGGTGCTGACCGCCTTGTGGACTTCCAGCGAGGTCAACGAACGCACGGTATCGACGGCGTCCATGTCGAGCGGGTTCTTCATCACGAGCGTAATGGAAACCCCCTCTTCCTTCGTCAGGGGAACGAGGCAATAGCGACGGGCGATCGATTCGGGAATCATGTCGAACTCGTCGCGTTGGAGGTGGAACTCCTCCCCCAGTTCGAGATACGGGATGTTCAACAACTCCGAGAAGGTCTGGGCAATATCGTAGGGCGACGCCAGTTTTTCCTCGATCAGGATATCCGTCAGGACGCGGCCGGAGTTCTCCTGGATGGCCATGGCCTTCTCCAGTTGCGACGAGCCAACGCGCCCGCTACGGATCATCATTTCGCTGAGTTGGTCGGTAATCATTCCGTACTATCCTTCTGCCTTTGCCAAAGAGCGGCTACGTGTCTGGTTGTCCTACATTCCCTCTTCGGAAGTTTCGGTCGTTTTCGTTTGCTCACCACCATCCATCTGCTGGACGAGGGCAAGGATTTCCTCGTTTTCCGCTTGGTCTGCCTTAGCCGTCTTGGCATCCACTTCGATGGCGGCTTGCTCTTCGATTTCAGCCTTCCTGGTCAACTCGAGATCCATTCTGGCTTCGCGGGTTTGCTGGCGGGAGAGGGAGTCGGCGGCATAGGCTTCGTTATCGACCACGGTGGCCTTGATGAAGATCAGCAGGTCGATCTTTTCCTTCTCGATCCGTTCGCTGCGGAACAGGCGGCCGAGGAACGGGATGTCGCCGAGGAACGGGATCTTCTTGATGATTTCGGTATCGCGCTCGTTCTGCAGGCCGCCGATGATGGCGGTGCTGGCGCTCTTGATCATGACCTGGGTTTCGGCCTCGCGGATGCGGATGACCGGATAGGAGGTGCCGGACTGCGAGCTGCTGCCTGCGGTCACGACGCCCGCCACGCTGTCGCCGGTGAATTCGCTCACCGCCGGGTGCACGATCATGTTCACATAGTCGTTCGCGCAAACCTGCGGGATCACGTTGAGCTGGATGCCCACGTTTTCATAGTAGTCGAGACTGGTGGAGGTCACCGTGCTGCCGCTGCCGGAATTGTTTTCCGATTTGATGATCGGGTATTTCTGGCCAACGAGGATGGCGGCTTCCTGGTTGTTCATGGTCATGACCTGCGGGGCGGAGAGCACGTTGGCGTCGTCGTCCTGCTCGATGAAGTTGAAGAGCATCTGCGCGCCCCAGTCGCCCACCACGCTGTGCGAAAGGTTGATGCCGCTATCCTGCGAATAGCCGCCGGCGGCCTTGGTGTTCATCGGATCGGGGAATCCGGTGGTGAGGTTGAGCACCTTCAGCAGATCCTCGTCCAGCAGGGCGGGGGTCAGGTTGCCTGCGCCGAGGCCACTATCGGTAACCTGTTCGAGGGCGCCGATGTATTCAAGGCCGATGTCCGACAGGCCACCGGTAGAGATTTCGAGGAACTTGGCTTCGATCAATACCTGTTCCGGCATGAGATCGAGCTGCTCCAGAATGTTTTCTATCTTGGTGATGGCGGACGGCACATCGGTGATCACGAAGGTTTTACTCTTCTGGATTTCCTCTTTTTTCTTGCGGGAGCGAACACCGGCTTCGACGGCAGCACCGCTGTTGCCTTCTCCACCGAATTCCCACCCCGGAAGGCTTTTGGTTTCGTGAATGGTGAACTTGCCGCGCACCGTCAGCTGCGCTTCGATAATGGACTTGATGTCGTATGCATCGACAAAACTAAGATTGAAGACCTTGGAAACGAGCGGCTCAATGCCTTCCACCGTCACAATGTTTTCGAGCTTGCTGATCACGATGGTGTCGCCCACCACCCGGTAGCCGAAGCCGTAGGGCTTGAGGATCACGTCGAGCGCGTCTTCCCAGGGAATGTTGTTCAGGCGAACATTGACGTTTTCCGAAACCACATCGGGACCCACCACGATACTCTGGCCGGTTTGCAGCGAATAGGCCTTTAATACTTCCGCAATATTGGCGTCCTTCACATTGATGGTCACAAACTCGGCCGTTTGCACATCTTCACCGGGCTCAATGATCTGGGCACCGGCAGATTGCGTTGCGGCGGTGTCTTGAGCCCTTACCGAAACCTGCCCGTCTACGAAAAATGCAATCAATCCCAACAGGGATGCTGTACTGAACTTCAACTTATGTGTTGTCATCGGTTTCTCCTTTTAAACCCTTCATTAACCGTCCACCACCATCAAGCACCCTTCGTGCCAAACTCTTTTAAGCACCCCATTCGCCCTTGCATTCGAGCGTGATTTCTTCGTTGCCGGCAACGGCTTCTTAGCGAGGACGTTCCCGAACAGGGTGCTAGGTTGCGCGCCGCCAGGGAAACCCACTAGACGGGCAACGGCTGACAGATCCATGGACTAAACCCTGAGTCCGCCCCGGGGGAATCCGGAAGCGGCAGCATCGGGGCATCCCCGATGCCACATCGGTTCTGCCCCAATGTTCAACGGAGAAAAAAACCAGGCCGCCCTTCCGTGAATGGAAGAACAGACCGTGTTTACAGGGGTTTGGTGACGATCTGCCAGGAAATGCGGAGCGACTCGTTTTCCACCCCGTGGATGGCGCGCAGCATCAGTTCGGTTCCGCTTCGCAAATGAAGCTTGTCCTTGATGTGCGCGCGGTTGGTCTCGATGGTTTTTACGCTCAGGTTCAGTTGCTCGGCGATTTCGCGGGTGGAGTTTCCGCGGCCAATCAGCTCGAAAACTTCAAGTTCGCGAAGGCTCAGCGCATCGGTTCCGGAACGCTGTTTTTCCCCACTATTGCGAAAAGCCACCTTCAACATCTGCGAAGACATTGTTTTGCGCCAACCGGCCCGATCGGCTTACCAAGTCGGTCAATTCCCCGGTAAATCACAAAGCATTTGGCTTTCATTCGTTCCAATTGATTATCATCATGCTCGCATATTGGTAAACCTAGGAGCCATGCGATGAAAAAAAGCTCGACCCCCTATCAAGCCCATCTGTTCGTCTGCACCAAGTCGCGCGGCGGCGAACGAAAGTCGTGCGGCGACGGCGACAACCCGGCACTGAAGGATGTCCTCAAGGACGAGGTCAAGAAGCGCGGCTGGAAACCCGTGGTGCGCGTCTCCGAGTCCAGCTGCCTGGGCGTGTGCGATGCCGGCCCCAACATCATGATCTACCCGCAGAAAATCTGGTTCTCCGAAGTCACCCACGCCGATGTCCCCGGAATCCTCGAGCTGGTTGGCTCACTCGTTACCGAGCCCGCGTAGGGTGTCGCCCTTCATGGCCATGCCAATGGCCAGCGCCATGCAGGCCGCGCCGCAGGCCACAACGAACAGCAGCAGCGCCAGCAAGAAGCCGGGCGAAGCCTGCGTTTTGGTGATGAACAACGCCGGAACCATCGCGACCGCCGCCGCAACGATCCCGACGGCCAACCCAGCCAGCATCAGCAACCCGTGCTCCATGAAGAGCAGCTTGCGTAAAACCATCTTCCGGTAGCCCACCGCCTGCAGCAGCGCCGTCTCCGCCCGCCGATCCTGCACATTGCGCAACACCACCACCCCCATGCCCAGACTGCCGACCGCCAGCCCCAGTGCTCCCAACACCAGGAACATCGCCAGATAGGTCGACTCCACCGCATAGAACTCCAGCAACCGCTCCGTCGCCGGAACCACATCCAGCCCCGCCCGCTCGTGTTTTCGTACCGAAGGCGGCTCGCCGGCCCCATCGAACAGGAACATGCGGTATCCCTCCTCCCCCGGAAACTTCGCCGTAAAATCCTTTTCCGCCACCAGCAGCGCCCCCTGGAAAACCGAAAGCCGCATCGGCAGTTGCCCCACCAACTTCACCTTGAACGGATGGCCCGCTTCGTCCACATAGTCCAGCACAGCGCCCTTTTCGATCCCGGTTTTGGCCTCCAGCCCCCACATCGCCGTATCCGCATCGCCCACCAGCGCCGGAACCATCCCGTCCGGCAACCCGCAATCCAGCAGCTGCCAAACATCCTCCCCCGCACAAAACGCGCCCCGCACCGACATCGCCGCCGGATCAACCCCCAGCAGGCGCGGCGTCCGCGCCCGGTTCAGGTTCAGGCAGCTCGCATCATCGCCGTCGCGCACCCGCAGGCGAACGTCGCCCACCTCGTCCGTGATCGGCAACGTCGATTCCCCAAACCACGCAAAACCGCCCGTGCCCGACCACCGCTCGCCCGCATGCGCCGTCACATCCTCCTTCATCGACGAAACCGCAAACACCAAAAACGTACCGCATGCCAGCAGCCCCACCACCGTCAAGCTGCGCCCTCTTCTTCTCGCCACATTGCGCAAAGCCAGCGCCCCCACGTGGGGCAGGCTTTCCAGCCGGCCCGTCCGTTTGAGCAGTTCCCCGCAACCCAGCACCCCCGAAACCAGCAGCAGCGCCCCCGCACCGAAAAACGGCATCGTCACGCTCTGCCGATCCGCCACCACTGCCCAAAAAGAAACCCCGATCGCGCCTGCCAGCCCAAGCACGGCCAACCAAACAGAGGTCGAGCTGCCGTCCGGGCCAGACCCCGCATCCCGCATCCCGTATCCCGCATCGCCACTCAACAACTCCCGCGCCGGATGCTTCGCCTGCCGCCATACCGCAATCGACATCGCCACCAGCGCGCAGACCAAACTCGCCACCGCTCCGGTCGCCACCGTGCCCGCACGCCCAAAATATTCAATCGCCGAATTCGCGATCGCCCCGCTCCAATAGCGCGACAGCCCCGCAATCAAAAGCTTCGTATAGCCGATCCCCAGCCCAGCCCCGGCCGCGGAACCGACCAGCGCCACAATCCCGCCCTCGGCCAGCACCGCATTGCGCACCTGCCGCGGCCGCCAGCCCGTCGCCAGCAGAATCCCCATCTCCTCCGCTCGGTTCTGGATGCCGAAGACAAACAGCAGCCCCGTCAGCAGCAGCGCCGCCACGATCAGGAAAAAGCTCATCCCCACGAACAACTGCCCAAAATCCATCGCATTTTCCACCGATGCCAGCGCCTGCTCCCGCACCGGCTCGAAAACATATCCGGCGGCCGCCGGCCGGAACCCCTCGCTGAAAGCCTCCTGCGGGGTCGGTCCTTTGATCTTTGTATTTTCCCACCGGACCCCGGTCAGGTTGCCGAAGCGGTTCGACCACATGTCCCGCCCGGCCTTGAGCGAAACGATGGCCTTCGGCGTCTGCTTGTAGGCGTTCCAGTATTCCTCGTTCGCCTCGTCCTCCAGCCGCTCCTCGTCCATCGGAATACCGACATCCCAGTCGGAGCACCGATCCACATCCGTCAGCCCGGGGAAGGCGGGCGCGAGACGACGCTCCGGCTCCATGTCGGCCATCGGCACGACCGACCGCACCGTGAAGACCCGCTCGCGTTCCTCGAATTCACCGTTCGGCAGCAGCTCGAAATAGTCTAGCGAAACCGCATCGCCCACGCCGGCTTCCAGCGCCTTCGCCAGCCACGCGTTGATGATGATTTCGTCCTCCCCTACCGCAGGCGTCATGCCGGCGCCGTCACTCGCCAGGACAAATGAATAGGGCGTCGAATGTTCCCCCATGGAAATTGAATTCACCAGATAGGTCAGCGTTCCCTGCGCCCCCGGAACCGCCAGCGCCGCGCGCACCGCCTCCGGCTCGAGATAGATGCCATCCGATTCCAACTGCACCACCTCGCCCTCTTCGCGGAAGCGCAGACCGAAATCGGAAGCCAAGCACACTTGCGCAAGTGTGCTTGGAGGTGCCACCGATCCAGCCAGAAGCAGGTTTGCCTTTCCTTCCAGCCCAACGCGCTTCTCCAACCATTTGTTATTCACAAACACATTGTTGGGCACCACCTGGTTGGCCGAGAGGCTGAAGCGGCCCAATTCATCGTCGCCGAGAATGCGCGCCACGGTGAAGCGCCCGCGCACGGAGCGGTCGTCCTTCTGTGCCGAAAGCGGGGCCTCGCGCGGGAGCAGGCCGGGCTTTTCGACACGAAGCGAAACCTCGTCGCCAACGTCCGCATGCAGCGCCGCCGCCAACTTGGCGTTCAGCGCAACCTCGCCTTCGGCCAAAGCGAATTCGAGTCCGGCAAACGTCCAGAAATTGGAATCGCATCCGGCCACCTGCACCTGGTTGACCTGTTGTTCATCGGCCATCGCCATGCCGCGCAACTGCAAGACCGCCGCCGCTTGGCCCGGAATCCGTTCGGCCAACCCCGAAGCAAAGAAGCGGTTCGGCGTATGCATGGCATGCCCAATTCCGCCGAGCCGCTGGAGCGCAAACTTACGTAGCGATCCATCGACCGAGTCGCCCACCAGCAGCGAGCCCGTCAGTACGGCCGCCGCCAGCGCCGCGCCAAGCAACACGCCCACGTGGCTGCGCCAGTAGAACCGCAGGCTTCTAAGAACGAATCTAAGCATCGGCTTCCACTCTATTTACCAGAAACCTTTCAAGCCGGCCCCCTTTGCACCTGCGAGCATTAACGTTCATTCACCGGCCCCTCGAAGACATCCGTCGCGCAGCTCTAGCACACGATCAAGCCGGCCGGCCAGCCGCTCTGAATGGGTCACCATGACCAGCGTCAGGTTTTGCTCGCGGTTGAGTTCGAGCAGCAAGTCCATCAGGCCATCGGCGCTCTCGCGGTTGAGCGCGCCCGTGGGTTCGTCGGCCAGCAGCAGGTCGGGCTGGTTGATGAGCGCGCGCACCACGGCCACGCGCTGGCGCTCGCCGCCGGAGAGCTGCCCCGGCCGATGCGACAGCCGATGCGACAGCCCGACGCGGTCGAGCAGCCGCCGCGCGCGCTCCTCCGCGCCGCCCGCGTTCACCAGGGTTGGCACGAGCACGTTTTCGAGCACCGAGCACTGCGGAAGCAGATGGTGCAGTTGGAAGACAAACCCAATCCGGGTGTTGCGGAAGGCCGCCAACCCGCGCTCATTCATCGCCAGCAGATCGGCGCCATCGAACACGATCGACCCGGCATCCGGCCGATCCAGCGATCCGATCATATTCAGCAGCGTACTCTTGCCACAGCCAGATTCACCGACGATTCCAAGGCTCTCGCCCCGGGAAACCTGAAGGTCGAGGGCCTCCAAAACGCCCGTATTGGCGTCGTATCTTTTATAAATATTCGAAAGCTCCAGCAAGGTCCTCACCGCCCATTTCTTTTAATTTCTTTTTCTAGTATTTTTTACTACCGCGAAGTTTAGGGCCACACGGCTTGCATTCGCACTGCCGCATCATGTAAGGTTCCTTACAAGTCGGAAAAGGGGAATCGCCATGAAGTTTACTGCATTGGATAAAAGAATCTGGATAAAGGGGCTGACGCTGGAGTGTCCCCTGGGACAGGCCATCGACGAGTGTCCCCTGAACGCGTTGCGCCATCTGCCCGTGGTGCAGTTGAACGACACGATCAATGGGCTGACCGACATGCAGGTGAACGCGATTGTGAATATTCATCATCATTGCTACCACGACCGCATCAAGGAACTGAAGCACGCCAACTAGACACGCTTCCATCGTCCGCGCCGACCACCACCATGCCGCCGACGAGCGCGGGCGAGGTGGTATCGTCGCCGATCTCGTTCGACCACAGCTTCGTTCCATCTTCGAGTTTCAATAGATAGAGAACCCCGTCCGCCGAAACGAGCACGCGGTTTTTCGCCACCACGGGCGAATACGGCATACCGCCCGTATCGAACTTCCAGACGGTCTTCCCCTCCTTCTTGTCGACCGCATAGACGAAGCCGTTGTCCGAGGCATAGACCACCCGATGCTCCGTCACCGCCGGGGTGGAAAACGTCTGGTCTTCCGACTCCTCGCTGCTCCAAACGATTTCACCCGATTCCATATCGATGCAGACCAGCGCGCCATCGCGCAATCCGGCATAGGCCAGCTTGCCCTCGACCGCAACGCCGCCCGCAATCTGCCCGTCGCCGCCGACTTCGATATCCTTCAAATGCTTCCCATCGGTTGAATAGACATGCAGGGCCGCCAGGCAGCTCCCGTAGGCAATGCGGCCAGCGCCAACCCCCGGCGCGCCATCGCACCGCTCCGCCGCCTCCGACTTCCAAACCATCTTTCCCGTCGCAACATCAAGGCCATGCAGCATGCCTTCCGACTGATCCATCACAACGATCTTCGCGTCTTCGCGGCCATCCAAAATGACATTTGCCGAGCCCACGATGATCCCATCCGTTTCATACTTCCACATCGTCGCCCCGGTCTTGGCATCGAGGGCAAAGAGCGTTCCCTTCGTGCTCCCCGCAAAGACCAATCCAGCCGCGCAAACCAACGGCGCCTCGAACCGCAGCGCCATCTCCTGCCCCGCATCGTTCGTGCGCGTGAAGCTACGCTCCCAGATCTTTATTCCTTTTTGATCCAGCGCCACCACCCGCCCTTTCTTCGCCGAAAAGAAAATCCGTTCACCGTCCGAGACGGGCGTGCTGTAAACTTCGCCTCCCGCATTAAACCGCCAGGCCAGCTCCAGCTGGTTGCCCAATTCGGCATCCGCCACGCCCTTCAAGTCGGGAGCGCCATGATAGGTCGGCCATGCTCCCCAGCACATCGAGGAACAACACGCCAACAAAGGAATCATTTTGCTCAAAGTCATTTTGCCAGCTCCCGATAGACCGCGACCATGTTTTGCGCCATCGACTCGACGCTGAAGCTTTCATAAACCGAGTCGCGGCCTTGGGCGCCCAGCGCCCGCGCGCGGTCGGGGTTCAGCAACAGCGCCTCCAGCTCTTCGACGAGGTTGTCATAAACCACGCCGCCGCCTGTCGCTTCAACCAGTTCGGGAAACGCACCCGCCTTTGGCTGCACCACAGGCACGCCCGCCGCCATCGATTCGATGATGAACGAGCCGAACGCCTCGCCCTGCTCCACGGGCACGCACATCACCGAAATGGTTTTAAGAAAGGCCAGTCGTTGCTCGCGGGTAAAGTCCTCGACAAACTCGGCATCTTCGGCCAACCCAGCCTTTGCCAGCTTGCGCTTCTGCTCCTCCACGCACTTGAGGTCGTCGCCCACCGCGCCGCCCGTGGCGCGCAGCTTCAACGTTTCCAAACCGGGAACCTTCTTCAACTCGATGAATGCATCCACCAGTTTGTCGATCCCCAGCGCCGTGTTCATGCGCGAGAGATAGCCCAGCACAGGCGGATCGAAATCGAGCGGAGCCGGCCCAAAGCCATCCAGATCAATGCCGATGTGCACCACGTCGATCACGTCGCGCGGAACCATCAACCGTTCGCTCATTTGGTCGGCGAACCAGTTGCTAACGGCCACGAACCGATCCACATCGCCGCAGCGCGCGCGGATCGCATCCCAACATTGTTCATCATAAGGCGGATTGATTTCATCCAGCCACCAATCCTCGTCCTGCAGCGAGCAGACCACGGGCACATCCAGCTTCGCCTTGATTTCCCCGGCCAGGCCGATCAGCAGTGCATTGGAAATATGCACCACGTCCGGCCGCTCGTGCTCGGCAAGCCAATCGACCAACCGCTCCACTTCCTTCTTTTGGTTGCCCGCGGTTCCTTCCAGCATCGAAAGCGTCATGGCACCGAGATCGGAGGCCGAGGTGGTACCCTCCATCTGCGCCGCGCGCCTGAGCATCCACTTGGAGTCGAACAGCCGATCCAGCCAACGCGGTGTCTTCCGGAAAAAGGGCACCTGCTGCTGGAGCCAGACATTGATGCCGCCGAAAAAGACGGGCGTGTCGTCCTGCACCGGGTCGCCGTCGGTGAACATCGGCAGATACATCGGCACCATCACCACGTCTTCGCCCGCACGCCGCAGCGCCTGCACCAGCGCGCCGTCGCGCATGCAGTTCTGGCAATAGAACGTGCCGCCCGATCCCGGAACTATGTGTACCACTTTCATCGCGAGCGAGTTTCAAGTTTTAGGTTTCAAGTTTCAAGTTTTCTTCTGCGTCACGGAAGGCCAGCGCGCCGGTGGGGCAAACCTTCACCACGTCCTCGGCCGTCCTCTTCAGTCCCGCCGCCAAGGATTCGCTGAACGGAACCGCCACCCGCGTGTTGTAGCCGCGGCCGACAAACGTCACGCCCAGTTCTTCGCCCGCGCGCTTCGTGATTTTCACGCACAGCCCGCACTTGATGCACTTGCCCGGTTCGAACACCACCGCCTCACCGTGGCCGATCAGCTGGACGTGCCCGCGCTCGTCCGCCGGGAACTCCCGCTGGTCGGCGCCATATTGCTCCGCATACTGCCGCAGCTTGCAGCTCGCCGGCTTCCGGCAGTCGCAGTGCAGGCATCGTGCCGCTTCCGCTTGGGCAGGCTTTCCAGCCTGCTCATCCCTCGAACAGTTCTTGGCCAGTTCGGTCACTTCGCTATCGCGCAGCTTGCCGATCTTCGAATCAAACCGGCTTTCATTCTTTGGTTGCTCGCCCTTCAAGGACCGATCCAACGCAATCGCCGCCGCCTTGCCGTTGGCCACCGCCTTCACCGCCAGCTTATGCTCCTCGGCATAGACCGCATCCGCAAAACGCGTCCCCGCAAACTCCGCCTCCGCAAAAACCACCCCCCCGAAGCCATCAGCCATCGACTGCAAAGAAATCGATTCGCCCAAACGAAACTCGATTCCCGCCTGTGCCAGCCAATCAATTTCAGAATCCAGCACCTCCATCGGCAAATCCTGATGCCCCCGCAATACGCCACCCGCCTGCGGCGCTTCATCAAACACCGTCACCGCATAGCCCAGCTGCAACAGCTTCCAGGCACAGGAAAGCCCCGCCGCCCCCGAACCAACCACCGCAGTCTTTCCACGAGGGGTCAGATTAGGGGTCAGTCCTATGAAATGATGTTTTTTGTCAAAACCATTAAAACATAGGACCGACCCCTCACGGTGGGACTGGCGAATCTTCAGCGCCTCGTCGAGCTGCCCCCGGCGGCATCCCTTTTCGCAGGGAGCGGGACAAACGTGGCCGAGGGTGGCGGGGATGGCGAGGTCGCGCTTGGCGATCCACCCGGCCTGCTCCATGTTGCCGCGTTCGATCTGGCGCAGCATCGTTGGAATATCCAGGTGCGCCGGGCAGATGCGGGTGCAGGGCGCCTCGCAATCGCCAACGTGCTCGCTCAGTAGCAGGTTGAGGGTGTCGCGCCGCGCGGCCTGCACCTCTTCGCACTCGGTGTCGATCGCCATGCCGTCGGTGGCCTGGGCCGAACACGAAGGGACCAGCTGCCCGGTCGCCGTGTTCTTCACCACGCACAGCATGCACGAGGTTTCCGGCTCGCACTCCTTCAGATGGCACAGCGTTGGAATATCGATCGCAAGCAACCGTGCCGCATCCAGCACCGTAGCCCCATCCTTCACCTTCGCAGGCATTCCGTCTATTTTCAGTTCAACCATTCCACATCTCTTCAACTGCTTTTTTATGACCGCAAAGACGCGAAGAAGCAAAAGCTCCTAATTCCTTTGTTTCTTTGCGTCTTCGCGGTCATCACATTCATTCCACCACCACCGCATCAACAGGGCAGATGGTTTTGCACGCGCCGCAGCGGACGCAGGCTTCGGGATCGATCTCGAAGACCGAATAGGGTTCGCCGTGGATCGCCTCGACGGGGCAGTCGACCGCGCACTTGGTGCAGCCGATGCAGTCGTCGGTGATGGAATAGGTGATGAGCTTTTCGCACTTGCCCGCCGGGCAGCGCCCTTCGATGTGCGCCTCGAACTCATCGCGGAAATATTGGATGGTGGTCAGCACCGGGTTGGGCGCGGTTTTGCCAAGACCGCACAGGCTTTGCGCCTTTACGGTTTTGGCCAGCTGCTCGAGCTTTTCAATGTCGCCTTGCTTCCCGTTCCCGTTGCAGAGCCGCGTCAGGATTTCGAGCATGCGCTTGGTGCCGACGCGGCAGGGCGTACACTTGCCGCACGATTCGCTCTGTGTGAACGAAAGGAAGTAGCGCGCCATCTCGACCATGCAGTCGGCATCGTCGAGCACCACGAAACCGCCGGAACCCATCATGGCGCCGACGCCGGTAAGCGCCTCGAAGTCGACGGTCGTGTCGCCCAGTCGCGCCGGGATGCACCCGCCCGAGGGCCCGCCGATCTGCACCGCCTTGAATGCGCGGCCATCGGCGACGCCGCCGCCGATCTGCTCGACCACCTCGCGGATGGTGATGCCCATCGGCACCTCGATCAGTCCACCGCGCTCGATCTTGCCCGCCAGCGAAAACACCTTGGTGCCCTTGCTATGCTCCGTGCCCAGCTCGGCGAATGCCTCCGCGCCGTTGCGCACGATCCACGGAACCAGCGAATAGGTCTCGGCATTGTTGACCAACGTCGGGCAATCGTTGAAGCCATTTTCGGCGGGGAACGGCGGGCGATAGTTCGGCATGCCGCGCCGCCCTTCGAGCGAGGCGATCAGCGCCGACTCCTCGCCGCAGACAAATGCGCCCGCGCCCTCGAAAACCTTTAGCCGCAGCGAATGGCCGCTGCCCAGAATATTGTCGCCCAGGAACCCGGCCGCCTCGAATTCCTTCAGCGCCATGCGCACGCGCTTGACGGCCAGCGGATATTCGGCGCGCACATAAAGAAAACCTTCCGACGCGCCGACCGCGAACGATGCAATGATCATGCCCTCGATCACCCGATAGGGATAGGACTCCATGATCATGCGATCCATGAACGCGCCGGGGTCGCCCTCGTCGCCGTTGAGGATGATGTATTTCTTTTCACCGGGCGCGTTGCGGACGATGCCCCACTTGCGGGCGGTCGGGAAGCCGCCGCCGCCGCGGCCGCGCAGGCCGCTCTTTTCGATCTCGGCAATGATCCGCTGCGGATCGTTCTTGAAGAAGACCTCCTTGAGCGCCTTGAAGCCACCGAGGTTTTTATATTCGTCCATATCGGAAGGGTTGAGGATACCGCAGTGCTCGGTGGCGATGTGCCGCTGGCGGCCAAGGAAGTCGGCGATGGGTTCGTCGCGCACGTTCAGCTCGTGGCGGGCGGGCACGTTGCGGGCGGCATCGGAGTAGAGTCTTTTCAGCAGGCTTTCGGTCGCGGCGCGCACTTTGATGAAGGGGCTGTCCGACCAGAAATGGCGCTCGACAATCTCGGGGATATCCTCCGGCTTCACCTTGGCATAGAGCACGGGCTCCTCGCCGGGAATGACCACCTCCACCAGCGGCGTGCGGTGGCACATGCCGACGCAGCCGACGGGCTTGATATCGACCTTGCACTTCAGCGCATCGAGTTCGTCCTCGAGCGCATCCTTGATCTTGGCACTACCGCCCGCCACGCAGCACGAGCCGAGGCCGACGCGCACTTCGCCCATCGTCACGCCCTGCTCTTCGGCGCGCGCCTGGCGCGGGATGCGGTTGGCTTCGTTTTCGAGGAAGTCGGCAATCATGTCCGAGACGGTGTCGGTCTTCACGTGGCCGTAGGTGGTCTCGTCGATCTGCACGGCGGGCGCGAGGGTGCAGCAACCAAGGCACGCCACCTTCTGCACGGTGAAGAGTCCGTCGGCATCGGTGTCGCCCTGCTCGATTCCAAGATCGTGCAGCACCGATTTATAGACCGCCTCGGAACCCTTCACATGGCAGGCCGTGCCATCGCAGACACTGATCATATGCCGGCCGACGGGCGTCCGCCTAAACTGCGAGAAGAACGACGACACGCCCTCGATCTGCGCAGGGGTGATCGCCGTGATTTCGCACACGCGCCGCAGCGCCTCTTCCGGCAGATGCTTGAACGTCTTCTGCACCGCCTGCAGGATCGGAATCACCGAGGCCGCGTCGGTTCCGACCTCGGCAACGATCCGGTCCACTTCCAAAATGTCTATTTCGCTATTCATCTATTTGTTTGACCGCAAAGACGCGAAGAAACCAAGAACTCAATTACCTGCATAAATGATACGTTTAAGCCCGTCTTTAAGAAGGTATTCGTGGAAGTTCACAAGCAATCCCAGGGGCTTTCCAAGCGCCTTGAGATATTTAATTGTTTGGGCAGTGTGCTTGGGACTTAGCTTATCAACCGTTTTGAGTTCGACAACAACTTCACTTCCAAGAACAAAGTCCATCCTGCCCTCACCAACTACGTGCCCTTTGAAGGTAACATCAAAGACCTTCTGCCGCTCATACGGGATTCCTCTGATGTCCATTTCTATGGCAAGTGCGTTTTCATATATTGCTTCATCATACCCCGGCCCGAGTTCCCGATGGACGGTTATGGCAGCATCAATGAATTGTTTCACCAGCTCTTCTTGCCGATCAGTTGTTATGGCCTTTTTCTTATCCATCTTCGCGTCCTTTGCGTCTTTGCGGTCATTCCTTCCCAATGCAGTAGAGGGTTTCGTCGCCGCGGATGTAGATGCGGTTGTTTGCAAACGCCGGGGTGGCGTAGACGGCTTCGCCCATGTCGATGGCGGCGATCTCGTGGTAGGTATCGGCCTTGGCATCGAAGATGTGCATGATGCCGCCGAGGTGTACCGCATAGACCTTGCCGCCCACCAGCACGGGCGACGAGCTGAAGCCGTCGTCGAACTCCTGCTCCCACTTGACCCCGCCCGTTGCGGCGTCGAGGCAGATCATGTCGCCCGCCGAGGTGGCGATGAAGAAACGGTCTTCGGCCGCGAGGGGGCTGGCGATTTCCGGCAGGTATTCGTCGTACTGCCAGAGGATCTGCGGCGTTGCGCCATTGAGTTTGAGCGCGCTGGCCTGTGCATATTCGTTGGCCACGAAAACCAGGTCCTTGCCGTTAAAGGCGGGCGAAGGCGCCACCTCGCCGCCGAGGCACTTGACTTGCCAGAGCTGCTTGCCGCTCTTCGGATCGTAGGCGGTCGTAAACTCCTCGTCGTTGAGCACCAGCTGCATGCCGCCGGCGGTTTCGATGAGGGCAGGCGTCGACCACGAAATGTGCAGGCGCGCGGTTTCCCAGACCGCGGAACCGTCGGCGCAATTGAACGCCATCACCTTTTGGTTTTCCTCATGGTCGTACTGCACAAACAGGCGCTCTCCATCGCTGACGAGCGACGAGCCCATGCCGTAGGGGTTTTCCGGAACGCCGAGGTTTTTTTGCCAGACCAGGTTGCCATTGAAATCGAACGCCGCCAGCTCGCCCGTCGCGAAGATGGCGAACACGCGCGTTCCGTCGGTCGCCATGGTCGGCGCGGCAAAGCCGGTATCCTCCGAAACCTCCGGTAGCTCGACCGAGGTCTCAACCTTCCCCACCCACAGCTCCTCGCCCGAGTCGGCATTGTAGCAGAAGACCTCGCAACCCTCCTCGTCGCCCCCCGTGAAGAAGAGGCGGTCGCCCCAGACGATCGGCGAGTTGAAACCGTGCACGGGCACATCCGCCTTCCATATGATACCCTCGCCCGATTCCACATCCCAACTAATCGGCGCGTCCATCGCCAACGCCTGGCCAATGTTTCCCCAACCGCGCAACGATGGCCAGTTGGCTTTCATTGCTTCGGTTTGCAAAGGCAAGGAAGCCTGCGCCATGCGTTCTTCCTGATGAGCAGGCACCCCTGCCTGCTCATCCGGCTGCTGGGCGAGCACCACGGCCAAATCGCTCTGCACGGCGAAGGCGAGAAAGAGCGACAGCACCACGAGAAAGATCCCCGTCCCGGCCATGAGCTGGCGGAAGAGGCTGTTGAGCTCCCAGTGGTCGGGCGTGTCGGGCTTTTGCACCGCAGGCAGCTTTGGTTTCCAAACCTTGGAAAGCTTGAGGGCAACAAAACAAACGACCGCTCCACCGAGCGCCAGCAGGCCGCCGGCGCGTCGTTGCTCCTGGTTGCTGAAAAAAGCGCGGCGCGCATACAGGTCGTAGGTGCGGATCTGCTCAACCACCGCCTCATTGCTTTCACTCGCATTGCCCAGTTGCTCGCGCAACTCCAGCAGCGTCGGATCGTTCAGCGGATCCATCTTCACCAGCTTCACGTGGTCCGAAACCAGCAGCACCGCCACCACCAGCACAAACAGCGCCGCCACCAGCGCCACCCCCTGCGCGATCAGTCCAGGAATTTGTCTTTGTTTAAATTCGTTTTTTTTTGCCATGGCAATCCTGATATTTGTGTTGCCCCTTCAGGGCAAATTATATTTCGGGACTTCTGTCCCCCTAGGGCTGCGCCCTAGGCTAAATTGTGTTGCGCCTTCAGCGCAAACCTTCCTTGTTCCTGTCTTGTCCCCCAGGGCTTCGCCCCGTCCCAGGGCTACGCCCCGGGCTAAATTGTGTTGCCCCTTCAGGGCAAACCTTCCGTCTTCCTGTCTTGTCCCCTAGGCGTTGCCCTAGGCTAAATTGTGTTGCGCCTTCAGCGCAAACCTTCCTTGTTCCTGTCTTGTCCCCCAGGGCTTCGCCCCGTCCCAGGGCTACGCCCCTGGGCTAAATTGTGTTGTCCCTTCAGGACAACCGATTCTTTACCACCATCTCCATCTTAATGTGCCAACGGCACTACACAATTTAGCCCGGGGCAACGCCCCGGGTCTGGATGGCTACCCCACCCACCATTTGCCCTGAAGGGGCAACACAACCGATCCTCAATCCCAAACATATCGTTCATCAAACGGCACATTATACCGCTTTAAAAATTCCCGATACTCTTCCTGAAACGATTTTACCCGATGGTGCTCCACCTGCTCCGAAATATAGTTGCGTACGGAATCCACATGCGTCGGGCTGACCGAGAACAAACCATATCCATTTTGCCAACCAAACGCATGCAAACGATCATCCAAGGTCTTGATAAATTTCGACGAATCCTGTTTTAACATCTGCACCATTTTCACGGGTGTTTCCATTTTGTTCAGTAGGCAGAGACAATGGACATGATCGACGAATCCACCAACGAGGATGCCGGAGCAACCGAGTTCATTGAGAATACCCGCCATGTAGGCATGCACCTTCGGGCGTATGCTTTCGCCCAAATACGGCTCGCGCTCTTTCGTGCTGAACACGATGTGCGCATGCAACTGGCAAAACGATTGCGGCATTTTCCATTCCTCTGCTTGTGTTGCCCCTTCAGGGCATTTTTTTTCCTCTCTCCAGTCCCGGGGCGGTGCCCCGGGCTAAATTGTTTTGCCCTTTCAGGGCAACCTCCATGCGTTTGCAACTCTGCATCCCGGGGCGGTGCCCCGGGCTAAATTGTTTTGCCTTTTCAGGGCAACCTCCATGCGTTTGCGACTCTGCATCCCGGGGCTTAGCCCCGGGCTAAATTGTTTTGCCCTTTCAGGGCAATGGATCCGATCTCAATTGTTGTCCTGTTTTCAATGTGCCAACGGCACTACACAATTTAGCATGGGGCAACGCCCCATGTTCACGCCTTGCCTCCCATATCCCTTGCCCTGTAGGGGCAACACAACATTCCTTTCATCAAAACGTCATTCCTTCACCGGACAATATTTAAAACAGCGGCCGCAGCTGTAGCAGGTGCCGCGATCAGGTTCGTAGCCCTCGCGCTTGCGGAGGATGGAAATGGAAATCAGTTTGCATCCGATCACCAATCCGATGAACGCGCCGAGCCACATGCCGCCTATCCCGAACCCTTCTTTCAACTCCAGCGCTTCGGCATAGAGATCGTCGATGGGTTGGTCGGAGCCGCGGAAGGCTTCGGACTCGATGTTGGTTCCCTCGTAGCGACCGAGTTCCTCGCCCGCGACGCGCTCTGCGAGCTGCACGTTGGGGTGCATGCGCGAGAGCGGTTCCTTGAGCAGGCTGCCGACGCCCACGCCGACGGCCACGAGCACGGGCACCAGCAGGATGAGGAGGCCGAGGCGCCGCGCGCCTGTGGAGCGGGCTTCGGGTTCGGCGGCGGGGGTGGGCTCGTTGATGGCGTTGTAGGGGCAGGAGTCGGCGCAAAGGTGGCAGGTGATGCAGTCGGTTGGTGTGATGACGGCGTGGCGGCGGGAGAGTTTGGAGCACCAGTTGAGCAGCACGCCGTAGGGGCAGAGGAAGCGGCAGTAGGGGCGCGCTACAAAGATGCCGAGCACCAGCATGAGCCCACCGAAGACCAGCATGCCGAAGCTGGCACCCATGCGGAAGAAGCCGACGAAGGGATCGTATTGGCAGATGATGAAGCCCGCGCCCATCACCACGGAGAGCGCCGTGAGGCCGAGATAGATGAACGGGAAAACCGACAGCACCTTTTCGACGGCGGGCGGCACCTTGACGGGCTTGAACGCGACCGCTTCCTGGATGGCCCCGAGCGGACAGACCGATGCGCAGAAAACGCGACCGAAGAAGAGCGCAAAGACGAGCGGCGCCGCGAAAAAGACGAGCACGGTGAGCGGCACGCCGTAGGTTGAATCGACCATACCCGCAATGATGTTCTGCACCGAGCCAACGGAACAGACGCAGCCGTTGCGGATGAAGCCGAAGTAGACCATCGAGAACAGCGTCAGCAACAAAATCTCGTTGCGCTTGCGGCGCTTCAGCACAAGAAAAGAGGCCAGCGCCAGCGCACCGATCAATACCGCAACATCCCATCCAACCATCGCATTCGACGGCTCGGGCGTGTGCACGGCGGGATGTTCGTAGCCCGTCGAAAACTCCGGCATCGGAAAACGAAATTCCCCGAACGAGGGAACCACCAAGCACATCAGCATCAGAATAGATGACCGCAAAGACGCAAAGACGCGATGATTTTCTTTACCACGGAGGCACAGAGACACGGAGGTCAGGAAATTAAACAATACTCCGTGTCTCTGTCCCTCCGTGGTGGAAACCACATCTGCTCTTTCGCGTCTTTGCGTCTTCGCGGCCATTAACTCACCCTCTTTTCCTGGTCGGATTTGAGGAGGTAGGCATCGTTTTTGGCGACGACGCGGACGAAGGCATCGGACGGGCAGGCATGGGCGATGGCGCACTCGTTGCAATTGACGCAGAGGTCGTGCTTGACCTGCAGATACATCGAACCGTTGCCGAAAACACTGCAGCCCTCGACGCAGATGCCGCAGCCGATGCAGAGATCCTCATCGATCTTGTATTGGAAATAGGGCTCCTCGATGAAAGTGCGTTTGATGGCTGCGGTCGGGCAGAGCTGGTTTTCCGCGCCCGTATCGCGCCCCTTGGCATCGGGACGCAGATAACCGCCGCAGAGGTCGCAGTAGCCGCAGATGGAATAGGAGTGAACGCACTTCACGGCCGACGGCGCCAGCACGCAGTGCGTTGCGCAGCGCCCGCAGCGCGTGCATTTTTCGGGATCGATCTGCCACACCAGCTTGGGCGAGCGGCTACGCGCCGCCGCCAGCACTGTGCCGCCGATCACGACCGCCGCCGCGCCGCGGATAAAGTTTCGCCGTCCTCTGTTTTCTCCAGCTTTCATTTCAATCCCAGTCCGCACTTCCCGTTTTCAAACTTGGGGCACTTGCCGCACCGGTCGCTGCACTCGAACTTTTCTTCACGCGAAACCAGCACGGCGCACAGGCCAACAATGCCAACCAGCGCACCGTTTCTAAAAAATGTTTTCCGATCCATCCGCTTCATCGTTTCTCCTCGAAAATACGCACCTGGTTTTTGCTGGGATCGAGCACATGGATTATTCCGTCCTCGCCGACGGCGACGTCGAGCCCCTCCACCCCCTCTTCGAATTGATCCGGCGCGGCAACCACACAGCGCAGCGAGCCATCGACGTTGTGGATCTTCACGCGCGGCAACCCCTTCTCGGCGGTGACGAATCCGCCGTCGGGCAGCAGCGCAAAGTGCGACGGGTTGCAGCAGCCACTGAAGCCTTCGATCCGCATTCCACTCGCTTCCCAACTCGAAAGCGGCATGCCGTCGGGGCGATAGTTTTCCAGCGCATGGTGCCCCGGATTGACCGCCCAGAGCGAACCATCTGCGCGGCTGATCGCCAAATCGAAAAACGGACTCGGAATAAAGAAGCCGCGTACCCCGTTCGCCCAGTCCTTCTTGCCGATTTCGAAGGGCTCGCCACCCGCCTTATTGAAGCGCCAGATCCGGCGGCTACCCGCATCGGCGACATAGACATACCACTCATCCACATCGATCGAAGTGAGGTGGGCTTTCCCCGAAGGAACATTCCAACTGCGCCCATCGGAGCTCTCAACCCGATTCTGCAATCCGTAGAAAAGAATGCCCTCACTATCCACCGCAAGGCACGTGGGGGTTCCTTCAACGACCGTCGTTTCGCCGCCGATCGTTTCAATGGCATTTTCACCGCCAATGTAAAGCTGTCCATTTTCGGCAATCGCCAACGCCGATATATTTCCAATGGACGGAACGATCGGTTCAAGCTCCTGGTATTTGATCAATGCCGGATCCACCTTGCGGTATTCAGCCAGCGAATAGTCGAAGCTCTTTCCAAGCTCCTTACGGCGATTATTGCCGATGAAAACTCCGGCCCCCACCACCAGCGCCATGAGGGCAACGAACCAAATCCAGTTTTTTGCAGCTGTTTTCATTTTCCCACCTCAATGCAAACCATGCGGGTTGAGTCGCGCAGGAGCATGCGGGTCCCCACCAAAGCAATCGGCCCCCAGGCATCGTGGCCTTCGAGGATGCGGTGCTGCGCGAGCTGCTCGTACCCGGTTTTGTCGAGGGCGAGCAGGGAGAGGGTTCCATCGTCGTCGAGCACATAGAATTTATCGTCGGCCAGGAGGAAAGGCCCCAGGCCGAAACGGGCGGTTTTCCCGCTCGACCATACGAGCTCGCCGCTGGCGGGATCGTAGCAGACAAACTGCTGCTTCAACGCACCGGCATCCTTGGGCATGATTCCGTAGAGCAGGCCATCGACGAGGATCGGCGTCTGCTGTTCGCAGGCGAGCCAATCCTTCGGGCCGTGTTTTGCAATTTCCTTCGCAGCATACCCGTTGGCCGTTTTATCGACCTGAACCATCAGGCTACCCGCGCCATAGCCCGCCGTGATGAAGATCTTGTCTTCGGAAACCATTAGCGGTGACGGCGCAATGACCGATGCATTCCAAGGGATGTCCCACAGCAGAGCGCCGCTTTTGGAGATGCCCACCATCCCGCCGACCGCGGCATAGACATACATTTCTTCGCCGTGCACCGTGAGCGGCATGACCGAGGAGTGCGACATTTTCCAGCCCTTGGAATTGGGTACTTGCCAAACCACATCGCCCGTCTTGCAATCGACCGCCATCAGCAAAACATCGGGGCCGCCGGGCGCAAGAATGGCGAGGCCGCCGTCGATGAGCGGGCACTGCCCGGTGAACCAGAGCGGTTCGGTGGTTCCGTATTCCTTCTGCAGGTCGATGCCCCAACGGAACGCGCCCGTCTTGGTTTCGACGCACGAAACATGGCAGCGCGGCCCGATGGTGACAATGCAGTCTTCCGTAACCGCCGGGATGGTGCGTGAGAGGCCGTGGTTGCGCTTGGCGGGCAACGCATAGGAGCGCCGCCAGATTTCCTGGCCGTCGGCCAGCGAAAAGCAGCGCAGGGCATCGGAACGGGTCTCTTCGTTATAGTCGAAGAGATAGACGGCGCCATCGAGCACGGCGGGCGCGGCATGGCCTTCGCCCAGCTCGACCGACCAGTAGACCTTCGGGCCCTCCTCCGGCCAGGAGTCGGCAAGTTTGGCGCCGCCCTTGTGGATGTTGTCGAAGTCCGCGCCGCGGAAGCGCGGCCAGCTTCCGGGAAGAGCGGAGGGGGCGCCACCGAAGGTTTCGAGCGTACCCGCCAACTCGATATCGAGTTCGTCCTTGACGCGTTCGGCTTCCGGCGGTGCTCCGTCGTTGCCGGGCACGCTACGCACCAGCTTGGCGGATGGATCGGCGGAGAGCCATTCCGAGAGCACATGCAAAGCCGCCCATCCACACAAAACGAGGACGGGCACGGCCACTAGCCAGCTTGTTGTTTTTTTATTCAAAAAAGATCCAGCATTTTGGCGGCTACTCGCCGCAACAAAGTTTTGAGCATGGCGCTCTGCAACGGGTTCAGCGCGCGCACCGCCTCGTTCTTATAGTGCTCCAGCAACTGCGACGCCTTTTCCACCACCATCAACTCATCCAACCGATTCCGCACCTGAGGGGTCAGAACGCTTTTCTCGTCATCCGAAAAATGACGATAAAAGCGTTCTGACCCCTCGGCGAGGGCGAGGATGATGGAGGCGCGGAGATCGGCGGCTTGGCCGGAGGTGTATTCCTCGAGGTCGTCGCGGATTTGGTAGGCGATGCCGAGGGATTCGCTGAAGGTGTGGAGGGCGTCGAGCAGCGCCTGGTCGGCATTGGCGGCGACGGCGCCGAGCAGCAGGGAGACGCCGAAGGCGGGGGCGGTCTTGCGGCGGGCGATTTCGATGACCTGCTGCGCGGTGAGGGGGTGGTTGCGTTCGGTGCCGATGAGCTCTTCGCCCTGGCCGACGCAGAGGGTGCGGTGGTTGGCGGAGGCGATGCGCAGGAGCGCGGCGGCGCTGTTTTCGACTTCGGCGATCCAGCGGTAGCCCTCGCCCACGAGCAGGTCGCCAGCATTGATGGCAACGGGGATGCCGTATTGCCGGTGGAGCGTCGGCTGGCCATAGCGCAGGTCGTCGTGGTCTTCGATGTCGTCGTGGATGAGCGAGGCTTTGTGGAAGCATTCGACGGCGATGGCGAGCTTGCGGACGTCGGCGGGGAAATCGGAGGAGCCTTCGTTGAGGGCGCTGTAGGTGCAGGCGAGCAGGAACGGTCGCCAGCGCTTGCCGTCCTTGAGCAGCCAATCGTAGGCGATGCGTTCGGTCTCGGTTGCGCAGTCGAACGGTTCGTCAAACCAGCCATCGACGATTTTTCGGATGGCCTCGGTGTCGACCTGGTTTTTCCAGGGTACGGACGACTTGAGCCGGATGGCTTCGCGAACGTGCCCGAAATCGGTGGTTGTGTTGATGCAGCCGTCGAGCGTGAGCGGAATGGCGAGGCCGGGGATGGCGCCGTCGGCCATGTGCGGAAATGATTTTTCGAGGGCATTGAGGCAGCTGACGCCCACGACGGCATCGACCTTCCCGCCCGCGAGCAGCTTGGAGACGACGGTGGAGCCCTCGGCCACGAGGACCACATAGCCGAGGTCTTCGGCCAGGGCTTGCAGCTCGCCGATGTTGCAGCGGCCGCACTCTTCGCAGAGCAGGCCGAACTCGTCGAGCGTGGCGGGGCAGTCGGCAAAATTGCGCAGGCATTGCGGCAGCAGGAGCAGGCGGCGGCTGTAGGGGATGGAGGCCACCGTTTCGCGCCACACCTCGTTGTTGAGCAACACCATGGCATAGTCGAGGAGCGACGATTGGGACGTGAGGCGCGAGGCGTGGTCGCGCAGCTCCTCCATGGAGAGCGGCGGCACGAGACGGTGCTGCGTGGCGTATGCGGCCACGGCCTGCTGCATTTCGCTGCGCTGCGCCTCGGCCGCGGGAACGCCGTACTCTGGTTTTGCTTTCTGCACTACTTCAGTTCAACGCACTTGAGGGTGTTCCAGTCGCGGACGAGCAACCGGCCGTCGGAGAGGGCGAGCGGCGCCCAGGCCATGTCGTTTTCCTCGACCATTTCGGCGGAAGCCAGTAGCTGGAATTTTTCCGGGTCGGCCTTCACGAGGTGGAGGATGCCCGTCTTGCCGTCGAGGATGATCAGCTTGCCGTCGGCCAGGATGAACGGGCCGCGCTCGAAGTTGGGCGCATCGTCGATATCCTTGGTGCGCCACGCCAGCTTGCCGTCGAGCGAAAAAGAAGCCAGTCCATCCTTGCGGCTGTTGGAGTTGCTGCCGATGAAGAGGTGGTCGCCGACCTGGATCGGCTGGTGGAGCTGCGAGCCGACGTCGTCGGTCTTGTAGAGTTCCTTCGCCTCGAAGCCGTTTGTTTTTTTCACGATCTGGATCATGGCCGAACCGGCGTCGTAGCCACCCGTGATGAAGAAATGGTTATCGGCCAAGGCCACGGGATGCGGGATGGCCCACTTGCAGCGCCAGTTCGTGTAGTCCCAGAGAACGGAGCCGTCCTTCGGCGACAGGCCCACAATATGGCAGGGTTCCAGCGTGGATGGCTCGGCGGGTTCCGACTTCGGTTCACCGTGCTTGCGGCGTGTTTCGCGCGGTTCCGGTTCGGCCGATCCAACGGCAATCACCATATCCTGACCGCAAACCTTTTCGATGCGAGGCGAAACAAAAGAATGAAAGCCGAGCCCCTTCGATGTCCAGAGCCGCTCGCCGGATTTGCAGTCGTAGGCCGCGACGCCGACCTCCTTCGAGTTGGGCGCCACCAGCACCATGTTGCCGTAGAGCGCGGGAGACTGGGCAATGCCGAATTGGCAGATATCCTGATTATAGTCTTTGGAAAGATTATGCTGCCACTTGACCTTCTGCGACTTAAGGTCGATGCAGACAAAAGTGCCGTAGCTGGTCACCAGATAGGCCTTGCCGTCGGCAATAGTCGGCGTACCGCGCGTACCGTCGTATTTTTTGCTCTTCAGAATCCCTGGATCACCGAAGGACACCTTCCAAAGTTCCATGCCGGATTTCATCTCGAAGCAACGCAACAGACTGTCCTCGCCATCGCGGTCGGTCAGGTAGGCCTTGCCGTCGACAATGGCCGGGCCGGAATAGCCATCGCCCACCTTGGTTTCCCAGAGCACCTTCGGGCCAGCGGATGGCCACGAGCCGGCCAGCCCGGTTTCGGCCGAGACGTTGTCGCGGTTGATTCCCGCATACTGCGGCCAGTCGGCGGCAACCGCCGCCACGGATAGGGCCAATGCCAAACCAATGATCATCGTTTTCATTCCGCACCACCTTTCGGATTAAAATATATATATTCGATCGTATAACCGTTGGGATCGAGGAAGTAGAGGCTCGCCCCGTCCCACCGCTCGTACGCTTCCTTCACAATCTGCACGTTGTTCGCCTTGAGGTGCTCCTGGAAAGCAAACACCTCCTGCGCCGAACCTGCCGCCAAACCGAAATGAGTAAACGTTTTACCGTGGTATTTCAACCGAAATTCCTCATCAAACCGCTTCGCACCCCACGGATACTGGATCAGCGCGAGCACATCGTCGGTTCCAATTGGGAAAAAGGCATCCTTCTCGCGCCTCTCGCCCATGGTGAGCCCCAGCACCTCGGTATAGAAACGAATCGACTCGTCGAGGTCGGACACCGAAAGCCCAAAGTGGCAGATTCCCTTGATAAAATTATCCATCCCGTTCCTTGCAACGTTTCAGCGCCTCCAGCGCGAAGATCAGCGGATACAGCTTTTCCGAGTACCACAGACTCGCAAAATATAGGCCGATAGGGCTAGCCGGAAATTGCGTTCCCTGGGCGGTCTTTTCAAGTAATTCATCCACCCCCTTTCCCGTCAACCCGGCCACCAGCGCCAATTCCTCCAGGCCAAGGTCGTCGAGCCGCACGGTTTCGAGCCATTGGAAAGCACGCGCTTTCATGGTTGCGGCCTTCGGGAATTCCCCTTCGTCGAGTCCGGCCAAGGCTTCGAGCACGCGGCAGGTTCCATAGACCGGGTTTTCGTGCTCCGGGTGCGATTGGCTGCCGAACCAGAGCGGTACCCACGAGCCGTCGGGACGCTGCTCCTTTTCCAAATATTCGATGCCGACCAGGATCGAATCGAACATCGCCGCCCACAGGTTTTCGTCCATCGCATCGCGCCAAAGCGAAAAGGCGCGGATCATGTGTGCGGTCAAATCCGGACAGCTGCGATCGAACGGCAACTTGCCCCAGCCCCGGCAAAAGGTCGGCATCCCGCCATCGCGGTTTTGTAGATTCAACAACCAGAGGATGCCCTGCTCCGCCACCCCGGTTTCGCACCCGAGTTGGTGGAGGGCAATCAACGCCGCCGCCGTGTCGTCGGCATCCGGCACCCCGCCCTGATGGTTTGTCCAGCCCCAGCCGCCCGGCTCGGCGTGGGTGAACGGGTGCTCCTCACGCCATTGGGTCTGTACTAGATGGTTGCGTATCGCGGTTTGCCGCTCTTCGGAAAGGTCGCCCTCCAGCGCCCGGACCGCCAGCGAAGTCACCCACGTTGAAAGATTGACGTCGATCGGCCAGCTGCCGTCGCCGCGGACGGTTTCTTCGAGGAAGCCGATGGCGTTTTGCACGACGGGATGGTCGCCCTGCCCCGCCCCGATCAGGCTCATGGCCACAAAGCCGGTGAGCGGCGCGGCCTCCAGGAAGCCGCCGCTCTCCGGCTGGATGCCGCGCAGGATGCCGAGCACCTTGCCCACCAGCCCGTTGCGGTGGAACGCCAGCGGCGACGGCTTGTGCCGGTGGCGAACGAGGCCGATGGCAATGAGCGCCGGGAGCGCATAACTCACCACGGGCAGATTAAGGAAGCGGTAGACCTTGTGCGGGAAGACCGCCAGCTCGAACGGCAGTTGCGGAACGACCGACCAATCGCTGCCCAGCTTTCCGGAGAGCATGCACATCGTCAGGATCGGCACCGAGAAGGTGCGGTCTTCGCCATAGAAGCGCAGGATTTCGGCTGCCAGCTTTTCCGGATCCCCCGTCTCCAGGTCGAGCGCGCAGCGGCACAGCAGGGTGGTGGTAAAGTTGCTCGGGCTCTCCGGGCTGTCGCCCCAGCCGCCATCCGCGTTGCGGTGCTCCCGCAGCCACTGCAAGCCCCGCTCCGCCAGCTCCGTTCTGCCGGCCGACTTCAGCGCAAACGAAGCCACCGCCGTCGCCAACGCGGACGGCGACAGCTCGCCCTCCCACCGCCCGGCGGGTTGGAGTTCGGCCAGCAACCGCTGGCGCGCATTTTGGATGGCGGGGTCAATTTCCATAATCCTTGGCCATGGATTGGGTGAGGCAGCCGATGGCAAGCAGGGCGTAGAAGGTGTATTCGACATCCTCGAATTCGTCGGCGCGGTGCCCGGCAAAACCGCCGCTGTCGCGCCAGAGCGATTCGGCATAAAGGAAGCACGGCTTGTGGATTTCGTCCAGGTTGATGCCGCGCTGCGTCAGTGCAAACAGCGCCGTCGCCGTGGAGAGCAGGTCGGGAACATGGATCTGTTTCGAGGGGGTGAAGCCGCCGGACGCGTGGGCGCGGGCGAGCAGCTCTTCGGCAACCCCCTCCTGGTTGCCCACCATGAGCGCCGCCGCCAGGTTGGTGGTGGGATCGGCGAGGGAAACCGCGATGGGCGCGGAAGGCGCGGCGAACTGGAAATCTGCGGCAAAGAGCTTCAGGAACAGGCCATAGGCCGATTCGGCCTTGAACCTTTGCAGCCCGTTGAGCAATCGGCGGCGGGTGAACCCCAGATGCGGGAAGACCGTGCGCAGCCGGATCAGACAAACGAGATGCACAAGATCCAGCTCTTTCCCCATGCCGAACGAAAGGACATATTTCCAGATCTTGAAAACCGGGGGCGGATAGCCGAGGGCCTTGAGGCAGGCCACCGCGAAGACGGTGTAGTAGAGATCGCTCCTCGCATCGCGGCCGCGGAAGCCGCCGTCAGCATTTTGCCGATCCCGGACAAAGCGGGCAATCTTGTCGAGCGAGCCTTCGTCAAGGAAGCGGCGGGAAGCGGCGGCCGATTGCAACAGGCGGTCTGATAATGATTTTCTCTGCATCCCTTAGCTTAGGGGGCGGTCCTGTGAAATAATGTTTTAAAACATTATTTCACAGGACCGCCCCCTCCTCCTTAACCGTAGGCCCCGAACCCGAAGAACCAGTGTTTTTTGGCGAAGCGGTAGGCCCAGCTGCGTTCGGGAATCTCTTTGCCGGGTTGGTGGTGGCTGCCGCAGGAGCCCATGCAGCCGAGTTCCTGCAGCAGCGTGCCGCGCCCGGAGCTGTCGGTTGCGTCCTCGGACTCGATGAATTCGGCCAGCTTGCCGGGGTGTTCCATGATGATGCAGCCCTGGGTGGTGGCGGTGCACATGGAGCGGAACTTGGCGAGGAATTCGGAGTTGTTGAAAATGTCGTAGAGCCCGGTGCCGTCGCCGATGTTGTCCTTGGCGAATTGGAGCGGCGGGCAGGGTTCGATGTAGCCATCGGGGCTGATGTGGTTGGCGATTCCGACGGCGGCCGGGCAGAGCGCCGCGCCTTGGTCGTCCCAGTAGGCATCGACCACCATGATCGGGGCCTTGCGGCGGACATCGACCATGAAGCGGCGCAGGTCGGTGACCTGTTCGGAATTGAGCGCGAGCGACGGGGTCGGGTTGGGGCCGACGGGGCGGTAGATGTAGTACCAGAGGTAGTGGGCGCCGAGCCGGGCTACCTCGTTGACGAACTTTTCGTTGGCGAGGTCGTCGATGTTGGACTTGCAGACGCTGGTGCAGACGCCGGTGACGAGCCGGTTCCTGGTGCAGTTGGCGAGGCCCATCATGGATTGTTGGTAGACGCTTTCGCCGCCGCGCCGGACATCGCTGACCTCTTCGAGCCCTTCGATGCTGATGAGCGGGCTGATGTTGCCGATGCGGCGCATCTCCTTGGCGACGGCATCGGTGATCATCATACCGTTGGTGAAGAGCAGGAAATAGCATTCGGGATGCTTTTCGAAGACCTCGAAAAGGCCGTCGTAGAGCAACGGTTCGCCGCCGAGGATGCCGAAGAAGTAGGAGCCCTGCTTCTTGCATTCCGTGATCAGGTTGTCGAGCGTGCCGGGCGCGATCTCCTTCGGGGGGTTGGATTGCGACACCCAGCAGCCCTGGCAGGCGAGGTTGCAGGCGTTGGTGACGGAGATGAAGAGGAAGGCCGGGAAATATTCGCCTTGCTTCAGCCGCTTCTGGAAGCGCTCGATGGAGCGCATGCCCTTGTAGCCGAAGTTGTAGGCGAACTTCCACAGCAGCCGCTTGTCCGGTTCGGTCATCAGGCGCTTCATCAACGTGGCACTCATTCTTCTTTCTCCGAGCAGTGGCGGCGTTCTTCGAGCGCCTGGTCGATCTTCTTTTGGTTGAGCAGGGAACGGCGCTTCTGCTTGCGGGCGTTGAGGGCGGCGTAGACATCGTCGCCGAGGAGCTCATCGACATTGATTTTCACGTTGGCCTTCTGGGTTTCTTCGTCGGTGATCTCGGCGCCATCGATGGGCGACTCGCCGACCTTGGGAAAGATGATGGCGGTCTCGGGGCAGATGCGGGCGCAGGCCGGGCAGTTGTTCTTGCAGCTGGATGGATGGGCGACGACCACCTTGCCCGCTTCCGTTTTTTCGTAGACCCCGAACAGGCAGAAGTCGTGGCACTGCCCGCAGGAGGTGCAGCGGTCGTAGTCGATGACCGGGTACCAGGCGGCTGGGCCGCCTGTATCGAGAGGGAGAGCGGGAGATGGGGAGATGGGGGGATTGGTGCGGTGGTTGACGATCTCCACATCACCGGACAACTTGTGCCCCGCAAAGTCAAAGAGGGCTTGAACGGCGCGGGGATGGCAGGCATGGATTTCGGTGAAGCCGTTTCCCAGCACGGGATCGCGCTCGGCAGCGGCCTTGCAGAGGTCGGGAATAGAAACCACCTGCCCATCCGCAACGGAGCCGGAAGCTCCGTCTACGTTAACCAACCCGCGCTCGGCGCATTGGCATATTAGAATGGATTTATTTCGAGACATCGACGGCGACGAGGGTTCCCTTGTCGTTGCGGCAATAGACGATGCCGTTGGCGAGCACGGGGGGCGTCCAGCAGAGCTGGCTGAGTCCGGTTTCGATGCTTGAAATTTCCTTATATTCCTTCGGGGAAATTTCAGCAAAGTAGAGGGTTCCCTTTTCGCCCAACGCAATCAGCTTGCCATCGGCTGCAATCACGGAACCAAACCCGATCGGCATGCTCCACTGCTCTTCGCCGTCCATATCGATGCAACGCAGGTGCCCTTTTTTCTTATTCTGCCCCGTCACCCCGTAGATGTATCCATCGGCATGGATCGCGCTGCTGAACTGCATTTTCATGACGTCGCTGTTCCACAGTTTTTTCAGCTTGCCCGATGAAAAATCCAACATGGCGGCTTCGCGATCATAGCCGGAGGAGATGAAAATCCGGTCGCCGATGACCAACGGGTCGGCGCCGTTGATGTCATACTTGGTTTCCCATCCGTAGTCGTCGATCTTCTTTCCGGACTTGGCATCGACGATCTGGAGGCCGGGCGCGCTGAAGATGGCGGCCAGCCGCTTCCCCTTGTGCGTGAAGACCACGGGGGAGGCATAACTCTGCAGCCCCGAACTCGTCCACTGGATCTTTCCGGTATGCTTATCAACCGCCGTTCCGGCCTTTCCGATGTTGAGCAGGATCAGGTCGCCTTCCACGACCGCCGAAGTCGATATTCCCCATCCCCAACGACTATCCTCATTCTTGGTTTCATCAAGCACATCGAGGCTCCACTTTTTCTGGCCGGACTCGGCCTCGAAGCAGAACAGCTCGCCTTCGCGGCTAACGGTGTAGAGAAATTGCCCATCAACCACCGGTGTTGCACGCGGCCCCTTGTATTTCCCGGTTTTGCACGGATAGGAATAGTCCCAGATCTTCTCGCCGCTCTTCGCATCGAGGCAATATACGATATCGGTGCCCTCCTGGTGCCCCATGGTGTAGAGCTTGTTGCCCTTGACGCTGACGGTGGAATAGCCCACGCCCAGTTCCTTGGTCCAAAGCGTTTTCGCGCCCATCGGATTCCAACCCTTTTCATTCGAGATCCCGTCTCCATTCGGGCCGCGCCAGGTATGCCAATCGTCCGCAACCGCCCCGGCAGCCACCGCCGCCACCAATAAACAACCCATCCATTTTTCCATGACTACCTCCGGTTAGAGCGCGCCACTCTACACGAACCTGGTGCGCGATGCAAAAGGAACGAACAAAACGTGAGTGAAAAGGACAGCATGTTAAAACGGGCGCCCCGCCCAGAGCCAGAACACATCGGCATGCTCCTGGCACGGTTCGTGATATTTGGAGGAGCGAATATTGACTGTTTTCTCATAAATGCAGTCTAACTGGACGAAAGGAGCATTGGCATGAAACTTCAAGTTCCATGGAGAGTTCGATTGCGGAACGGGCGTCAGGGCAACCAGCACGACGGCAAATGGTGGAATCGCAGGAAATACCGCGATGATCCGGAAAGCAACACCGTTAAATCCGCGCCGCTGCACGAGGACGATCTCAACCATCTGGGGGCGCTTCACCGCACCGGCAAAGACTGAACCAAGGTTGGCACTGTTTTTGCAAAAGAAACCTTCGATAAGGAAGGATTCCGAAATGCGACACAAACTAACCATACCATGGACCGCCCGGTTACCGGTAACCCGCTGGTGGAACCGCCGCCACTCCCCATTCGCAACCTATACCGCCAGTAGCCAGGGCAACACCCTGCATTCCAATTTTGCCCCGCCCCTCGGCGGGCGGGCACCCGGTGGAAGACCGCACGAGAGTCCGGGCCTTAGAAATATCCGATGAACCTGTGTTGACGGTTGAACGTTTTTCGTGTTCCCTCTGTCTCTGCTTAAAACCCAATGATTTGGGGGCGACTGGTTTCGACGGGTAGGTTGAAGCTTCAGTGGCGTGTCGAGGTTGGACTCCAGGCCTCGTAAAAAGGAGCCCAAAAAACATAAATGCTGACGAAAGTTACGCAATGGCGGCATAGTTCCGCTACGTCTCTACCTTGAAGCTTGTTAGGGGATAGAGGCGACGACAACAAGCTAGTGCCAACTCCGGGGATCCGGGACGCGGCGCGAAACCCAACAGGATTCTAGCGACCAAAGTGGCTCTGACGGGTGGCAGCGGAGGCGGCGAATCTTTTAATGCCCGACTACACACGTAGAAGCTGCTGTGACTCTTATTCGGACGGGGGTTCAATTCCCCCCGCCTCCACCAAACTCTGTTAGGCCAACCTCCTCTCTGATGAGAGGGTGTTGGCCTTAACTTTTTAGAACGAAAATAGTTATGACACTCGCTATCCGGACTTACCTTCAGGCCAATCTCCGCCAGAAGGCCGATTAACCTCGATTTCTTCGCTCATCTGCTTCTCCGTTCTCTGTATTTTTGCATCCACACTCTCCTCAAGTCCGGAAACAGACATCTCCGTTTCTTCCTGATACTGGCGAAATGCATCCGCGATTCCGTCAAACAAATCATTAATATCCATTCGCTTCTCCCATAGTTTCGTACGTGTGGGGTTACTTACCGGAGAAACAGAGAATGTGTCGGAAGAGAGTTGTTTTTTTTCTGCCCTAAAAAAAACGCCGTTGCACAAGCTATAACAGGTGTTATATTATGCCCAGGACTTTAGCGAACGCGAGAAGGAAAGATATGGGCACCAAACCATTTTCAGAAGAGGTAAAGGCCGTGCGCTCTGCACTGCATCTCAGCCAGGAAGAACTGGCTCATGCTCTCGGCGTCAGTTTTGCCACCGTCAATCGCTGGGAGAACGAGAAAACCAAACCTTCCAAGTTGGCTCAGCGACAGTTTGAGCAGTTTTGCGATGACAAAAGAAAACAGGGAGAGCTGGACGATGAATAAGAAGCAACTCTCCGAACGCGACATCTGCACAAAATTTATTACCCCGGCCCTGAAGGAGGCCGGCTGGAATATTCAAACCCAGATTCGCGAAGAGGTCAGCTTCACTGACGGCCGAATTTATGTGCGGGGCAAACTCTACACTCGTGGAGCAAAGAAACGGGCAGACTACATTCTCTATTACAAACCGAACATTCCTATTGCTGTCATTGAAGCCAAAGACAACAAACATTCGGTGAATGCAGGCATGCAGCAGGCTCTCGGCTATGCAGAAACACTGGATATTCCATTTGTTTTCAGCAGCAATGGAGACGCATTCCTATTTCACGATCGAACTGTAAAAGACGGAGACATTGAAACAGAGCTTCCTTTGAACACCTTCCCATCACCGGAACAGCTTTGGCTGAAGTATAAAGCTTTCAAGGATATTGCTGACGAAGTTGACCCGATCGTAGCTCAAGACTATTTTGCAGACGGCTCCGGTCGTTCTCCGCGTTATTACCAGCAAATTGCTGTTAACCGCACCGTAGAGACCATTGCCAAAAATGAAGGAGACAACCGTCATCTGCTGGTGATGGCAACTGGGACCGGGAAAACCTATGCCGCATTTCAGATCATTTACCGCCTCTGGAAAAGCGGTCTTAAAAAGCGGATTCTATTTCTGGCCGACCGGACGGCACTAATTGATCAGACCATTCGCGGCGATTTTCGCCATTTCAAAGAAGCGGCTACGGTCATTAAAAACAAGAAGATTGATACGGCTTACAATATCTACCTCGCCCTGTATCAGGGGCTCTCTGACAATAACAATAACGATGCCTACAAGCAGTTTAGTCCGGACTTTTTCGACCTGATTATCGTAGACGAGTGCCACCGGGGAAGTGCCCGAGAAGACAGCAAGTGGCGGGAAATCCTGGATTATTTTGCGGGAGCCACTCATGTCGGCCTGACGGCAACGCCAAAAGAAACAAAGGATGTTTCCAGTAGCGAATACTTTGGAGATCCGCTTTACACCTACTCCCTAAAACAGGGCATAGACGACGGGTTCCTCGCCCCCTACAAAGTCATTAAGGTGACGCTGGATGTGGATGCCGAGGGCTGGAGACCACCGAAGGGATTTAAGGACAAAGACGGCAATCCGGTGGAGGATCGAATTTATAACCGTTCCGACTTTGATAAGAACATCGTCATCGATGAACGTCGAACGCTGGTTGCCGAAAAAATTACCGAATTTCTAAAGGGCAGTGGGCGTTTCTCCAAAACTATTGTCTTCTGCGTGGACATTGAGCACGCCGAAGGAATGAGAACCGCTCTTGCGAATGCTAATGCCGATGAAGTCGCACGTAGCAGTAAATATGTAATGCAGATTACCGGCGATAACGAAGAGGGAAAGCGTCACCTCGACTCCTTCATCAGCCCAAGTGAACCTTATCCGGTCATTGCGACGACCTCGAAACTGATGTCTACCGGTGTGGATGCCCAGACCTGTAAGCTGATCGTCCTCGACTCCAATATCGGATCAATGACGGAGTTTAAGCAGATCATTGGGCGCGGAACTCGTATTAACGAAGACTACGGCAAAAATTACTTCACCATTATGGATTTTCGCAATGTCACTGCGCTTTTCGCAGACAAGGAATTTGATGGCGATCCCGTTCGTGTGAAAGACGCCGTCCAGGATGATGACATCTCCGGAACCGAGGACGAAGCGGATGATGCTCTGCTCATTGATGATCTGACGGGCGAAACCGTCGAGTTCCCTGATCCCGAAACACCAGATGTTTCGTTTGTGGCAGAAGAAACGGAAGAATACCGGACGCGCCGGAAAGTGAATGTAAACGGCGTGGAAGTGGTGATCCTTAAAGAGCGCGTTCAGTACATGGGCCACGACGGGAAAATTATCACCGAAAGTCTGCGTGACTACACCCGTGCGAATATCCGCTCGGCCTGTGCCACGCTGGATGCTTTTCTCAGTAAATGGAAGCAAGCCGATAAAAAACGGGCCATTGTGGATGAGCTTGAAGAGCACGGCATTCTATTTGCGGCGTTACAGGAAGAAATCGGTTCCGACTTTGATCCGTTCGATTTGATCTGCCATATCGCCTATGAGCAAAAACCACTCACTCGTCGCGAGCGGGCCGAGCAGGTCAGAAAACGTGACTATTTCACCCGCTACGGCGACCTCGCCCGTAACGTGATTGATGCACTGCTCGAAAAATATGCCGACGACGGCCTCGCCGATCTGGAAAACCCCGCCATCATCACGCTCGACCCGATCAAACAACTGGGCACCGCTCCGGAGATCATCCGGGCCTTTGGCGGCAAAGCCGCCTACGACGAAGCGATCCATGATTTAACCGAAGAACTTTACGCAGTTTAATGAGACTCAACTATGGCTAATATTTCCTCCATTGTAAAAAATGTGCGCAATATCATGCGCGATGAAGACCGGGGTATTTCCGGCGACGCCCAGCGACTGGAACAGCTCGGCTGGATGATTTTCCTCAAAATCCTCGACGAAAAAGACCTGGAGCTTGAATGCATCCGCGAAGGATACACCTCTGTTATCCCTGAACAATTCCAGTGGCGTAGCTGGGCCGTTGATCCCGAGGGACTCACCGGCGACGAGCTGTTACTTTTCATCGACCACCCGTCCGACGGACTCTTCGCGAAGCTGAAGAATCTGAATGCGCCGCACCACCCGCAACGCGCCTCCCTTGTGCGCGAGGTATTTGACGGGCTCAACAACTATATGAAATCCGGCTTTGCCATGCGCAAAGTCATCAACCAGTTGAATGGCTTCGATTTCAATAATTCCGAAGACCGCCACATTTTCGGCACCATCTATGAATCCATCCTGATTGAACTGCGCGATGCCGGCAACAAAGGTGAGTATTACACGCCTCGCGCCATTACCCAGCTCATGACGCAGATGACGAATCCCACCCTCGGTGAAAAGGTGCTCGATCCCGCCGCAGGAACCGGAGGCTTCCTTTCTGCCGCCATTGATTACATTCGCGACAGCGAGGTCAAAACCCTCGACGACGAAGCCGTCCTGCAAACGTCCATCGCCGGGTGGGAATACAAACCCGTGGCGTACGTCCTCGGCCTGACCAACCTGATTCTCCATGGTTTGGAAGTCCCCGACTGGCACTACCGCGACAGCCTCAAGACCGAATACAACACCATCGGCCCCAAACAACAGGTCGACGTAATTCTCGCCAACCCACCTTTTGGAGCGGGCATTGCCGAAGGCGTTGAAACCAACTTTCCAGCCTCCTTCCGTTGCCGCGAATCCGCCGACCTCTTCGTCATCCTCATGCTGCAATTGCTCAAGCCCGGCGGACGCTGTGCGATTGTGTTGCCCGACGGGTGCATCACCGGCGACGGCTATAAGGCGCGCATCCGTGAAAAACTGCTGACCGACTGCAACCTGCACACCATCATTCGCCTGCCGCAGTCCACCTTCCATCCTGCCACTGTTTCCACCAATCTGCTGTTCTTCCAAAAAGGCACGCCGACTAAAGAAATCTGGTATTGGGAGCACCAACTGCCCGAAGGACAAAAAAGCTATTCCAAAACCAAGCCCATCCAATTTGAGGAATTCACCCCGCTGATCGACTGGTGGGACGACCGCGAAGAAAATGAAAATGCGTGGAAGGTCAGCGTTGATGATCTCAAAGCTGGTTTTGATTTGGATGTGAAAAATCCTGTTATCCCAGATGATGAAGAGATTCTGAGTAAAGGGGAAATCATAGCTGCACTTCGGAAAAGTCAGGTTAAAATAGATAGTATTCTTCAAGGTTTGGAAGCGTAATGATAGAGGCAAAGTATATCCCACTTACGTTTGTTTCGGAGAAGGATGAAAAGGAACGTTTAATTAAGAACACTATGCTCCTTCGCCACTTTGGATCACTCGCAGAAAATGAAGTTCCTCTTTCGCATTACATTGAGGGCACGCAATACGGATTCAACGCCGCCGCAAAAGACTCTGGGACAAATCGGTTCGTCCGCATTAGCGATATTACTAACGGGAAAATTGATTGGGATTCCGTGCCCTTTTGTAAGTGTGACGATCCCGATGGATACCTGCTCAATGATCACGATCTGATTATTGCCAGAACAGGTGGAACTACTGGAAAAAGCTTCATGGTTTTGTCACCGCCAAAAGATTCGATCTTTGCAGGCTATTTGATTCGAATTCGGGCAAATTCCAATACGAACCCCGCGTTCATCTCTATTTTTTTGAACAGCTATTTCTATTGGGGACAAATTACCTCTCTCAATCGTGATGAATTCCGACCCAGCGTTAATGCCAAAAAGCTTTCTGCTCTAAAGTTGCCTAAGTTTGAACGCTCTGTTCAGGATGAAATAGTTGCAATAGCATCTGATTCAGAGAATTCGAATATCGTTCCTGAAATCGAAGAAGTTTTAACTTCTCAGAAAAGGCAAGTGGAACTGGCGTCGGAAATCACGCACCAAGAGGCGCTGTTGGGAAAACTAAAGCAGGCTATTTTGCAGGAGGCGATTCAGGGAAAGCTGACGGAACAGTGGCGCGCAGAAAACCCCGCCACCGAACCCGCCGCCGAACTGCTCAAACGCATCCAAAAAGAAAAAGATCAGCTCATCGCCGACAAGAAAATCCGGAAACAAAAACCGCTCCCGCCCATCACCCCTGAAGAAATTCCTTTCGGCATTCCGGAAGGATGGGAGTGGTGTCGGTTGATGGATATGTCGAGAGATATTCATTATGGATTCACTGCTTCAGCAGATGTGAATAAAAAAGAAACCCGGTTGCTCCGTATTACAGATATTCAAAATGATCGTGTTAACTGGGAGTCAGTTCCTGGTTGTGCATGTACGGATAAAGAGCGAAGGAAATACCTTCTTAATGTGGGTGATATTCTCATCGCACGAACTGGTGGGACTGTGGGGAAGTCCTATTTGGTTGATGCTCTTCCTGTTCAATCGGTTTTTGCATCATATTTGGTTCGTGTCATTCCTTCCTTTATTGAATTAGCGGTGTTTATAAAAATGTACCTAGGAAGTCCATGCTACTGGGAGCAGCTGATTGATGCAGCTCGTGGTGCGCAGCCAAATGTTAGTGGCAGTAAGCTCAAGAACTTATTGTTCCCCCTCCCACCCCTAGCCGAACAAGCGGCGATTGTAGAGCGGGTGGAGGCGCTGATGGCGCACTGCCGCGAGCTTGAACAGGAAATCGAGCACTCCCGCCAGCACGCCGACCGCCTCCTCCAAGCCGTCCTCAAAGAAGCCTTTTCGCCCGCGACCCAACTGAAGGCCCGCGCCCCTGATGAAGAGGCTCGCATTATTCGAGAGGCTTTGAAAAAGTAAGCACACAGCAATTTAAAACCAGAGTAGATGGAGTTCCATTATGTTGAAGCAGTTACGCATACAAAATTTTAAGGGTTGGAAGGATACGGATGCGATTCGCATGGCTCCGATTTCTCTATTCTTTGGCGCCAACAGTTCAGGCAAGTCGAGCATCGGTCAGTTTCTGATGATGTTGAAGCAGACGGTCGAGTCACCGGATCGCAAGGCGGTGTTTCATCCGGGCAGCAAAAACTCTGCCGTACAGCTGGGTTCTTATCAGGAAATGGTATTTCACCGTGATCCGGAAAATAAGATTAGTTTTGAGTATGAATGGACTTTGCCTGTTTCGACTAAATTCAAAGATCCGAACTCGGGCCAATCGTATGAATATAGTGCGATAAGATTCGATGCTGAAGCAGGGCTAGGCAATAAGGATCAGCATATGCTGGTGGTTGATAAATTCCAATATGAGCTCAAGAAGGATACAGAGGGAAGCTTGTCCGTGGGGATGGAACGAAAAGCGGATTCAAAATCGGATTACAAAGTGGACGCCACTGGTTTTTCGCTTAAGCGCAATAAAGGCCGTGTCTGGTATCCCGGAGCGCCGGTTCGATTTTATGGTTTTCCTGATGAGGTGGTTGCGTATCACCAGAACGCTGATTTTGTTCAGGACTTAAATCTACTGCACGAAAAGCTATTTAGATCCATTTGTTATTTAGGGCCACTACGCACAAAAGTGGAGCGCTTATATTCCTGGACGGGAATGGAACCGGAGAGTGTTGGCTATTCAGGTGAAAATACGATTGCGGCCATTCTGGCAGCCAGAAACCGAAAAATCAGTATGGGGTATAAAAAAGCCACGAAACCTTTTGAGCAAATTATTGCGATGAAGCTAAAGCAAATGAGCCTGATTGAAGAATTTCGAGTGAATCCAATTTCAAAACAGCGTCAAGAATATGAGGTGAAAGTTCGCACGAAAGGTTCCAGAGATTGGGTGGATTTGCCGGATGTAGGGTTTGGTATCTCACAAGTACTTCCTGTGTTGGTGCAATGTTTTTATGCTCCGGCAAATTCCATCATTATTATGGAACAGCCCGAAATTCATCTTCATCCTAATGCACAATCGGCGTTAGCCGATGTACTGATTGACGTGATTAACTCTAGAGAAAACGGCTGCGACCGGAATATTCAATTGGTTATTGAAACCCATTCAGAGCATTTTTTGAGACGCTTGCAGCGAAGAATTGCAGAAGATGCTGTGTCGCAAGAAAAAGTCTCGGCCTATTTTGCGAATGTCAGTAGAACACCTGCAAAATTAGAACCCTTACAGATTGATATGTTTGGCAGTATTTTGAACTGGCCGCCAAACTTTTTTGGCGATGAAATGGGTGATATTACCGGACAAGCCAAGGCGGCCATGAAAAAACGGATGGAGCAGAAATCTCTAAATACGGAGCTTTCTGAATGAGCTATCCCAATTTATGCGTGGTGGATACGAATGTCGCCAAAACAGCTAATCTGGCCACTCAGCCTGACCCAACCTCTGATGTGCCTGATGAGTGCGTTCTTGCATGCATTGAAGCGATAGAGCATGTCATCAAGAAAAAGGGAGTTGTGTTGGATGCAGGTGACGAAATTTTTGATGAATATCGGCAACAGCTTTCAATGAGTGGGAGTCCCGGTATGGGGGACTGCTTTATGAAGTGGGTGCATGATAATCGGTACGCTTTGCCAGATCATCAACGCGTTGAAATCACAAAGAACGGAGATTCATACAATGAATTTCCCCAGCATGCGGATCTAACGGAATTCGACATTTCAGATCGCAAGTTTGTTGCCGTTGCGAATACACATCCAAACAAGCCAACCATTCTTCAGGCAACAGATAGCAAATGGTGGGGATGGAAAGATGCGCTAAGTATCTGCAATATCACGGTACAATTCATGTGTGCTTCATACATTCAGGGTAAGTATGCGGAGAAAATAGGGACGTGAATGACTCGTTTTACAAATTCCCATCAACCCCTCACCTGACGACGCTAGAAGGCGTGGTCGTTCGGGGCGACAAGGTTCTGTCAAAAGCAGAACAAGATGATTTCCTCCTGAATAAACTGATTGTTGAAGAAAAAGTTGATGGCGCAAATTTGGGAATATCCTTTGATTCAGAGGGAGGTTTGCTCTGTCAAAATAGGGGGGCATATTTGACGTTTCCTGCCGTAGGACAGTGGAAAAAACTGGAACAATGGCTGCAACCTAAATTAGATCTGCTGTTTGAAATATTAACTGACCGTTATATCCTTTTTGGCGAGTGGTGTTGGGCTCAGCATTCTGTTCATTACAACCATCTGCCCGATTGGTTTCTTGGATTTGATCTTTATGATAAGCATGAAAAGAAATTCCTCTCAGTTATGCGCCGAAATGAGTTGTTCGAACAAATGGAAGTCACCAAAGTCCCACAGGTGGCCCAAGGGCGCTTTTCTCTGTCGGAGATAGAACTGATGTTAGCGCAATCAAAAATATCAGATGATCCTGCTGAAGGACTTTATCTCCGGGCGGAACACGGACAGTGGCTGACGAAACGCGCAAAACTTGTTCGGTCTTCTTTTATTCAGGCCGTTGATGAACATTGGTCGCGTGCGCCCATAAGATCGAATACGCTCGCTTCGACGGTTTGGGAGGGAAAGAGTGCAGTGCTGGATAAAAATGAGGAGACAAGCTCATGACCACCTTCACACCCAAATTCACCATCACCAACCGCATGACCGCCGCGATCACGCAGATTGAGCGGGCGCGTGGTTTTTTGGAGGCGGCGCGTTTGTCGGATGACTGGGTGCGGGATATGGGCGCTGAGGCATTGATCAAAGAGGCGCATCATACAACCCATATTGAAGGAACGCATCTGACACTGGACCAGGCAGAACGTTTATGGCGCGGAGAAGCGGTGCCGGAGGCTGACCCGGATGATGCGCGGGAACTGCTCAATTATCGCTCGGCCTTTGGATTTGTATCCGAGTGCCTGGACAGCGGGGATCCGATCCATGAAGGTATGATTCGGGAGATTCACCGTAAACTGGTGGATGGCGTTCGCGGCGGCAAAGCTGATCCTGGAAACTACCGGCGCATTCAAAACTATGTGGCCAATGCGGCAACTGGTCAAGTCATCTATACCCCGCCCGGCGCGGCGGACGTGCCGATCATGATGTCGGAAATGGTCAAATGGCTGAACAGCGATCTTGATATTCACCCGGTGTTGGTCAGCGGTATTGCTCAGTTCCAGTTGGTGCACATTCATCCATTCCTCGATGGAAATGGACGCGCCTCGCGCCTGCTGTCCACGCTTTGCCTGTACAAAGCTGGATACGACTTCAAGCGGCTGTTTACCATCAGCGAATACTACGACCGCGACCGACCCACTTTTTACAAAAAGATCCAAAGCGTTCGAGAAAACGATATGGATATGACCGGCTGGCTTGACTATTTCATCACGGGGCTCGAAACCCAGATGATCGAAGTGAAAGAGCGAGGCGAGCAGGTTATCCGCCGCGACGTTCTGGTTCAGAAGCACAGTCTGAATGAACGCCAAGGCAAAGCTCTGGGTTATTTGCTTCAAAACAGAAAACTGACCATTCAGGACTTTGAAGGTATCTGCCCCGATGTAAATCGACGTAGCTTGCAACGAGACCTCAAGGGTATGCTGGATAAAGAGGTCATTTTAGAAATTGGTGCAGGAGCAACAGATCCCACTCGTCACTATGCTTTAGCGGAGCTGTGACAAGCTGCGACACGAAGCTGTGACAAAGCTATGACAACTGCTGTGATACGGAAGATTCTGACGCGGTTTTTATGCTGTAAACTGGAGTCAAAATAGCACCCGCAAACTCGCGGAGAAAACGGAGAAAGGAAATTTGGTTAAATCGCTTCCTTTTTCACAACTCTCGCCCTGGGAAATATACGATTCGTATGAAGCTGCTGTTGAAGAGGTTGTGAATGACGGGCGGGCGGAGCGTGAATTGTTTATCGACGACGCGTCCTCCACCAGCCTTCGCCAAGGCTTCGGCTGGCAAGCCGGAGAATTGGCGAGGGCTGTCCGCCGAAGCTTTAGCGAAGGAGGACTTGGCAACCGCCTTCGGCTGGCAAGCCGGAGAATTGGCGAGGGCTGTCCGCCGAAGCTTTAGCGAAGGAGGACTTGGCACGTCCATAAGGAAAAGTCATGCACTACGTTTACCTCATTCGGAGCATCGCAAATCCCGGCCAAACTTACATCGGCCTCACCGATGATCTCAAATCCCGCCTAAATAAACACAATGAGGGCGGATCTCCGCATACCTCAAAATACAAGCCATGCCTATCCGATTGACACAGGTTGGTGTTTTTGGCACACCCTAACGCATGTCGAATTACCCTCGAACCCTGTTGGAGTTTCAACATCGCTTTCCTGATGAGTCATCCTGCTTGCACCATCTGGAGCATGTCAGGTGGCCAGCGGGTTTCGAATGCCCGTCCTGTGGAAACGTCGGTGACCCTTGGCGACTTCGAGCCAGACCCCGCGTGCTGGAATGTAGGCAATGCGGGAATCAGGCCAGCCTCACAGCAGGAACAATTATGCACCGAACACAACTCCCCCTGACGATTTGGTTTTGGGCTGCCTACCTGGTGACGACGCAGACCCCGGGTATGAGTGCTCTGCAATTCCAGCGGCAGCTCGGTATCAAACGTTACGAAACTGCGTTTCTGATTCTGCACAAGTTGCGCATGGCTATGGTTCGGCCAGAGCGAGACCGAATTGGTTCCAAGTGGCCCGTTGAGGTGGATGAGACGTTCGTCGGTGGCACAACCCAAGGGGAGGGCCGGGGACGGCATCACAAAACACTTGTTGTTGGTATGGTGGAAGTTATGCCTCGCAAGAAGGCTCTGGGGCCTGATCCGAACCTGCCATCAGGGCAGCGTCCACAGCATCAGGGAGGACATGGACGGAGTTTTATTGCGGGAAGGTTGCGGCTTCAGGTTGTTCCCAACCGAAAGCAGGAAACGCTGGAGCCGATCCTTGTGACCAACGTCCAGAAGAAAGCCGAAGTACGAACCGACGGATGGACGGGCTATGACAACTTGCATGGATTGGGGTACAAACACATCGCCGTGCCCATCAGAGGGGATCAGGCCAAAACGGACCAGCATCTTCCGATGATTCACATTGTATTCGGAAATCTTGATGCCTGGCTTCTGGGAACACACCACGGCGTGAGTTCGGCGCACTTGCAGGGCTATCTCAACGAATTCGTATTCCGGTTCAATCGCCGATTCTGGCCCATGGTAGGCTTCGAGAGTGTGCTGAAAATTGCGGTCCAGGTGGAGTCTCCGACTGTGCAAAACTTTTATAAAGCCGCAAGGGAATCGAAAGATTCGACCTAGCCTGTGTTAATCGGATAGGCAGGATACAAGCCATGGGAATTCGTGACCTATCTTGCTTTTTCTTCACGAGAGCAATCTGCAGCATTTGAGGCCTATCTTAAATCCGGTTCGGGCCGCGCCTTCGCCAAAAAGCGCTTGTGGTAATTCATTCCAAAGAAGAAAATTCCGGTTCTTCTCGGAAGTGCGTCTCACAGGTCCCGTCGCGTTGCCAGATGAGGTAGGTCGTAGATCTTCAGGTGGAGGTATTCTTCGTCGCGGTAATGAGCATCTGAAAAAACTCTTTGGTGACAGCGGGTGGCAGGAAGATTCAGTCTATCGAAATGACCAACTACAAAGCTTTCCTCGGTACGTATACCCTGAAGTTCGGCGGAAAAAACGCATTCATTTACGGCGCGGCCTCTGTTCAAGGCGGTTGAATTGTGTTATCCATACCGCATGATTGTTTATGATGACTATATCCCGGTTCCGGAAATCTTCTGGTCGTTCGAGACCGGCAAGCCGATCAGCCATTGCAGCCTGTGCCACCGCGAGCTGATGGAACCGGGCACCAACTATGTGATCGAAAAAGCATTCCAGGATGGCGAAACCCTGTTCGAGCACGCCATCTGCCTGCAGTGCCATTTCCAGTGCTTGGAGAACCTTTCGGAGGAGAGCACCCGGCGCATCCGCAGCTATTTCGCCGAAAACGTCGACCTCGAGCACCGCCCCGCCCAACTACTGGAAAAATTCGGAACCCGCCACGAGCGCTGGCTCGGCCACTGCATGGTGAAGGGTTATCCCCCGGAGGAGTGCGGCGAATACCAGATCTACGGATTCTGCATCGACCAGGATCTGATCTTCAACGGCGCCCCCTACATGATCTCGGGCGAGGCCGTCGATGAAATCCTTGGCCTGCTCTCGAGCGAAACCCTAGGGGCGCTGGGCGATATTTCCGACCGCCTTTTCGGCATCGGCTCCCCGAAGGATCTGCTGGTCTTCTAGCCGCCCGAAGGCCATTGGTAGACTATAAATCAAACTGTCCGTTTTTTTCGCGCCTCATGCCGACAGCTCCTGAATGAACCGTTCCTCTGCGGTTTCAAAATCCAATATCCTGCGCGGATAGTTGTTTATCCCGTCCTCGATCTTCTGGACCTGCTTGCGGGCAACGGCCTTCTCCGTCCTGTCCTTTAGCTTGCGGATGATCTGCTTGCGGGTCTTTCGTTCGGTGAGGGTGAGCAGGACGGCCGTTCCCTTGCCCTTGCCGCCAAAGACCGGGTCGATCTCCCAGAGCCCGGCCACCTGCCGTTCTTCGGCTTCCTGCGGGCGATCACCTATGCCATGGCCGGGATCCACGGCGCACTTGCGCTGTCGGCACAACGACTTGCGGCCCTTCTTGCGCTTGCGCTTCTCCCATAGCGACTCATTGGTCACGCCGGGCACCTTCTGCGCGTCGATCAGGTTATAGATGGTTTTCTCGCAAACCGCATACTCCAAGCACTGCGCCTTCATGAGAGCGGCCAAGACGTTCGCCGATGTCCTTTTCGGAGTATCCCTCCCTATGGAGGGTCTCTATCTGGATGCGTTCTTCCCAGCTCAAATGTTTGCCCTTGCGGTCGTTGTTGCTACTTTCCTTCTGCCCCATGCCGATGCTCCTTTTCTTCGTTTTGGTCGATGTAGAATAAGGTTCATTCTGGCATGGGGTTCTTCTCGCTCCAATTTCGGACAGTTTGATTTACAGTCTACCCCGCATGATCCACCCGCGTTATTCGGCAAAAAAAAGTCGCGGGGCGAGCCGCGGCCCCTTTATAGTGTTTCCATGAAAATGCATCTGTCCTCCCTCGCCGCCCTGCTTCTTGCCGCCGCAACCGGATCCCATTCGGCGCAACGGCCCAACATTCTGTTTTTGTTTGCCGACGACTGGGGACGGCATGCGAGCGCCTACGCCAAGGTCGAGGGGCCCGGCTCGATGAACGATACCGTTTCGACACCGAACTTCGACCGGGTGGCGGAAGCCGGGGTGTTGTTCCTGAATGCCTACGTCAACTCGCCCTCGTGCACGCCGTGCCGCAGCTCGCTGCTTTCGGGGCAGCATTTCTGGCGGACGGGAAATGGCGCCATCCTGCAGGGCGCCACGTGGGATTCGAAGATCCCGAGCTGGCCGCTGCTGCTGGAGGCGGGCGGATACGACATTGGCTATTCCTACAAGGTGTGGGCGCCGGGAACCCCGCTCAACGCTCCGATCGGCGAAAAAAGAACCCGGTTTGAGCAGGCCGGGAAACGCTTCAACTCGTTTTCCCAAACCGCAACCGCACTGATCAAAAAGGGTTCAACGGTTGAAGAGGCCAAAGCGGCCCTGCTCGACGAAGCCCGCGGCAACTTCCGCAGTTTCCTGGAAACGCGCGGCCAAGGCAAGCCGTTCGCGTTTTGGTTCGGCCCCACCAACGTGCACCGCAAGTGGATCAAGGGTTCCGGCAAGAAACTGTGGAACATTGATCCCGACAGCCTGAAGGGCAAGATGCCCCCCTTCCTGCCGGACGTCCATGAGGTGCGGCAGGATTTCGCCGACTACCTCGGCGAAGCACAGGCGTTCGATGCAGCCATCGGCGTGCTGATTGAAGAACTCAAGCGGAGCGGCAAATTTGAAAACACCATCATTGCCATCTCGGGCGACCACGGCGCGCCGGGGTTCCCGCATGGGAAATGCAACCTCTACGACTTCGGCACGCAGGTTTCGCTCGCGCTCTCCGGCCCGGGCATCGGGGGCGGCCGCGTGGTGAACGACTTTGTTTCGCTGCCGGACCTGGCGCCCACCTTCCTGGAGGCGGGCCAGGTTGATGTTCCGTCGGTGATGACCGCGAAAACACTCTGGCCGGTTTTGGCGGCCGAAAAAGACGGATGGGTCGACCCCGCCCGCACCGGGGTCTACATCGGCCGCGAGCGGCACGTCCGGAAGGCCCGCGCCGGAAACCTGCCCTACCCCCAGCGCGCCATCCGCACCCGGGAATTCCTGTTGGTCATCAACTTCCGGCCCGACCGCTATCCGCTGGGCGACCCCTTCGATCTGGACAACGGGAAGGCCCCCTCCTCCGACAAGCTGGAAAACAACACCTTCGCCACCCTTCCCGACGAAGATGCCGGGCCGGCCAAGGCGTGGATCGTCGAGCATCGCAACGACCCCAAGTGGCAGACCTATTTCCAGCACGCCTATGGCAAGCGCCCGCGCCTGGAGCTCTTCGATGTGCAAAAGGATCCGTTCCAGATGAACAACCTCGCGGACAATCCCGAATACCGGGAAGTCGTTGCAAGGCTCCAGAAACAACTGCTCGCGGAAATGAAGGCCACCGGCGACCCGCGCCTCATCGACGAAGGCCGGTTCTTCGAAGACGTTTCAAAATTCGACGGCAACTAACTGCGGTTCAATCCTGCGGAACCGCTTGTTCAAGTTTTTCCCGCAACGAGGCGAGCTCCTGCCCGAATTCCGGATTCCCGGCGAGGTTGATCCATTCGTTGGGATCGTTCCGGTGGTCGTAGAGCTCTTCCTCGCCGTTGCGGCAGCGGATGTAGCGGTAGCGCTCGGTGCGCAGGCTGAAATGCTGGTCGGACGCCTTGGCGGGAACGTTCTGCTCGACCGGAACCTTGGAGGCGGACGCCGCGAGGGAAAAGGCCGGGCCGGCCCATTTTCCAGCCGCTGGATCTTCCAGCAGGGGGCGCAGCGAAAAACCGTCGAGCCGCGGGGGCGGCGGCATACGGGCATAGTCGGTAAAGGTCGGGTAAAGATCGATCAGCGAGACCGGAGTTGAGCAGGCCAGGTTGGTGGCCACGCCCGGGCCGGCAACCACCAGCGGGATGCGGACGCTCTCCTCCCACGGGGAATATTTGAACAGGTATTCCTTTTCGCCCATGTGGTAGCCGTGGTCGCTGGTGAGGATGACCAGCGTGTTGCAGGCATAGGGGCTTTCATCCAGCGCATCGAGAATCTTTCCCGCCTGATCGTCGACAAACGCCACGCAGGCGAGATAGGCCTGCGTCCATTGGCGCAGCTGTTGCTCGCCGCCGTTTTCCATGATCTTCCTGTATTTCTGCCAGCCCCATGGCTGGGCGATGTCGTTCTGCTCAACAAGAATCTTTGCGCAGTCGTCGGTGTCGTTTTTCAGGATGGGCGCAAGTTCGATGGTTTCGAGCGGAAACTGATCGAAATATTCCTGCGGTGCATACCACGGGGAATGCGGGCGCGTGAAACCGACCGTCAGCAGGAACGGGGCTTCGTGGTTTTGTTTGAGGAACTTGACGGCCTCGGCGGCATGCATTTCGTCCGGCATGGGATCGCGGTCGTGGCCGTTGCGGAACTCCCACGGCTCGCCGGAATAAAACATCGTCCAGCCATACTCCGCGCCGTAGGGTTTCAGATCCTGAACGGGGCCGAAGCCGTCGCCCCACCCACCTTCCTTGCGCAGCTTTGCCGGCATCCACGGGGGCAGTACGCCGTTGCGCAGGTTTTTCGGTTTTCCATCGTTTGGAATCGGCCCGAAGTTAGGTTTGCTTCCAAAGCCCGGGAAACCATCCGGATTCTGGAAGATCGAAAGCTCCTCATGGCCGTTGTGGTGGATCTTGCCGGTGGAAAAGTTTCGGTAGCCGTTGCGCGTGAAATGTTCGAACAGGGTGGGCGCTTCCTTGAGCACCGGATTTTTCCGCCAATGATTGGCCTGCTGGTTGGAGCCATAGTAGCCGGTCGAGGTCGGAAGCAGCCCGCTCCAGAGGCTGGCGCGCGACGGCCCGCACAGGGGGCAGTTGGAGGCGGCGTTTTCGAAACGCACACCGCGCTCCATCAAGCGGTCGATGTTCGGCGTCTTCGCCTGCGGGTGTCCACCCATGCCTGCGATGGAGTCGTTGAGGTCGTCGCAGATGATGACGACCATGCTGGGCTTCTGCAGCGCATAGTAGGCGGGCTTGGGTTGGTAGTTGGCGTCGAACAGCAACGGGGCCGCCGTTCGGCCCGGCACCGGCCAGTTATTTTTCCAGCTATCTTTATCCGAGACGCCCCAAACGGTCACCCGCTCAAGATGCTCCCGGTTTTTGCGGAACACCTCGAATAATGCACGGTATTTTTCGCCCTGCTCACGGAGAATTTCCGCAGGGATCCCGTTGGTATAGGGGTTGAGTTCCGCGCGCAGTTCCTCGCGCCGGCTTACGTCCGCTCCCTGATAATGGTTTCCGCGCGGGAGCACGCCGATGTCGAGTTCGGTGATGCTGAGCTTCACGCCGGTTGCGGCCAGGATATCTATGGACTCCTGCAGCTGCTCGACCGCTGGATAATCCAAATGCCAGTGCGCCTGCATCCCGACGCCGTCGATCGGGACGCCCCGGGCTTTCAAGCCTTGCACCATCCCGGCGGCAAATTCAACCTTGGCCCGGTCGGTCATGCTGAAGTCATTATAAAGCAACCGGGCTCCCGGGTCGGCTTCGTGCGCAAAGCGGAACGCGAGTTCGATATAGTCTTCGCCAATGATCTGAAGCCATGGGGAATCGCGATAAAAAGCCACTCGTTTTTTTTGCGGGTTTCCCTCTTCATCCAATGGAAGGCTTTCATCCACCACCATCTTGGTATCGATGGCCTCGTTGACCACATCCCAGTATTTGATGCGGCCCTTGTAGCGGCCGACCACCGTGTGAATGTGGTTGCGCATCCGCGCAATGAGCACCTCGCGCGAAACCGGATTGCCGGACTTGTCTTTGAACAGCCAATCCGGTGTCTGCGAATGCCAGACCAACGCATGGCCGACGACGGCCATGCCGTTCTCCTCGGCAAAGGCCATGAATTCATCGGCCTGCTCAAAGTTGAAGAAGCCCTCCCGGGGTTGGAGGTATTCCATTTTCATCAGGTTCTCGGCGGTAAGGCAATTGAACTCCCGGGTCACCACGGCGAGCTCCTTTGCATCCTGCCGCATGGGATACCGATAGTGATGGTTCACATGGCGGCTCCCCAGTGCCGTTCCCATCAGGAAGTCATCGGAAAATTCATCCTTCAGCGGGGCGGCGGATGCGCAAGACACGGCACCGATGACACAGAGCAGTTGTATAAAATATGACTTCATGGTTTTTCTCTCGATCCAACCTAACTAAAAAAAATCGCGCTATTTCGCCGGCAGCACATCCAATTCCATCGTGGCCTCAACCGGAGCATTGACTCCATCTGAAACACTCACCACAAATAGATTGATCCCCACGTTATCAGCTGCCGGCGTTCCTTCAATTTTTCCGAATTTTGCATTGGAGACCGTCAGCCATTCAGGCCCGCGGATCTTGGCGTAGCTGAGCTCATCTCCATCGGCATCCGAAACCCGCCAGTTGATATAGTTCATGTAAGGCTGACCGGCTGTTGCAGCTTTCTGCTGGAACCGCTTTGACTTCCAGGTCGGCGGAACGTTTTCGGTTTTTCGAAGGCCGGAAGCCAGATCCAGGGCTTTAACCTTTTCGCGGTGCTTTTGCAGCTCCCGCGAAAGTTTTTCGGTGAGCTGTGCATATTCCGGCAAAACCGCAATGTTCGTATTTTCATCCGGATCCTTCCTATGGTCGTACAGCATGCGGCTGCCATCAGACCACTCCGAGTAGGAATAGCGATCCGTCGTGATCGATTCGCCGGCATGATAGCGACTGAATACCGCTTGTTTCCAATCCCTGGAAGGTTCGTTGAGCAATGGAACAAAACTTTTTCCCTGCAGGTGTCCAGGCCTTGGAAGACCGGCCAGCTCGCAAAGTGAAGGATAGATGTCCACAAACTCCACCAGGGCATCCGTGCGCTGGCCTTGCTTGAAACCGGGCGCGCTGATCATGAGCGGCGTATAGGTTGAGGTGTTGAACAGAGCATGCTTGCACCAAAGTCCATGCTCGCCCAGCTGCCATCCGTGGTCTCCCATTAGAACAACAATCGTATCCTCACGCAGTTCCAGCCGCTCCAGCTCGTCGAGCAGCTTGCCGACCTGCGCATCGGTATAGGACACACAGGCGTAATACCCATGAATCAGTTTTCGTGCAACGGCATCGGAGACCGGCCCGTTGGTCGGCATTCCGCCATAGCCGTCGCGCAGTTCGTTCCACTGATGAATGGCATTGGAAGGCGCGTCTTTCGGGGCGAACGGGTTGTCGGCCAGCGCGAGCCTTTCCGGGTCATACATGTCCCAATATTTTTTGGGTGCGTTAAACGGCAGGTGCGGCTTGGTGAACCCGGCGGTAATAAAGAAAGGCGTCCCTTCGTTTTTGGCTCGCTGCAGGTCTTTAATCACCTTGTCGGCCAGCGCTCCACCGGGATAGGCATTGTCCGGCACATCGGCATCTTCCCAGGCCGCCATTTCTGCCCATTCCCTGCCCTGATTTTCCGGCTTGAGATAGACGCGGAAGTCCTTCGGCTTGTGGATCTCGTGCCACGAGTTGGTATTATCGTCGGCATGGTGATAGACCTTACCGTTTGAAATGGTGGTATAGCCATTCGCCTTCATGTGGGCGGGGATGTCCGGTATGGCGGGCGCATCCTCCTGCGCTTTGGTATAGTAGGTCACAAAGCGATCCGCCGTGGGATAAAGCCCGGTCAACAGACTTGCGCGCGATGCGCCGCAGACGGGCACCTGCACATGGGCGCGGTTGAACAGCAGGCCCTCACTCGCCAGTCGGTCGATATTCGGGGAAAGGGTTTCGGTATGCCCATAGCAACCCAGCTGCGGACGCAGGTCGTCGATCATAATGAAGAGCACATTGGGTTTCGATACCGACTGCACCGGAACGCCGGATGCAATCGCTGCCCCCATGAAAACAATTGATAAATACCGTAACCCTTTCATATTCATACCCGCTCGTTCTGTTTCTATTGAGGCCATCAATGGTATGCGCACCCCAGCGCCGCGTAAACCGCGACTATTGACGCCTAAAACCTGAAAAATGAAACGGGAGCGAATCCGTGGCGATAGTTATTTTACCGGACTGATTTCATAGACACGCGCCCTTGGTTGCGCGAGCTCGTGAATGCGCTCTTCATAATCGGCCTTCACGTTCAGCAAGTGGGCAACCTCGGCCTCGTAGGCCGAATAAAACTGCGCATAGGCTTCGGGATCTTTTTCCTGCAGTTTTTCGCGGCGCTTGCCTTTGCGGGCGCCCCATTGATCCCGCAGGGGATGAACCGCCTTGTCGTTGCGCTCCTTGTTGAGCAACGCGACCGCAAGCGCCTGCTGGTATTGCGGCGTCTTTTCGTTGCTCTGCAGCTCCACCTTGGAACCGAGCTGGGCATGCGAGTAGTGCCCCACTTCGATGCCGTCGATTTTCAGACTGTATTTGCCGGGTTTCAGCCCGCGTACGGAAAGATGTTCATTGCTCATCTTATGTCCGGACTTTGTAATTTCATAGCCGAGCGTGGCTTCCGGCGGCAGCACCCACGGCAATGCCTGCGCCTTGAAAGTGAACCGAAGCGATGCGCCGTCGCCGGATATGTCCGACACCTCACCATTCGGCGAGGCGACCCGCCAGCTTCCATCCGGCTTCGTGGATGCGTTGATCCCGCTGACCGAGCGGTCGGCATTCATCTGTTCGAGCAGCTCGAACGCCATCACCGCATGGCCGGCCGGCCCCGGATGAACCGCATCCGGAATCAGGGTAAACGCCGGATCTTCAAGGCGCTGCTGGGTGGTGTGGAAATTCAGCGGCCCGAGCAGATCCACATACCCCGCCCCGCGCTCCACCGCGGTGTCGCGCAACCAGGTTCCATAAAATGCGAGCACCGCGTTGTAATAGTGCCTGGCCTGAGCAATCTTTTCCTGGTCTTTCAGCCAGTGCGGCGGCGTGACCGAGGCCACGCGCGAATCATACATCGTCGGCCCCATAAAGACTTCGACCGCGCCGAGCGCGTCCATGCGGTCGGCGAGCTCGGTCATGCCCGTTTCATAGGTGTTGAAAATCCCGAGATCAAAGTGCTGATAACTGCCGTCGTTCATGCCCAGCAGCACCGTAATATATTTCGGTTCGAACGGAGCAACATCCTCGGCGAAACGGTCGAGCGCGTCGGCCGCACGGTCGCCGCTGACGCCCGCATTGTGGAAAAGGATCCGGCGATCCGGATAGCGGGTATAAAAATAATCCTCCACATACTGCGTGTAGAGGCACTGGTGCGTAATGCTGTCGCCCAGAAAAACAAGCGTGTCGCCATCCTGCAGGTCGATCGATGTAACAGGTGTTTTAAACTCCGCTGCGCCCATTCCCATAGCCACACCCACGGCTATGATCATCATCCCTTTTATTAATCCGCGTCTGTTTCCATTCATCCCATGCTCCTTGCTCGTTTCCGACAGATAAACAGCTTATATTGATTCATGCTCCGCGGCACAGCAAGGCGCTTCTTTTAAACAACCTGCTATATCGGCGCGAGGCAGAACAGGGGAAGTCCATCACTTGCGAGCCGTGGACAGGCAGCCTTCGCTAAAAGGGATTTTGCATTCCTGCCATGCTACGACACCTTCGTCGGCAATCCAGCATTACCAGAAGCGTGCGCCATAAAAAAGGATGCCGGCGTAACGGCATCCCGCTGAAATTTATCCTGCTCCATGCAGCTACATCATGAAACGGCGGCGTATAAAAAGGATGCCTCCGCCGAAGACCGCAATCATCCCCAGCGTAGCCGGTTCCGGAATCTGGGTGAGGGAAACCGAATCAATTTTGATGAATTCCGTAGCCGTTCCGCCGATACCACCGTATTCCCAGGTTCCGTTGCTGGCGTCAACCACGAGCTGGATCCGGTCGATCGAGGTCATTCCCGTGCCGTCGGTAACGAGATCCGCCCAGCTTCCATTATAATCTACCCGGGTAGACCAGACGCCAGTGTCGAGGTCCGCAAGCAGCTGAACCGTAACTGAGGAAGTATTCGTCAGGTTCAGACCGCCTAGTTGATGCTGGGAGTCCGTTCCGGACAACGTTCCGTTGTTTGAATTCTGTGAACGGACACGGATATCATTACTGCCCGATTGAGCGACTTCAAATTCAAGCTGTGCGCTTCCGTTCGTTGCACTTCCGAAATTGAATTTTATTCCATTGTTAACGGTTCCGATTCCATCGGTGCCGGCCAAATCCCAATCAGCGATAACAAACTCAAAGATATACTGGCCGGATGTGCGTTGCGCAAAATCGGCGGTTCTATAGGTTTGTCCACTGCCCGGATTAAACTTGAAGTAGTTGGCATCGCCGATGTTGAGGCTTCCCGCCTGCGTCTGGGGGCCGCCGAAATTCCACGAAGACCCGACCGATCCGCTGTTGTTGACGCTGTTCAGCGCCGTACCATTGGCATCGTTGAATTGCCAATCCTCCAGCACATCCGCATTGCTTACGGCAACCAACAGCATCGCCGTCAGTCCTGCCATTCCCAGTTTCTTCATTATTGTTCCTCCGTTCAAACGTTACGCACGCTTACAGCGTCCGCGTCTTTTTCTTATTCGATTAGGTATTACATAATATACGCCGAAGCCATATCGGCAATCGGCACTCCTGAACGCTGTATACTGAAATCTGAACACGCAGAAAGTTCACGGTCTGAAGAGGATCCGGACGCGGCCAAAGCGGTTGGTGGAGGTTTCGGTGGTTTCAACATCTCTAACGGTTACGCGTTCCCAGTCAGAGTCGATCAGCACGACTGTTTCGGAAGCGACAGATTCAGCCCATTCCCCTCCAACCAGATTCCCGGTAAACTCAGGGATGTATTGGAGGTCATAAGCGCCGCGCCGACGGAGATATTCAAGCTCCAGCGTCTGGAAACTGTTGGAGGGAGCAATCTGATACGTCGGCAGGCCGGACGTTCCACTGCCGGAAACCAGCCGATGATAATCGTTGGTTGCCATATCCAGATTGGAAGCATACTCAAACAGATTAATGGCCATGTCTCCATCGGCATCTGAACTTGCCAGAGCATCGGTGCCGCTCAGTCCGGCTTCTACCAGTGCTGCTGCAAAAGAAGTTTCGGCATAGATTTCTATGGCATCGATCCAGACATCGGCATCATCGCCGCCGAACTGAATGCGGATTTCGCCATCGGGATCGGTGCCGGTGATATTCGCGAGCTGGATGGCCGAGAACTCATATGTGCGGCTGACCGTATCAATCGGAATATTCAACGTCAGATAAGCCGTCCCGACATTGTCCTTGTTTCGCCACAGAATGGTGATGGTCCGGTCGGCGGCGGCTCGGGCGCTGAAACGGATGGTATAAAGCTTGCCCTGCTGAGCCGGCACAATCTGCTCGATAGCCAACCGGTATTTATCTGCCGTACCATCGGTAATGCTCACGTACAATTCCGGATCGGCTACGGGGCCGTTGGTGGCGAATGAAGCCGAGGCTCCGTTGATCGTTTGAACCCAGTCGTTCAAATCATCGTCGAAATCGCCATTCAAGACCAGATTCTCGCCATTGGCACCTGACGAGGGATTCAGTTCGTCCAGCCGTGCCTGCAGCTGCGCGGCGAGGGTTGCAACATCGGCAGCGTATACAATGTGATCCACCACGTTGGTGTCTTCGCGCGGATCGAGGAACTGGTCGTACAGTTCGCGATCGACGATAATATTGGAATTTTCGAGACGCCATTCCGTATAGCGATACCGGTCGGTGCGCATGGAATAGCCCATGTTACCGCTGCGCGGATATTGACTGATGGCATCGGCTTCTCCCGCTGAATCCGGACTTTCAAGTAACGGCATCAGGCTGTCGCCTTCGAGCTGGACGGGGTGCGGAACGCCGCAGAGATCGAGTAGCGTCGGATAGAGATCAACGGCTTCGGTCAGTGCATCGATTTGCGCAGCGCCGGGCATCCATGGAACTTTTATGATCATAGGAATCCGGGTGGCCAATTCAAAATTGGTGTGCTTGGTCCACTGGCCATGGTCGCCCAGATGCCAGCCGTGATCGCCCCAGACTACAACAATCGTATTTTCGGAAAGGCCTTCATTTTCGAGCGCGGCCATTAAACGACCGAGCTGCGCATCCATATAGGACACGCAAGCATAGTACCCGTGAATCAGTTCCTGTTCCTGTGCTGATGAAACCGGACCACTGGCAGGAATTCCGTCGTACCCGCGCAATTCACCCCAGGTCGTGTAGGCCAAGCTTGAAGCATCGACAGCCGGATCATCCGTATGGGGATAAACCAGATCGTTGGTCGTGTATAGATCCCAATAGGTTTGAGGTGCTACAAACGGAAGGTGCGGACGAACATAGCCCACCCCATAAAAGAAAGGCTGCTTCGTTTTAAGGTCGGCCAGTTTGATAACGGCCTCATCCGTTACAGCGCCATCGCGCAGCACATTATCCGCCACATTCGGACTTTCTGTGGGCGGATTACCCGCGCCAACCGAACCATAGGTTCCGGAACCGGCGCTCCATGATTCGCTCCACGACAAATCATCATTCAGGCTTCCATGATAAACCTTACCGATACCGACAGAATAGTAGCCATAATCCTGCAGGTATTGCGGCAGGGTTTCTACCCACGGAATCGTGTCGCGGAAGTCGGTCGTCAGATCAAATACCTGTGTCGAGTCGGGGCGCATGCCGGTCATTAAACTGGTGCGCGAGGGAGAACAGACTGCCTGCTGCACATAAGCGCGGTTGAACTGATAGCCATCCGCCGCAATCTGATCCATGTTCGGCGTGATCATCTGCGCCGCACCATAGCTTCTGGTTTGCGGCCGGAGATCGTCGACATAAACCATCAGAATATTTGGATTAGATGGGGCCGTGTTCGGGGAGGCTGTAAGCGCTAGCGTGGTGATCGATTCCGCCGGGATGACTAGATTCGTGGCAGCAGGATTAAAGCTGCCGATGTTCGTGCAGTTTAAACTGGAGGTGGAGCGATAGATATCTCCTCCCGTAATCGTGACACCCGAAAACGATAAATCCAGATCCACAAGGCTTCCGTTGGAATTGAGGATCACGACGCTAACTTCGTCGCCAGCGGGACTGATGAAGGCGGCCAGATCAACGCCCGGTTTCGATGATGTGGTATCCAGCCTCCGCCAATCGGTATTGATGAACGCTGAATAATGCTTGAAGGCATAATATTCCGGATTGATGTCGTAGGAGGAATCATCCGGCAGGGTAATCAGCGCCTGTCCGTCGTCGAAAGGCCAATACAAACACCAATAGAGATACGCAGAGACTTCTTCAATCGTAAGCGAGTTAAACATAAGCTTCGCGAGATTGTATTTCCGCAGCCAATCCGTCGGGGAGGCGCCGCTGTAATATTCCGTTTGGAACAGCGGCCTGTAATCGTAGTCGTCGTTCGTCGATTGCATCTCGGCATTCAGGACAGATGGGTTGGAGCCGACATTGCTGCTATACAAATGGTGCGCATACCCATAGGCGTGCAACGGATAGAGCAGGTTATCGATGTATTCATCCAGCTTGTTGAATGCGACCAATTCCGGACCAAGCATTTTCGGCATCGCGGCCGTCCCCATTTCGATCGCCAGCTTCTGCCACACTTTTTCGAAGGCGATGTTGTAGCCGGCGAAGCTTCCGGTTTCTATTGGGTCAAACTTGCAGGAAGCATGCGTTGCCTCCCAGTTCGCCTCATTCTGAATGCTGATATAATCCGGGGAAATGCCAAGTGTTGCATAGTAGTCGAGGCTGTCGGCCCACCACTGGGCAAAATCGTCGTAACGATAACCGCCGCCATCGGAAGCCAGCGTTCCGCCGATTTTGTTCGTATTGCTTTTCAGGTCATCCGGCGGCGTCCAGGCCGACATCAGAACTTTTAGCGGCCTCCCAAGAGAAGCTTCGCCCATTTGAAGGGTCGTGATCGTACCATCGATATTGTTCTGAACATTGGATTCATCAGCCAAATAGAGATTGCGAATCCGGAAAATATCCAGGTTCAGATCCTCGAACAACAGATTGGCCAACTCGTTGGAGTGATCATTTTCGATCAGCTTATTGATATAGAATGCGGCGGATGCCCCGAACCCTTCGATCTTCTGATGCTTCAGCCCGGCATTCACTACCCCGGCTGCCGAACCTGCCGAAGCCGGAATGGCTGATACGTAAAATTCCCGAACCCCGAAGTTGACGCTTGCATCGCCTGCATCGATCGAGTCTGCAAACAGGGTGAATCCAACAAAACCAATGTCTGCAAAGGCGGGTGTTGCAGCGGAGCCGATTGCGGAAACGCCTGTGGCTGTTGAGGGATCATAGTTAAACCAGCTTGCGCTCAGCGCTTCAATGCTGAAGGCATCGCCTTGGTTGCCTGAGCCTCCTGTTGAAAAATTTGCGGAAGAAGAGGAAATATAAAACTGGCCGCCATCCTCGACGACAAAGCGGATGGTCGCCGAATCCAGTCGCTGGATCTGACTGGTGAAAATATCCGCCGCATTCATTGTGTCATTTGCGATATTAAACTGAACGGCGTCTGTTTTAAAAAGAAACAGGCCGGCAACGGCATGCCCGAAATCACCGGTATTGAAACGCACCCGCAGGCCGGAAGCCCCATTGTTGCCAACCGTCCAGACGCCTGCATTCTGCCGGTGCAATGCGCCATAAACATCCGGCCCGATATAGTTCACGCCATCGGCTGTGATGAGGGGCGCACCGATATTCAGGGCCGTATCCGAGCTGACATTCGAGCTGTTGTTCGTTACCAGCACCGCGGCATCAAAATCCACTACAAGCGCGGATTGAGCGCCGGCAACCAGCAGAACGAGAAATGCTGAAACGATATGTTTTGTTCTTCTAATGCTCATGTAACTTGCCTCTTTACACCACTAGACGCTTTGATGCGCCCAACCACTCATCGTTAAGCATACGCCCCGGCAAGCCGGGGCGCACACATTTAATACTTTTTGACCTGGCAACGTGCTTACGGCGTGAATTCAATCTGAAGCCGAATGAACTGCTGAGCTTCAGTATCGGTTGGAATCCGGTTGGTTATGGCATTGAACCCTGTTACACCCGATGCACCGCTGGCTGTTTCATAGCCGCTTCCATCGGCCCAGTTGGTGATGACCAGATCGGTACCCACCTCGAGGATCGAAGCCAGCCCTCGGTCGTCCGCATCGGTTCGTTCGTAGTAGATATATTCGAGATAGTTAGTTCCTCCCGCGGCGACCTGCGACTGCACCGGCACATTGCCTTGGTCGCCGCCATCCGAAGGATCACCGCCGTAGGCATATTCGGTCAGATTATCCAGATCATCACTGTCGCCGTTATCCAGCAGATTTGAGCTGGCTCCTACACCCGGATAAAGAGCAATCCATTCACTCCATAGCGACGTGGGAGTATCATTAGTCGCATTTGGATCTATGAATGTTGACAGTCCCATCGATTCGATCACCACCACATTATTTGATGACCAGTTTGCATCTGTTGTGAATACCAGTTGATCGAAACCGGCTTCGTTAAACACATTCGTAGATTTCTTCAGCTCACCATTCAGGAAGTATTCAATGGTATCGTTGTCGAAATCAAATTCGATCACAGCCGTCGCCGGGGTCGTTCTGTTTGTGCTGGCAGTACCGAGGCCATAGGTGTTGAATTTTTGAGCTCCTGATTCCACACCCATCAGTTGCATCCATGTGGCATTTCCTGCGTCATTGACCCTCAGGCGAATCAGGGCGACGGCATTTGTGCCGGACAACGCCTGAAGCTCGAGGTTTCCGCTGTCGGCACCCTCCGGAAGATCCCATGAAGCAAAATTCATTTCCAAACGATATTTACCGGTGGTAAAGGCTGTCGCATAGGCATCGTTCGTTGGATTCGCATTGGCGGTTCCCGCTTTCGGAAGCTTCCGGAATACCTCGCCGGAGTGGTTGCTGACAATTAAACTACCCGCACCATCCGTTGTTATGGTGTCCGGTCCGCCAAAAGTCCACTCACTGCCCAAAGAACCTGAGTTAACCCAATTCGTACCAAATGACTTGTTGGCCGCATCAGCTTCAAAATCCCAGTATTCGAGTTTACTCCATGGGTCGGGAGCCGGCTCGGACAGGGACACCGAATCAATCTTGATGAATTCCGTTGCCGTTCCAGCCGCGCCGCCGAATTCCCAGGTCCCGTTACTGGCATCAACGATGAGCTGTATACGGTCAATCATTGTCATTCCGGTTCCGTCAGACACCAGCGCGACAAAACCACTTCCGGCATCAACCTGCGTAGACCATTCGCCCGTATCGAGATCGACCAGAAGTTGCACCGTAACCGGTGCGGTATTGGTTAAATTCAAACTGCCCAGTTGATTTTGAGCATCCGTGCCGGAGAGATTTCCGTTGTTTGAATTTTGTGAACGCACGCGCATATCATTGCCAGGTGCTTGGGCGACTTCAAATTCAATCTGGGCACTCCCGTTCGTCGTGTGTCCGAACGCGAATTTTATTCCGTTATTAACGACGCCAAGGCCATCTGTACCCGCCATATTCCAATCGGAAACGACAAATTCAAATATATACTGGCCGGAGGTAAGCTCGGTAAAATCGGCCGTTCTAAAGGTTGTTCCGCTGCCCGGATTCCACTTGTAGAAGGTGGCGTCACCAATGTTGAGATCGCCCGCCTGTGTCGATGGCCCGCCAAAATTCCAGGACGAGCCGACCGTCCCCGTGTTCGTAACGCTGTTTAGCGCAGTTCCATTGGCATCGTTGAATTGCCAGTCCTCAAGCGTCCCTGCATAACTACAGGCAACCAAGAGGGTTGCTGCGACTATCGTTAAGCACTTTTTCATCTCATTCCTCTCCTCGCATTTCTGGTTAAAAATCCATCGCCAGCCCTTCAGGCGAAGATCACACTCCTGTTTCCATCTGTAATCCAAAATAGCGCAGAACGGAATTCTATCAATCCCCAGTATCGAAACATTAATGCGGAAAAATGAAACCCATTTTGAATGTTTGACATCGCTCAGATACGAGGTATTCCTGACACCGAATCCTGAAAGGTGAAACTCCATGATCAAACGCAAACACATCATGCTGCTGTTGGAATGGTACGACTACCGCATCCACCGCGGCGTGGCGCAGGTTGCGCGCGAAGCCGGCTGGCAGCTCAATTGCCCGAAGGATCCGGTCACCAACGACGGGTACCTGAAGGACTGGAAGGGCGATGGGTGCATCGCCTTGCTCCAGTGCAGGGAGACATTGCAATATTTCCGTACCCACAAAATTCCATTGGTCGATCTTGGCCTCGGCGAACACAACCTTCCCATTCCGCGCGTCGTGACCGACAACCGCGAAATCGGCCGCCTTGCCGCCGAACATTTCCGCGACCACGGCTATCGCGAAGTCTTCGCCCTCGGCCCGGGAAATATCCGGATGTATCAGGAGCGCCTGGATGCATTGCGCGAATTCATGGAGGAAGATGGCGGCTCCGTCACGGTTCTCCAATCATCGGAAAACATGCAGCCGGGCGTTATCCGGGAAATGGAACAGATTGCAAAAAAACGCGGCAACCGTCTGGAGGAGCTGTCTTTAGGATTCTTTGCCTACCAGGATAATATGGCGGCGGAGCTGATATCCCTTTGCCTGCGGAACGAGCTGCGCGTTCCGGAAAACATGGCCGTACTGGGTGTGGATAACGACGATCTGGTCAACGCCGGGCTCACGGTTGGCCTGAGCAGCATCGAGACCGATCAGGAAGGTTTGGGCCGGTTGGCCGCCAACACCCTTCGCGGCCTTCTGGAGCAGCCAGCGCGCAAGGCGGAGGCAACGGTGATCCGCCACGCCCCGGCCGAGGTTGTTGTGCGCAGGAGCACCGACTGCTATGCCGTGCGCAACCCGCTGGTTTCCGATGCGCTGCACTGGATCCAGAACAACTTCCACACCGGCATTCAGGCCACCGACGTGGCCGAGGCCATGGGCGTGACCCAACAGGGACTTCAGAAGGCCTTTGCCGCAAACTATTCCCGCTCTCCCGGGCAGGAAATCCGCTACCAGCGCATCCAGTCCGTCGCCCATCTTTTGAGCTGCACCACAGCCACACTCGAGGACATCGCCGAAAACTGCGGCTACTATTCCGTCGACACCCTGATCAACAGCTTCAAGACGGAATATGGAACAACGCCGGGAAAATACCGGAAAATGAAACAACAAGAACGGGATCGTTAAACGAACGGATCTATTCCCCAGCCCGCTCTTTCCGCCGCTTCGCGAGATCATCGCCAATCTGATAGTTCAGCTCTTTCGATATCGGATAGAAAAGCAGAATGGCCACTGCCGCAATGATGAACGCGGCCGGCGCAACGGACGAGGCAACACGAATGCCGGTCATGGCGCGTTCAGCCAGCTCAGCCCCGCCTTCGTAACCGTATTGGGCAAGGATCAGCCCCTGGATATAGCCGCCGACCCCCAACCCGAATTTGAGGGCAAAGACCACGCCCGCGAAGGTAAACCCGGTCGCGCGGCGACCCGTCTTCCATTCGGAATAGTCGGCGGTATCGGCAATCATCGACCACAACAACGGAACGGTGGGGCCGTACGCCAACCCCCACAACGCGCTCTGCCACAGCATGGCGCGGACATTCGTGGAAGGAATATAAAACAGCCACAGGGTCACGAACGTCGTTACCACTAGCGATCCCACAAACACCATCCGCTTCCCGAAGAGCTTCGAAAGGGGCTTGGAGCACAAAACGCCAAGGAACATGGTAAAGGTGCCCAGCATACCCATGATGCCGTAGGCGACGCCGGGCACATTGGAATGATCCGGCTTCAGCAGATAACCGAAGGCGTTCAGGAATTTCCCGAAGCCGGTCGGGGCAACGCCGTCAACCGACTGAAGCCCCATGCTTCCAATAAAGTCCGCCAACGATTGACGGTCGGCGATGTGTTCCATGAAAAGAGGCAGCGATCCGCCGCGAACCACCAGCATGATGAAAATCATCAGCGTGGCGCTGAACAGGATGACCCACGGGCGGTTTTTAAACGTGTCCAGCATGTCCTGTTTTGCAGACGACTGCTGATCGGGGTCGGGCTCCACGCGCTCCTTCACCGAGAAGAAACAGATCACGAAGAGGAAAATGGTTACCACCGCGAAAATGCCCATGGTGATCGACCAGCCCTTGGCATCGTCGCCCTGCCCGAATTTATCAACCAGCGGCAGTGTCATGCCCTGCACGATGAACGAAACAATCGTGACGCAAACAAACCGGTAGGTGGAAAGGCTGGTGCGTTCATCCACGTCGCCCGTCATCACTCCGTTCAACGCGCAATACGGCACGTTGTTCACGGTATAGACGGCCATCAGCAGGAAATACATGAGGTAGGCATAGACCATCTGCCCCGTGGGCGACCATCCGGGGCTGGTGAAGGTCAGCCAGAAAATGGCGGCAAAAGGAAGCGCCGACCAAATCAGCCAGGGACGGAAGCGTCCCCACTTGGTCTTTGTGCGGTCAGCAACAAACCCCATGGCCGGATCGGTGAAGGCATCGAAGAAGCGTCCGATCAGAAACAGGAGCCCCGCCGCCTTGGGGCTCAGCCCCAGAATCTGCGTAAAAAACATGAACTGATAAGCCATCAAAACCTGGAAGACCAGGTTGGCGGCTCCATCACCCAGACTGTAGCCTACCTTTTCGCGGAAGGAGAGTTTCTGATGAAAATGTCCCATATTACCCCTTATGCTTCGGTCAAATCCTGAGGTTGCAGCGGTTCCATTTCCCCCCCGCCGTCCATCGTGCAGATCGTTCCGTCATCGCGGTATACCAGCTCGCAGACCTTCATGCTGCGCAGCCAGGTCTTGCCTCCCGACGGACCGCTGTCGTGGTGAAACAGATACCACTTCCCCTTAAACTCCGCAATCGAATGGTGTGTCGTCCATCCCACCACCGGGGTCAGAATCACGCCTTGGTAGGTGAACGGCCCGTATGGATTGTCCCCCACGGCATAGCACAGCTTTTGCGTATTGCCCGTGGAGTATGAAAAATAATAGTTGCCCTGGTATCTGTGCATCCACGCGGCTTCGAAGAAGCGACGCTCATGGTCGCCGGCTCTCAGCTCCTCGCCCTGTTCATCCAGAAGCACAACGGCACGCGGTTCCTCGCCAAACTGGAGCATATCATCGCGCAGCCTAGCCACCCGCGGGGGGAGCGCCGGCTCATCGTCGGCGGGTTCCTTCCCGTTCTCAACCGCCTGGTTGTTCCGATAGGATTGCAGCTGCCCGCCCCATATACCGCCAAAGTACATGTAGTGCGAGCCGTCCTCATCACGGAAGACGCAAGGATCGATCGAATAGCTTCCAGCCATTGGAACTTCCTGAGGAACAAAGGGCCCCTCCGGCTTGTCGCTGATGGCCACACCGATGCGGAAAATATCCGAACGGTCTTTCAGCGGGAAATAGAGGTAATATTTGCCGTCCTTGCAGGCACAGTCGCAATCCCACAATTGGCGACCGGCCCATGGAATATCCTCCAACTTCAGCGCAACGCCATGATCGGTAACATCCCCTTCGATGTCCTCCATCGAAAAGACATGGTAATCCCGCATGGCGAAGTGGTCGCCATTATCGTTTTCCGGGATGCCCGCATCAATATCATGCGAGGGATAAATATATAGCTTCCCGTCAAACACATGCGCATGCGGGTCTGCCGTGTATAGATGCGGCACAAGATATCTTGTCCATTTCGCCATAGGGTAAACTCCTAAAAACAGAATGTATCCCACCACCCCCGAATCAGCAATCAGGCCTCATGAAGCGGGAATCGGGTTTTATGAAACCGGACGCCGCTTTTTCAAACATTGGACGTTCCGCTCGTGGAACTTCATGACGACAGGCCCGACTGTTTCTGAATTCGGTCAAGATGGGTTTTGTTCACAGGATCAGTGCATCGCCATCCATGGCCGGCGAAGCCATGCAGCCCGGTAGCCGCCCTGCCCTTTGTTTCTCGGCTCTTCAGTTAGCAGCCGCAAAACCCTTTGGGTTTAGATTGGGAAATGGGTTTTATAACGAGGCGTTTTCCTCTAAGAATCTTCATGAATGAATCCGTTGAAATCTATTGGAATAGCCCCCTGCCTGCTCGCCCTGCTCTTGGCGTCGCCGTTACAAGCTGAGGAAACGAACCTTGAACAGGTCACGTTGCAACTGAAATGGACTCATGCGTTCCAATTTGCCGGATACTATATGGCTCAACACAACGGCTACTACCGCGAGGCGGGGCTGGATGTGGATATTGTCGTCGGGGGGCCTAACATCGATGTGGTCGGGCGGGTGCTTTCGGGCGAAGCCGACTTCGGCGTGGCGACCAGCGACCTGCTGTTGAACTATGCCGAAGGCAGCCCCGTGAAGGTGCTAGGCGTGGTGTACCAGCACTCCCCCGTCATCTTGATTATGCGGGGCGACAAGCCCTCGGCCACCATGCAGGATCTAGCGGGCAAGACGATCATGATCGAAGAGCATGCCGCCGACCTTTTCGCAATGTTCAACCGAGCCGGGGTTCCCCTCGACCAGCTAACCTGCCTGAACCACACGGGCTACATTGAAGACCTGCTCACCTCCGAGGCGCACGCCATTTTCGCCTATATGGGCAACGAGCCTTTTGTGCTCGACCAAATGGGCGTCGAGCATTTCATCCTCTCGCCGCGCACTTACGGGATCGATTTCTACGGCGACAATTTTTTCACCACCCAGGCCATGCTCACGGAAAGGGAGGATGTGGCCAAGGGCTTCCGCGCGGCCTCTGTCCGCGGCTGGCAGGCGGCCTACAACCATCCGGAAAAGGCGATCGACATTATCCTGGAGCACTACCCCACCCGCATGAGCCGCGAGCACCTGCTGTACGAAGCACGGATTACGCGGGATCTAATGACCGGGCTCGTCGATCCGGGCTATATGCTGCCGGGGCGCTGGGAACACATTGCAGACACCTATATCGAGATCGGCATGCTGGACAAGCGCCCGGATCTCGACGGGTTCATCTACCAACCCGACGGCACCATGCTTCCTGCCTGGTTCATGAAAGCGGTAGCCGGCGCAACGGCACTGCTGGCCATCCTGCTGGCCATCACGGTCTACTTCCGGCACCTCAATGCAAAATTGCTGACCATCAACAAGGAGCTCTCGGATGCCAAGGAAGCCGCCGAACAGGCCAACCGCAAAAAAACCTGGTTCATCGCCAACGTCAGCCACGACCTACGCGCGCCGATCAGCTCGATCATCGGGTTGACCAATATTTTCCACCACCATGGCAAGAGCCTGGAGCTGCCGGACAAGTTCAATGCATTCCTGGAGCAGCTCAAGTCCGGCGGCGGGTTCCTGATGCTCATGCTCAATAACATCCTCGATCTTTCGGCCTTCGAAATGAATGCCGCCGCCGTGCGCCCGGAACACTTCGAATTGTCGGAATGGGGCGGGGAAATCGGCAACCTCGTGCAGCCATTGGCCAACGAGCAGGGCGTGCAGGTTCGCATCGATGCCACCACCGCGACCATTGAGGCCGACCGTACCCGCCTCTCACAAATCCTGCTGAACCTGATCCACAATGCCATCAAGTTCACACCGGAAAACGGAACCGTCCGCATCGCCCTTTCATGCAGCCCATCCTCCCTGGAGATGCGGGTTTCCGACGAAGGCCCGGGTATTCCCGAGGAGGAGCGCGAACGGATTTTCGACATGTTCGCCCAAGGGGCCGAAGGGCCGTCGCACCGTTCGGGGGTCGGGCTCGGCCTTTCCATCGTCGAGCGCAACACCCGCCTGCTCGGCGGCGACATCCGAATCGGCAATGCCCAGCCAACCGGCACGGTTTTCACCGTTGCCGTACCGCTCGGGGCGGATTCGTCGATGATTTCAGCCCATTCGCAGATGGACGCTTCCTCTCCGCCTAAAATCGTCTCATAAAGGCTCGTATGAAGGTCATCATTATAGAAGACAACATCGTCGACATGGAAAACCTCAAGATCCTGCTCGGAAAGTTCGGGGACCATGAGTTGGTCGGTACTGCGGAAACCATTGAAAAAGGCATGGACTTAGCGGCACAGCTTCGCCCTGATATCATTCTGTCCGATATTCAACTCGGCCGCGAGGTAAGCCTGGATCACTTAAGAAAGTTGGACTATAGCCCCCACATCATCTGTACAACACTGTACGAAAGCCATGCACTGCGGGCCTACGAGGTCGGGGCCATCGATTATCTGCTTAAACCCGTAACCGAAGAGAAGCTGGAGAGAGCCTTCCGTCGCGTACCCAACCCCCGTCCCAAAAAAAGCACAGGCAATGGCATCATCCTTCTGAAAATCGGAAACACAACCCGGATCAGCCAGATCAATGAAATCATCCAGGTGACCGCCGATCGTGATTACACCACGATACTTGATGACAACGGCACCCACCCGCTGTGCAATCGGCGCATGCACGAATGGCTCGAACTACTCCCTCACGAACAATTTGTTTCGCTAGATCGGTCCACCATCATCAACGTGAAAAAAATCAGCGCCTTTTCTAGGCTGAACCACTCGAACAAAGCCCAGATTGTATTGCTGAATGGGGACATACTTGAAATAGGCCCGACAGCACTCGGCCGGCTCCAGCAAATATTCCAATAAGCCCGATCCAGCCTCGAATCCCCGGATTCGTCAGATCCATTTCACGATTTCATCCAAGGGCAGCCGCGGGCGGGTCTTGCGCTCCCCGGCGGGCCAGCCGACCGTAATCAATCCCATCGGCGCAACATCCTTCGACCAACCCACAATCCGCCGAACCGCCTTTTGTTTGATCCACCCGATCCAGCAGGTTCCCAGCCCCAGCTCCTCCGCCTGCAACACCAGGTGCTCGCCCGCAATGCCTAGATCGATTTGCGGATATTCAACACCGGTAATCCGGGTACCCACCTTATGCACCAGGCCTTTGCTCCGCACCCCGATGGCAATGATTGCGCCGGCATTGGCCGCCCATTTCATTTCGATGCCGACGCGAAGCGACTCCTTCACCAGCCGCATCCGCGTGCCCGCATCCTGCACCACCGCAAAGCGCCACGGCTGCTTGTTGCAGGCCGAGGGCGCCAGCCGCGCCGCCTCCAGCATCAGCTCCAGATGCTCGCGCGGCACCGGTTTCGCTTCATACGACCGGCAGCTCGTCCGGTGCTTGACCAAATTGATGAACGGTTCCTTTTCCATAGGTGGAACGTAGCACATGGACTAAAAGCCAGTCATGGGAACTTTTCGCAAATCGCGGTGCTCGATGACGCATAATTGCATTTGATTTGCCACGCCCGTATCCCTACTCTCCGCTAAATCGCCAGAACTCTTAACGACTGCTAAACATTGGGGAATGTATGAACACAGTAATAACTAGTCTGTGGTGGATTGCGCCGATCGCATCCATCTTCGCGCTGTTCTTCGCGGTCTTCTTCTATAGGAAGATGATGTCGGCGAACGAAGGTAACGAAACCATGATCGAAATCGCGGGGCACGTTCGCGAGGGCGCCATGGCCTACCTGTTCCGCCAGTACAAGGTCGTGATCATCGTCTTTGTCGTGCTGCTGGTTATTCTCCAGCTCCTCGCATTGTTTGGCATCCAGAATCCGTTTGTCCCGATCGCGTTCCTGACCGGGGGCTTTTTCTCCGGCCTGTGCGGCTACATTGGAATGAAGACGGCCACGGCCGCCTCCTCGCGCACGGCGCAGGGTTGCTCCGAAGGCCTCAACCGCGGCCTGCAGGTTGCCTTCCGCTCGGGTGCCGTGATGGGCCTCGTCGTCGTTGGCTTCGGCCTGCTCGACATTTGCCTGTGGTACCTGATTCTCGATAAGCTCGTCTACACCACCGCGCACATGGCGGACGGCTGGCACATGCTGGGCATGGAGCTCGTCCCAGCCGGTTGCGACGTGGCGGAAAAGCTCGTCCACATGACCACCACCATGATCACCTTCGGCATGGGCGCTTCCACGCAGGCCCTGTTTGCGCGTGTCGGCGGCGGCATCTACACCAAGGCGGCCGACGTTGGCGCCGACCTCGTCGGCAAGGTGGAAGCCGGCATTCCGGAAGACGACCCGCGCAACCCGGCCACCATCGCCGACAACGTGGGCGACAATGTCGGCGACGTCGCCGGCATGGGCGCCGACCTCTACGAATCCTACTGCGGCTCGATCCTCGCCACCGCCGCCCTCGGCGCGGCCGTCGGCGCGCATAAAGTGATGAACGGCACCGGCACCGAAGCCGATGCCATCAGTCTTGTTACTGCTCCGATGATTGTTGCAGGGGTCGGCACCATTCTTTCCATCATCGGCATGTTTATGGTTCGCTGCAAAGAAGGCGCCTCGCAAAAGAACCTGCTGAAAGCCCTGCTTACGGGTACCCTCGGCAGCTCGGTGCTGATTGTACTGGCGCTGATCGGCCTGTGGCAGCTCGGCATGATTTCCGGCGGTATCGTACTGTCCGTCATCTCCGGCCTTGCGGCGGGTGTAATCATCGGTCAAGCCACGGAATACTACACCTCCGAGGAATACAAACCGACTCAGGGCATCGCCGACCAGGCGGTCATGGGGCCGGCCACGACGATCATCGACGGCCTCGCCACCGGCATGTACTCCGCCGGCATCCCCGTGATCACCATCGTCATCGGCATCATCTGCGCCTTCGGATTCGCGGGCGGCTTCTCCGATATGTCGATGGGCCTCTACGGCATCGGCTTCGCGGCGGTCGGCATGCTCGCCACGCTCGGCATCACGCTGGCCACCGACGCCTATGGCCCGATCGCCGACAATGCCGGCGGCAATGCCGAGATGGCCGGTCTACCGCCGGAAGTGCGCGAGCGCACCGATGCGCTCGACTCGCTCGGCAACACCACCGCCGCCACCGGCAAAGGCTTTGCCATCGGCTCCGCTGCCCTCACCGCCATGGCCCTGCTCGCCGCCTATATCGAAGAGGTGAAAATCTGGATTGCCAAGCTGGCCGGCGAAGGCTCCTTTGCCGGATTCACCGCCGAGCAGGCCGAGCACGCCGGCATCATGGATTTCGTCCGTTCCTTCGAACTGCACATCATGAATCCCCTGCTCCTCTGCGGATTGTTCCTCGGCGGCATGATGGCCTTCGTCTTCTGCGCCATGACCATGAAGGCGGTCGGCCGCGCCGCCGGCGCGATGGTGGAAGAGGTGCGCCGCCAGTTCCGGGAAATTCCGGGCATCATGGAAGGCACCGGCAAGCCGGACTATGCCTCCTGCGTGGCGATCTCCACCAAGGGTGCCCAGCGTGAAATGCTCGTGCCCTCCCTGCTCGCGATCATCATTCCGGTCGTCACCGGCCTGATCCTCGGCGTGCCGGGCGTGATGGGCCTGCTCGCGGGCGGACTGACCACCGGCTTCGTGCTGGCCACCATGCTCAACAATGCCGGCGGCGCGTGGGATAACGCCAAGAAATACGTTGAAAAAGGCGCGCACGGCGGCAAGGGCTCCGATGCCCACAAGGCCGCCGTCGTCGGCGACACCGTCGGCGATCCCTGCAAAGACACCTCCGGCCCCTCGCTCAACATCCTCATCAAGCTAATGACCATGGTCAGCGTCGTCTTCACCCCGGTCGTCGTCAAATTCTCCCCGGTCATCCAGGAGCTACTGCACATCACGACCAAATAGTTCCGGAGGGCTTTCCAGAAAACGTATCGCCCAGCTTCACGGCCGTGAGTCTGGGCGATACGCTTTGAGGGTGGATGCAATAAACCGCCCCCGAACGCGTTCTACGCTTTGTGGGAAGACAGGAGAGGAACGATGAATGTTGAATGGACCAACATGACTGGATTCGGGCCGACGGCCTGGAACCATGGCGGTGCTCCCGTGACGATCTTGATGAAGCATCCCCAAAAAGAAGAGAAAACAGGGAGGGTGGCGTCTGCCGTTCAGCACCATAACGCTTTGCCGCCGCGCGCCGGGTCAGTGACCCAGCCTACAGCCGCGTTGTAGGCCCGGTGCCCCACCGGGCGGGCGGCGGATCGGCCCAACACCATTAGCGAGCGTTTGCGATGAGCGGGATTTGCCCGACGCGTTCGAAAAGCATGGATTCCTTGGCGATGAAGGTGCCGCCATCGACGTTGATGGGAAATGGCTTGCCGTGGTCGGGGATGAATTCGAGATTGTCTTTTGCGACAATGGGTACGAGGCCCCAGCGTTCGGGATCGTCGGTGATGGAGCCGTCGCGGGCGTGCTTGATCTGGGGTAGCAGTTTGGAGGCGCCGAGGTTGCGCAGACCGAAGCAATAGAATTCGCCGGAACCGAGCGGCTGGTCGGAATACGGCAGGTCGGGGCCGAGGTATCCGTTGACAAGGATGATGGACTGGAAGGCGTCTTCCGCGGCGAGCCGGCCGTCGGCCATGATTTGCCAGCGCGTCTTTCTGCGGAAGGGTGCTTTGATGAGCCGCTCCATTAGCGCAAGCGCCACGCCGGTCATGAAGGGGCCGAGGTCGCCGAAAAACTGGCTGAGGATGCCCTTGTAATATTTGGTGTAGCGGTTCTCGGTATAGTAGGGAATCCGCCCGAAGAGTTCCGCTCCGCCGTAGCCGATAAAGTGGCGCGGCACTTCGTTGCCCGCCGGACTGCTGGCGCGGAGGATGTCGGCGGGGAGATGCCGGTCTGCGGTGATGGATTTCGCAAAGACCTGGATCGCGCGTTCAATCTCGTCGGGCATGTCGAGCACCTTGCCGATGAGGTCGGCGGAGCCCTTGCGCAGGAAACCGAGGCGGACGTCGGCCAGCCCGACGCCGGAATCGATGCAACCCTCAAGCACGGCGCGGAAGGTGCCGGAACCACCGGCGGAGATGGGAATCCGCCCGCCCTCTTTCAACGCCGCGCAGGCGGCGGCGCGCGCGGCGGCATGGCTGTCGACCGAGTGCAACCGGACATCGGAATAGCCATGCTCCGCAAACAGCGGAACTATCCGCTCGACCTTTTTCCAGTCGGCAATCGAGCCGGAGATCGTTGTGGCAATCACATCAATCCGTTTCATAACATTCCCTCTATACCGGTTTCTTATAACAAAACAATTTGATGCAAAATGTTGGCTTCGACAACGGGTGTTGAGCGTTCCTCATTTTGCATATAATCATTTTGCTTCTACTTTCTGCTGTATTGCCGTTTTGATAAATGCGGTTGCTTCTTCGGTGAGCTGATCCTGGGTTTTGTCGCCGGTCAGGCGGCCGACGGGGCGGGTTTGCTGCACGACGTCGCAGACGAGGGCGTAGGCTTTTCTGAGCTTGCTTAGCTTCTCGATGTTTTCATGCGCCTGCACCTCTTCGCCGCGGGAGGTGATGCGCTCCACACAGACCGCTGGATCGACATCGAGAAAGATGACCGCATCCGGCAGGTGCAGATGGGTGAGGTTGAGTTTGCGCAACGTCAACAGTTCCGGGAACTGCTTGAAGATGGGATCGCGCTTTCCGCAGACGTGTTTTCCGGTGAGGATGTCCATGGCTGTTGAACACACCTCTTCATTGAAGGCGTCTTCGTGGTAGAGGATGGCCCAGCCGGCCATGTTGAGCAGTGGCGAGCCGTCCATGAAGACCTGGTCGGGGCGATACCAGCGGTGCACGTCGGAGAGCAGGCGGTCGCGCAGCAACAGCTCTGCAAGTTTTGGAATCTTGTAGTGCTTCAGGTTCTTGGCGCTCTTGGCCTGCCGCCCCACCCACTTGCGCACTTCGTTGGCGACCAGCGGCTGGGCTTCGCTCGGCTCGCCGGCGTTGAACAGTTCGAGCGTGTCGCCGATGAAGCAGCTGTTGCCAGCGGAGCACCCGGCCAGGCGGCGCGACAGGGTGCTCTTGCCGGAGCCGTCGACTCCGATGACTGCCACGACAAATGGATTGTGCGGTTCGGGCATGCGGCGCTGGCGGTAGGCGCGCTCCTCTTCGGCGAGGGCTTCGAGATGGTCGTGCAACCGGGCGGAGATGTCGCGGCTCTTGCCTTGGAGCCGCTGGGGCGGGCCGATGGTGATATGGTTCCAGAGCGGAAGGGGGAACGCCATCGCCTTGGGGAATGCGCGCTCCGGCCCTTCGAGGTAGACAGGCACAACGGGGACATCCGGGTTATGTCCGGCAATGAGGCCAACCCCGCCGCGGAATTCCTGTAGCTCGCCAGCGGCGCCGCGGGTGCCTTCGGGGAAGATGATGATGCTGCGGCCGTCGTCGAGCCGGCGCTGGATTTCCTTGATGGCGGCAAGGCCGCTTTCTTCGCGGTCGACCCAGACGGGCTGGAGGAGGAACTGCACCATCTTGAAAAGCCAGGGCGGGTTGGAAAAATAGTCTCGTGCGGCGACCGGGTGGGTACGGGTGATCTTGCACAACGGCAAGGCCGAGTAGAGCAGGAAAATATCGAGGTGGCTGTTGTGGTTGGCGGCGAGGATGAAGCGGTCGAGTCCATCGAGGTTTTCGCGCCCCACCACGTTGACGCCAAACAGCAGGCGGAGCAGTGGGCGGATGAGGATCAAGTGCAACACTGTCCTCAGCGCATTCATTAGAGGTCGCCCCATTTGAGGAACCATCGCAGGTAATGGAAGACGATCGGGGCGGTGTAGAGATAGGACTTGAGCCCATTAATGGTGCGACCCCTTCCCTGCTGCAGCCGATCCGCACGGATGCCAAGATCCTGCTCAACCGCGTGGAGCGTATACCGCCCCATGCAAACCGAAACCGGAATGAGGATGCCCAGCATGACTGAGTGGACCAGCGGAATCGCCGTCCAGGAAGCCAAGCCGATATACAGCGGGCAAACAACGGCCACTTGCAATAGCAGCCTCATTCTGGGCGACCCAATTTTCAGGTGTTTATGAATCAGGGCAGCGGCGCTGACCCCCACGATCATGAGCGATGTCATCCGCGCTGAATAGAAAAGCAGATAAGCGATATGCCCCACGCAGAAAACAAAGAAGAACAGGCCGAAATCCAGCATGCCCACTGAAAACACAATCCCTTTCGACCGACCGCCGAGAGCGACGAAAAACGGGATGAGCAAGAAAGCGTAGACCGGTATGGCGATAATGAAGAATCCGTACCATTCGATATGAATAAGATAGAACATGAATGGAATCGAGAGATATGAAACGAGTATGCCCCAACGGTCTTCGAGCCGGATATCCACCAGCGACAGGTATTCGCGCAAGGCGCAAAAACTGATGAGCGCAAGCAGCCACAATGCAACGCTGTAAGAAACCCATTCCGCCACGGTGATCGCCAGGAAAAGAGCCAACAGGGGCCGGGTGGCCGTAGGTGCGCGAAAGCGTCCTTTGCTCAAGAAAGACGCCACCTGGACAATGGTGACCACAATCAGGATAACCAAAGCGCATATGGATGGACTATGATCCAGCATCTGCTTCTCCTACCTCGTATTGTTCAAGCGCATGGCTCCGGGTCAAGTTCCTTCACGTGGTATTTCCTTCCGGCCGGGTCGATATAAATACCGTCTTCTAGCTCCTTGAGCATGAGCTGCCGTCTCGGCCCGCCAGCCTTGTTCAGCTTCATCAGGATCGGCAACGAAACGGTTTCGAGCCCAACCACGATGGCCACGGCGGCCATGAACCGGTAATAAACCTCTTCGCCGATATCGCCCCACATCGCCACAACAACCAGCAAGGCCAGCACCACAACGGATGCAAATGAAACCTGCTGGAACCATTTTTTCCGCTCCCCCAGCTCTGGAATGACGAGAAGAAATCCATGGGCGCAGGCAAGGGTAGCGATTCCGCACGAAGCGGTCGTTTTCCAGTAGCCCTCACTGTTGATCTCCGGCCAGATGCCCGCAATCACAAGGATTGCGCTAACCACCGCCAAGCCAATACCGGATAGGCCGATGGCCGTTCGGGTTTTCCGGGCGATGAATGCGGCGCAAGACATTGAGCAGATGCTCGCGAGCGATATGGTGAAGGTCGACCCGATGAACTTCGCCTGAAGCTCGCCGAATTTTCCGCCCAGCACCGATACGATGGCAATGGCCGCCGTAAGCCCCAGGAAACCGAGGAATGTGCGGAGCGCGATTTTTGTTAATCCTGTGTAGTTCATTGCCCCACCTTCTTGATCACGTCGATGGTTTCCAGCAACGGATCGGTTTTTTGGTATGCGCGCCAATCGATGGAGGCCGGCGGATGCTCTTGCAGTATCCGGATGACGGCATCCTGTTGCGTCTTGGACATGCCCAGCTTTTGAAGCTGGTTGCGGATATCGTCGCGATAGTAGCGGATGCTGTTCTTTGTCCAGTTCCCATCCTGCACACGGCCAACCAGATCGTTCCGGTTTTCCTCGGCCAACAACGACTCGACACGCTTTTCCTCCTCCAGCGTAACCGCCGCCTTCCGGCGGGCCATTTCCTCGCGCACGCGTCTTTTTTCGGCCTCAATCTCTTTTAACCGCCGACTCTGTTCCCGGTTGATTTCATTGCGCCGGGTTTCGAAGCCCATGAATTCCCCATGCAGCAACACGCCCCATTCGGCCACGGCCACCTTGGCTTGTTGGTCGGGTTCCCGGCCGGGTTCCAACCCCTTCTCAACCTCGCGCACCCAGAATCCATCCACCCGCTCGTGCGACGGCATTTGGCCGACCAGCGAAAGTGGCGGCGAGGCCAGCGTGTTCCACGCCCAGCCCGACACCGGGACAACGGCTCCTCTCACACCGCCGTTCCAAACCGCCTTGGTGCCGGAATCGACGGCATGGTAGGCGGGGATCACCACCAAGCTCCATCCCGTGCCGGCGGTGGTTCCAATCAATCCGGTGGGAATGCGAAATACGTTATCGACGCAGCTTTGCACCGTGGCCCAGGGATAGGAGAGCCACCACCCGAACACCCGTTTTTCCGTTCGCTTGGCGGCCCGGCCATAATTTTTTTTCCAGGCCTTCCCGGCCCCCTTGAACGTGAAATCGGAGAGGCAGTCGTCGTACGACCACTCGAGCACCTCGCCGCTCTGCTCCCCGATTTTCTGGTATTTTTCGGCCTCGACATATTCGCGCAGGTTGCGCCCGCCCATCTTCATGTATTTCCAGCCATAACGCCCCGGAGGGGTGTAGCCCGGAACAATACGAATATCGTACCACGTGCCGTCGTTGCCCTCGACCGCCCCGCGCCAGATCAAACTTCCCTTTTGATCCCACGGAAGAAAATAGCCTTCCTTCTCCTCGGCAACCGACGCAATGCATATGGCCGCCAAACCCAAAATCAATCCTAGCTTTTTCATGACCCGCTCCTTCCCAATGGCTTAATGCCTACCATCCCCTAATGCACAAGGTGTACCACCTCCCCTCAACCTTGTTATGCCTTGCCCTGATGTCACTTACAAAACCTGCAAACAAAATATGATAGATCTTCAGGGCATTGAATGAACACTGTGCCGTCATCCTACGCAGGTGAAAGCGCATCCCCAGATACCAAAGGGCAGGCTTTGGGGCGCAGAAAACCATGTTTTAAATGGGATCGGTGCCACAAAAAATCGGCCGCGGGGGTTGCGTTCGGGATAATTTCCCTATAAACAACGCCGTCAATACACGGAGCAACCGTGATTTGCAAAAACCTGGGGGGAAATCATGGGTTTTCATAGTGTAGTAAAGACATTTTTTGAAATCGCGCTGATGGGGGCCTTCGTTCTTTCATTGGGCTACTTCATCGTAACCGCCTTTGCGCTGGCCCTTTCCCGTCTGCGTGAAAAGCCCGAAACCATTGCCGACGAATCGCTCTACCCGAGCGTCACCGTGCAGATCCCGACCTACAACGAGCTGGCCGCCCTTAACTGCGCCGCCCGCTGCCTGGAGTTCGACTATCCCGCCGACAAGCTTCAGATCATGATCGGCGACGACAGCAACCAACCGGAGCTCTCGGCAAAGATCGACGAATTCGCCGCCGCCAACCCGCGCATCGAAATCAGCCGCCGCGGCGACAATGTTGGCTTCAAGCCCGGCAACCTGAACGTGATGCTGCCGAAGGCGAAGGGCGACTATTTATTGATCCTCGATTCCGACTTCCTGCCGAAGAAGGATTTCCTCAAGCGCCTGGTGGTTCCGGTCATCAAGGATCCAACGCTCGCCGGCGCGCAGGCGGCCTGGCGGATCATCAACGTGCACGACAACCACAGCACACTGATGGGAACCGGCATCGTGAACATTATCCACTCGGTGATCCTGCCCTTCCTTAAGGCCGCCACCAACCAATGCGTTTTCTGCGGCTCCGGCGAGTTGGTGAAGAAGAGCTATCTGATTGAACAGGGCGGCTGGACCATGGGCGCCCTTACCGAAGACGTGGACTATTCCCTGCGCGTGATTACATCCGGCAAGCGCATTGCCTATGTCTCCGACCTGCGCATCCGTTGCGAAGTGCCCTACACCCCGGGCGACCTGTTCAAGCAGCAGATGCGCTGGGCCTACGGCGTCATGCGCGCGTTCATGGCGCACGGGAAAAAACTGTTCCTGTCGCGCACCATCCAGAAGCGCACCAAGTTTGCCGCATTCCTGTTCGGCAGTGGCTATGTGATGATTACCCTGCTGCTGCTCACCATGATCCTCGGAACCCTGAACCTGGTGGCCGGCTTCTTCGGCATCGATCCCGCCGCAGCGCAAAGCTCCTCCTACACCGTTGGCCATTTGGTCTACGACACCGCCGTCAACCTGCTGCTGACCTGCGGCATGCTGATCTCCTCCATCGCCGCGGGCTTCATCAATGGCTTCGGCCTCCGGAGCCTGGGACGCTTGATCCTTTCTTCGCTGACCATCGGCGTCATCTGCATGTTCTTTGTCGGCCGCGGCCTCATTACGGCATCGCTCGGGCTTCCGATGAAATGGTTCATGATGAAAAAGGCCGGCAACGAGTCCGCCGCCAACACCTGATTCCCTCGATCGTCTATTCCTTTGCGGCGCAATCGCGCATCAACAATGCGGGATCGCATATTTCCCCGCCGGGCAACTGTGTTATTTTTTCCCGCACGCCCACCCAAACGGGTCGGCCACGCCATTCAACCGAGAGGAAAAACATGAAACACCGCGCTCGAACCTTACTGGGAATTTCCTTAATGACCGCCCTGCTCGTCCAGGCGGACGGACGGCCCATGAACGTGTTGATGATTGCGATCGACGACCTGAACGACTGGGTCGGCTTTCTCGGCGGGCACCCGCAGACCCAAACGCCCAACATGGATCGGTTGGCGGCGCAGGGCATGGTGTTCGAAAACGCAAGCTGTTCGTCGGTCGCCTGCAACCCATCGCGATCGGCGTTGATGAGCGGCATTCCGCCCTACGCCTCCGGCCTCTACAGCAACGGCCAGGTGATGCGCGAAAATCCCGTGCTGATGGATGCCGTGATGATCCCGCGCTATTTCAGCAATAACGGCTACACCTCGCTGGCCCGCGGCAAGATTTTCCACCACGCCGGCCTGGACCCGCAGAGCTGGGATATCCTGAGCGACCAAAAGAAGGACCCGCTCACGGTGCCCAAGGAACAGCTGACCGACATGACGCCCTACCAGGACATCAAGATCGACAACGGGCTCTCTTTCGTACAGAAGCCGCGGATTGCCTGGAAGTCCACCCCTACCCCGAAGGAGCTGACGCAGGACTACCAGAACGCCATGTGGGCCGCCCAATGGCTGACCGACTCCGCCGAACACGAAACCCCGAAACCGTTTTTCCTGGCCTGCGGCATCTTCCGCCCGCACCTGCCGTGGACGGTGCCGGCCGAATACTATGCCCGCTTCGACCTCGACTCGATCAAGCTGCCGCCCATCAACCCCGACGACTATTCCGACATCAAGGGCGGCGCCGCCAGCGAATATGGGGAAGCGGTTGAAAAGGGCCTGCGCGAGGAGATCGTCTGGGCCTACCTGGCCAACATTGCCTATGCCGACGACTGCGTCGGCGTGATCCTCGATGCGCTGGAAAAGAGCCCCTACAAGGACAACACCATCGTGGTGCTGTGGAGCGACCACGGCTGGCATGTCGGCGAAAAGCTGCGCTACAAAAAATCCACCCTCTGGGAAGAGACCGCGCGCATGCCGTTCATCGTCAAGGTGCCCGGGCTGGAACCGGGGCGCAGCATCCGCCCGGTCAACCTGATCGATCTCTACCCCACCCTCATCGACCTCGCCGGCCTGCCGAAGAAGAATGATCTCCATGGCCGCAGCTTTGTCCCGGTGCTGAAGAATCCGGACGTTGAATGGGACCACCCCGCCATCACGAGTTCGAGTTCCGGCCATAGCCTACGCACCGAGCGCTGGCGCTACATCAGCAAGAAAAACGGCGACGAACTCTACGACCACGACAACGATCCCAACGAGTGGACCAACCTCGCCACGAATCCGGAATACCAAAACGTGATCCAAGAGCTGCGCAAGCACCTGCCGGCCAGCATGAACTAGCGGTTAGTACGCACTCGACGAACCAGGAAAAAATTGTAAAAGTCCTTCGTCATTCCATTCAGTCAGGGGGCGAAACATGCAATTGCGTTTTCTTGTGGCGGGACTCATTCTCTTTCTTGCGGGTTGCCGAAGCAGCCAACCTGCTCGTCCGGGGGCGACGGAGCGTGTGCTGGCCCACATCGCCGCCGCGTCTTCCGGAGAACAATACAAACCCTGCACACGGCCGGGAGGAAGCGCTGCCGCCCTACTGGTTCATGGTGTTCCGGGCACGCCCTACAAAATGAAATCCATCTCCGATGCACTCCATGCCAAAGGCTGGACGGTGAAGACGGTATTGCTCCCCGGTTGCGGCTCGGATTCGGAAAACATGTATAAGCGAACCACAACGGATTGGCAGAACGAAGTACGCAACGCGCACGCGGAATTGGCGGCAGAACATGACCAGGTTTTGGTTGTGGCCCTTTCGATGGGCTGTGCGGTTTCCTGCAGCAGCCTGAATCCCCAGGATCTCGACGGATTCGTGCTGATTGTTCCATACCAGTGGATTGAAAGCACACTCGACCGGATGGTCTGGTGGCTCTTCGGCCCGTTAATGCCCGAGACCTGGGCGCCCTTCAAGAACAAGGACTTCAGCGATCCCGAGTTCCTAAAAGATCTCGGCAAAGTCTTCCCGCCGGAAACCGTCGCGGACGAATCGCTTCACGACGATCTACGCGAATTCAAGGTTTCGATGAAAATGGTCGCGGAGCTGCGCGCCATGGTTCGCTCGGCCTACGGAAAGCAATGGAACACCGCACATCCCCCAACGCTGATCATCCAGGGGGATGCGGATGAAAAATCGATACCCAAACGGAGCCGCCGACTGGCCAAGCGCATGCAGGCCACCTATGTCGAAGTTCCCGGAGGCCACGACCTGACCACCCCGGATTGCCCATCCCTCCCCAAGGTCATTGACGCCATCGGAGCCTTTGCCGATGGACTTCAAGCCGATTAGCCCTTTGGTTTTTGATTTCGTTCCCACATGGCTTGAAACTCTTCCGTCAGGGCCTGATACAATCGGGAACCGGACGGGGCCTCGCGCCACATGGGGCTTTGCCTGGGCGGCGTTGCGTGCAGGAAGGTAACGGCCAAGGCCGCCTTGTCGGTACGAAGCAGGTTGACGCTGGGCACTCCGCTGTGGATTGGACGAACCTCGATGTTTTCGTGCTCGCGGCCGATTTTATCAAACAGGTTCGCCATCATGGAGATCGATACCGTGGTCTCTTCCAACCCCCGGTCGGGCGATGCCTGCTCGACCAATTCCGGCAAGGCGATATGCGCCGGGTCCATGTGCATGATACGCACCTTGCACCCTTCCTTCGCCTTCGCCACGAGCCGTTCCCCTCCGCCCACATCGCGCCACTGCTCCAGACTCACCCCCATCAGATCGACATGGGATGTGGCTTCGAGCAAAATACGCTTCAGCATATCGGCTTCCACCGGCCCATCCTTTTCCACGGAAACCCGACCGTTTAGCTCTTCGACAAATCGCGCAAAAAGTCCGGAGCTCTCCCAATTCGAACTGCGGAGTGCCTCGATCTGCCGCTGAAGCTCCTTGGCATAGGTGCGGTTGAAGGTTGCCTTCAAGCCAAAGTCGTAGAACACACAACGGAGATCGCGGACATCAAATGGAAGCTCGTTCCCCTTTTCCATTAGGACAATGACGGGTTTGCAGGCGGCATGGCAAAGCGCCAGCTCATAGAACACGTTGGGATTATGCCCCGTTAAAATGGCGATGCAAAAGTCGGCCTTGCTAATCGAACGGAACATTTGATCCATGATATGCCCCGGATCGGGCATTTGGTCGCTACGCGAAACCACGACCCCACACTCCTCGGCGGCTGGCGCAATGATCAAATCAAACACGTTGTCGGCATGCTCCCGGACCGTCGTATTTTCCATACCAATCGGACTTATGACAAAGCAGCGCTTACCCATGGCAATCCCCCTTCGTTCTCAACACATCAACCCATCTTGAATAGCAAGAACACAAGAATGATCAAGCACAAACACCATCCTGAAAAACCGTTGCAACTCGCGCGGACGGCAAAAAGGGCGGCCCAGCAGGCCGCCCTTCATCCGTCCAGGGTGACATCCAAATGCACGATCGTCACTTTGGATTACACCACTGCGGCCCGTCATTCATTGTAGAGGCGGATCTCGAAGATGCGGGCGGATGGGTCGCCGTTGGTTTGATCGACGACGACGCGTAGCTTGGAGGTCTTGACGGGATCGAAGCGATGGATGCGGCGGCGCTGGTAGTTGTCCGACACGTCGGCAACGGTCTTCCAACCGGAACCGGACCAGACCTGCACCCGGTAGTCGCGGACGCACTCCGGAACAAACCGCTCGTCGTCCTTGTGTTCCCAGGAGGCGTGGCGCTTGTCGCTGAAATCGGTATCGAACGTGAGGTAGACCGCGTTCAGCGTTTGCATTTCCGCGAGATCCAACTCGATCCACTGGGGCATGGCGGCGGAGGGGTCGGACTTCCATAAGTTCATCTGTTCATCCACGATGCGGGTGACGCCGCTGATGACATTTTCAGGCCCGCACTTTGGCTCTGCGCTGGACGCGGTGAGGGTGGCCTTCAACGCCAGGTCGGCGGCATCCTCGTTTTTCATGCCGATGATATACTGGTCGTCCTTGAGCAGCTGTTGCTGCAGCTCGCCGATGTGCTTTTGATAAAGTCCGCGCGGATCGACGCCCCGATCGACGCACATGGCCGCCGCGGTTCCGGCCGCCTGGCCCATCACGCCGGTGGTTCCCTGCACGCGCACCGTGCCCAGCGCCACGTGGGTGGTCGAAACATTGCGACCGGCAAACAGCAGGTTTTCAATGTTCTTCGAATAGAGGATCCGGAAGGGGATGTGGTTCATGGGGGAATGGGTGTTGAAGTCGAACGGCCCGTCCTTGGAAAAGATACCTTCGGGGTTGTGGATATCGAGCGACCACCCCCCGGCGGCAACGCGGTCGGCGAACGGCTTGGCGGAGAGCACTTCGTTCTGCGACAGGACATGGTCGCCCATGAGGCGGCGGGTTTCGCGCTTGGCGTTGCCGATCGGGATGATGGTGAGCGCATAGTTTGCGGCGTCGTCCTTTAGGCTGGAGTGGTTCTTGATCCAGTTGAAGTAGCTGAGGTTCAGGATAATGAGCTGGTCGCGCGCGTTTTCCGGATCCCACAAGTCATCGACCTCGCCGCGGTTTTCATGCCACCAGCGGCCATAGGTGTGGCTGCCCTCGTACATATTGCGCGCTTCGAGATACTCCGTGTTCGGCGTCAGGTCCCAAAGCCATTCCGGGCCGTTGAAGGGTTGCGGCGAATCCATTTTCTTCGTGTTGTATGAGAGGGTATGGCCGGTCATCAGGCAGCCGCTCATCGTAATGTTGTCGGCCTTTTCGGGCGCATGGCTTTCGTCGAACTCGTCGCGCGCCTCGCGCCCGATGCGGTATTCGGCACCGGCATAATACCCGAGCCAACCATCGCCCGTGCAGTCGATGAATTGCTTCGCGGCATAGCGGGTGCGCCGGCCATCGACCATGTCGAACGCCTTCACCGCGGCAATGCGGTTGCCCTCCATCTCGACTTCGTTCACATGCGTATTGAGGAACACGGCCAGGTTGGGTTCATTGGCCACGACGCTTTCGGCGCCCCGGCTCCACTTGCCGTGATAGTGATAGGCGCGCTCCCGGCCGATTTCTTCGTTGAGCCCGCCCTCCCGCGAATGGGGATGGTTATGCTGGGCAGGCCCCGAGACCACCACGCCCAGCTCAAGGCTGTTGTTGCCACCGATCATCGGGCGGTCCTGGATGAGTGCGGTCTTCGCCCCGGTGCGCGCCGAAGCAATGGCCGCATTGATGCCGGCCACGCCGGCGCCGACCACGATCACCTCATAGTCGCCCATCATCTCGGCGGAGGTATCGGTGCCCGTCAGGCGCGCCACTTCGGCCTTATAGGCCTTGAGCTCCATCGGGGGCGTATATTGAAGATCCCGGGTCAGGATCAATGCATCGATCCGGCCATACCATCCGGTGAGGTCGCCGACCGCCAGCCTGGCCTCCCCCTCCTCCAATTCAAAGGTTCCGCCAAGCTGCCAAACCCATTGCTCACTGTCGGCCATGCCGAAGGTTTTCTCCGAGGGCGTGCCATTGATGCTGACCTGGAACCGACCCGGCGAATGGCTCTTCAGCCAGTTGCGGCTCCGCACCCACAGGCGCCACGGGCCGGCCTGGGGAATGGTGAGCGTCGTCCGGGCATCGGCCACCGGCTTACCGATGCCTGCGGCAATCAGGTAGGGCGACCCCATCTGCGGCACAAACTGCGTATCCATCCACCAGCCGCCATAGTCGTCGAAATCCTCCGCATCGACCCAGATGAACCCGGGCACAACGGCCTTGGGTTCCCGCCGGTTTTCTTTCTGGAAGAACGCGCTGAAGTTGGTTGCCTCCCGCTCCATATCGAATGCGCCGGCCTTGTAGGATTGCATGACCTCCTCCTCCGAGAATGCGCGACCGGCAACCCGAACCTCGTCCATGCGCCCCGGCGAAGGCGTTTTGCCATTCACCGATCCGATGAAGCAGTAGGAGGTGCTCCGATCGATCTTCCTTTTTCCGCCGAGGCTCTTCTCGGAATCTTTTTCCCCGTTCACATAGAGGGCGATGGTTGAACCATCGAACGTGGCGGCGACATGCTGCCAGACCCCGTTTTGCCACTCGGATTTTTTCGAGGTCAGCTCCACGGGTTCGCCATCCAGGCTCAGCAGCATCGAAAGCCGACCGCCCGGCGCAAAGCGGAACGCGTAGGCGCCTTCCTTGTTCACGATGGTCGGATGGTTTTCGTAGGGGAGGTTCCAAGGCTTGATCCAAGCCTCCACCATCAGCCCATCGACCGGGTTCAGGCTCGGGTCGTTCCCGCAGTTGACGAAGCCCTCCCCCTGGAACAAGAGGCCGGAGTTGCTGACGCCCCGTTCCCATTTTACGTTCTTCGCAAATCCAATATTTCCATTGCCCGATGAATCCGCAATCTGCATTCCCCTGCCGTCGTCCAACCGCCAATGCCCGCGGACATCCTGCGAAGCCTGAACCATTGCCGACAACAGCACGAATAAAACCAAAGCCAAAACCTGTTTCATGACACTCTCCTGATTGAATAGACGATCGAACTTACGCGAGGCGGCCCGCACCGCCTACCGACACCCGCGCAGAAGATGTGCACATTTACGCCATCAGCATGCGGGCACGCGCGCGCGCTCCCAGGCCTGGATGGCGCGCTTGCGGTCGGTGCCCCAGCGGTAGCCGCCGATGGCGCCGGTTTCGCGGATGACGCGGTGGCAGGGGATCAGGAATCCGATCGGATTTTGCCCGACGGCGGCACCCACGGCGCGCGAGGCCTTTGGGTTGCCAATCCGCTCCGCCAGCCGGCCATAGCTGATCAGCTGGCCCTCGGGGATTTGCAGGAGCGCCTGCCAGACCGTCAGCTGGAAGGGGGTGCCCTTCACGAAGAGCGGGAGGGGCCTCCGCCCCTCCATGAAAATTCGCTTGCACCATTCCGTGGCGCCATCGTCATCACGCGCAAATCCGGCATTGGGCCAGTGGGTTGCCAGACTGCTCCAAGCCCCGGGCTCCTCAAACGACAGATGGCAGATGCCGCGCGGGCTTTCGGCGAGCAGGCAGTTGCCAAACGGCGTATCGGCATAACCGGCGGCAATCGTCCACCCCGCCCCACCGGCCTTCACCTCGGCGGGCGTGGCGGCCTCGAGATGCAGCCTCAATTCCCTCCTCCGGAGACCGAGCTCTGGATGGCCTCGAGGCCGGCAATGGATTTATAGTTGCCCTTCAGCAGGCCGGTCAGCTTCTTGAAGTTATCCTCCGTGCGGCCATCCCAATATTCGTTCCACTCGGCATCTTTCTTGGCAAACCGCACCACGTTGAAGGAAAAGTCCACCTTGGCGCTGGTCGACTTGCGGCTCAATCCGCTCTTCGATTGGATATCGTTGGGCTTGTTCCGCTCCCGAATCTCCAACATGGCCTGCGCATACTCCTGAGGCTTGTGGTAGTAGAAGTCGGGTTGCGGAGGCCGCTCGATATCCGGGAAATAGGCCCGGTTCATGTCCCACGCATTGTTGCGGTTGATCGCGCGGGGGGCTTCGCCGCGGGCCAGGCGCTGCTTGTTGTCTTCATCGAGCAACCGCTTCGCCTCTTCATGGCACTCGATCCATTTTTTACCCGGTGTGGTTTTCTTCCACTGCTCAATCTTGTTGTTGCCGGTTTCGATTCGCTGGTGCCCCCACCAGTAGGTCAGCACGAACACGGCATCGGCCTGCTGCTTCATGGCCAGCATGGAGGGACGGTACCACGATTCCTGGCGCTCGAACTTGCCGACCAGCAAATCCTCCGAATTCTGCGCCCCGCCTTCCCCCAGCGTGGAAACACCGAACTCGTCCACCCCCATTCCGGGCTTCACCGAGTTCAACGGCTTGAGCCAGGAATCGACCTTGCCGACATTATGGGAGCTGGCCGCCACCATCTGCGGGAACAGCATGAAGGTGCGGTTTTGGTCGTAGACAATCACATTGAACAGCGCGGTCGGGGGGAGTCCGCCGATGATTTTCACCAGCTCCTCCTTAATGATTGTGTAGGCGGGGATGCCCCCCATTTCGTCCCACATCATTTCGGTGGAGGAATCGAGGATGATGAACACCTTCTCGCCCTTGCCCTTGATGCCGAACACCTCGATCTCGGGCATGGTGAAGCCCACCCCGCCACCGCCTCCGATGCCCCCGGCAATCCCGCCGCCCATGCCGCCCTTGACGCCCGAGATTTCCGGCATCCTGATGTCGGGCATGTTTTGGTTGACCTTGGGCTGCACCACGATGCGCTTGCGCAACTTGGGTTTCTGGATCTGCTTTTTCTTTACGTTGACCGGAACCTGCAGCTTCCGCATCGGCATTTTGGGGCGCTTGACCTGCTTGGTTTCGAAGACCGGATCCTCCTTCGTGATCACCGTGACCGCCACGAACGTGAACGCAATCAGGATCAATATGGCATGGATCGCCAGACTAATGATCGCTGCGCTTGATTTTGCATGGTTCGCAAAAAACCGTTTCTTGACACTCATTGTTTTCCTCGCATTTACCGTAGCACCGCTTTGGTCTAATCCGTCAGCCCACATTTGTCAACTGGCCAAAAGTTCCACACGTACTGCTTGCCTGGTTCCGTTCCGAAGGGCTTTCCCAACACCCCTGTAAAAAATACCATCTTCACAGCCTCGCATTATCCCGCATTCACACGACTCCCTTTTTCAAGACAACAACGCGTTACCGGACTCAGGAAAAATGCCACCGGACATCCACAACCAGGACATAATCCGACCTCCAATGAGGATGTAAACGTTGCCATTAATCATGTAGTAAACACCCACAATCACTTTGACAAGCAACATTGTTTATGTTCTCATGTAGCGTTCAAATCAACAAAAGGAGAAAACAGCTATGAAAAAGCACCTTACCATGGCCATTGGCGCGATCGCGGCGACGACGGCTCTTGCGGAAATGGTGACCGTGACGGACACCATGGACAACCTGTCCGGATGGTCTGCAAACGCCAACTGGTCTACCAGTGCGGGAGTTGCGGAAACAACCCAGGCAACCCAGTTCATGACCATGCAGACCGGCGTTGCCGCCCCGCAGGCCGAAGGCGACTGGGTATCGGCAAAGATCAAACAGAGGATCGCCGTTGGCACGAACGGATTGTCCGACGCAAACCAATACTCGACCCGGCTCGCCATTGTGGGCGATACATCGGGGACAAGCGGGAATAATGCCAAAGCCATGTGGACACGCAGGGACAACGATGCCGTCCCCGGACAGATTTGGGGATCCGCCATTTCCTCCCCGAAATCCGCCATCGACGCCACCGACGGAACATGGGAGTTTGGAGGTTGGAACAACATCTCGGAGATTGGCCTTGGCAGCCCAACCAACGCAACGAGCGATTGGTTCTCCTGTGAATTGAAGATTACCAAAGCCGCCAGTGGATACGATATCCTGCTCAACTACTACGACAGTACCGACTCCGTAATCTGGACGGATGATTCACTTGGGCAAACCCTGCCGAGCCTTGCCGACAAAAGCATTTGGTATCTCAACATGGGTACGGAATACCAGTTCACGACGGCGGCGGATCTGACCAAGATGGAGGTGGACGAAGCAACGCTGACCTCCTCCATTCCGGAACCGGCGACGCTCGGCCTGGTGGTGGCGTTTGGTAGCGGGATCATGCTCATCCGCCGCCGGTTCATGATCTAGCTTTTCCATTCAATGGGAAACGACAAAGCCCTCGCTTGAAGCGGGGGCTTTTTTTTGCCCGCATTCCGGCAACCACCCCATCACACCTCGGGCACGATGCCCTTCGGGAGTTCGAGCTTCTTGTCGTCGGCGCCGAGGGCGAAGTCGGAAACGGCATAGTCGTCCGGTTGGCTCCAGTTGATTTCCGCGCGACGGTCGCCGAGCACAATGTTGCCGAGCTTTTGGCGGAACCAATCGGCGAGCGCCACATACTTCGGGTCTTCGGCGACGTTCCAGCGTTCGTTCGGATCAATGCGCAGATCGTAGAGGCAGAGCTGCGCATCGGCACGCGGGCACTCCAGCGCCCACCGGATGTTTTCACCGGGTTTTTCGCCCCACTTGTCGCCGGGCTTGCCATCCTTGTTCCGCGTCTTCATGGAGAAGGAAAACTCCTTCGAGCGCAGGTAGGCGCGCGGGCCGACGACGTGGTTCATCTCGCCGAGAATATATTCGCGTTGGTTTTGCTTCACCGATTTGCGGAGGCTTTCGCCGTCGAGATATTCGAAATCCCGCGATCCGAGATCCACCCCCGCCGCTTCGTAGAAGGTTGGCGCCAGATCGACAAACTCGACCAGGTTGGCAGTGTGCGCCCCTTTCGGGAACAAGCCTTCGATCGACGATGCGGCCACCACCGCATTCAGCGTCGATTGCCTCCACGGCCCAAACTTGGCCTCGATCCCCTGCTCGCCCAAATGCCAGCCATGGTCGCCGCAGACATAGACGATGATCCAGTCGCGCCCGGACTTTTTGCCATACTCGAGGAAGGCTTCGACGGAACGGCCGATCTGCGCATCGCCGTGGGCGCAGAAGGCATAGTAGTCGCGAATGGCCTGCAGCTTCTCCTCTTCCTTCAAGTTGGAAAAGTTCATCTTCTTGTGCAGCTTCTGCAGCTGCGGCGGCATCCGCCCGACCTCCTCCGGATCGAACTCCGGAATGGTGTAGGGAATCTCGCGTTCCTTGGCCTTGAAGAGATCGCGGAACTCCTTCGATGGCAGCACCGGCGAATGCGGGAAGTGGAAACCCAGATGCAGGAATTGCGGGCGGTCGACCGGCGCGCTTTCAAGATAGTCCACCATGGCCGTGGCAATTTCGCCATCGAGCGTCTTGTCGGTTGGCTGGGGACTTTCGCCCCCGATAATCATGCCGCTCTGTTCGCGCGTGTAGGCGCGGAGAATATCGCGCTCGTCATCAATCGCCTTTCGGTTTGCTTCATCCTCGGGAAGGGGGGGCTGGTTTTTTCCGCGCGACGTGCAGTATTCCTTGGTGGTCCCGTCCGGATAATAGAAGCGTTCGATGCGCATCGTCCCCTCCTTGCTCCACTTGGTTTCGGGGAAGAAATCGGTGCGGCCGCTTTTCTGCAGGTCGTTTTTCTTATCGACCGCCACATCATATTGGTCGACCGTGTTCCAGGTCAGGCCGGGCCCCCAGTCGAAGATGTAGTAGCCATGCTTCCCGAACTGGGCGGTGGCATAGCCGGCGGAACGCATCACCTGCGGGATGGTCTTGTGGCACGGGGCGGCGGCCTGGTGGTTTTGTTCGAAGCCATAGACGCCGTTGCGGAAGGGATATTGCCCGGTGTGCATCGAGGCGCGCGACGGAGCGCAGGCCGGCGCGTTGCAATAGGCCTGAGAGAAGAGCGTGCCTTGCCGGGCCAACCGGTCCACGTTCGGCGACATCACAAAACCCAGCGGGCTCAGCTTGGTTCCACGGACGGCTTCGTTGTAGCACGCCAGCGAATCGGGCCGCTGGTCGTCCGTGACGATCCACAGAATATTGGGTTGCTTCCCGGCGCCCGCCAGGCTGGCGATTATACCGGCCACGGCCACGGCCCGCATCAAATGTCCATTGTTCATTCCAAATCCACTTTCACGCGATAGAACCGATTGGAGGTTCCGTTCGCATCCACAAATTCAACCCGGCTTCCCGTACCCGGAATCCCGTTGGTCAGCTCGGTCCAACCCGCCAACAGATCCTCTGTCGACTCCACGGAGTAGACCCGATTGCTGGACGATTCGAAATACATCTTTAGGCTAGAGCCCGTGGCGGCAAGACCGCCGACCGCGAAGTAGCTTCCCGGGGCATGGGGATCGGTTCCGGCAACGAACTCCTGGCCGGCGGTGTGTCCATCGCCGTCATGATCCACCCCGGAGTCGTTGCCGGTCAGGAGCATGCCGTTGGCGAGCTCCCACCAATCCGGAAGCAGGTCGGAATCGCTGTCGGATCCTTGCGCCAAAACATCGTTCGGATCGGCCACGCGGTTGCCGGCGGCCTGCGCCAAGGCATTGATGGCGGCTTCGGTGTTTTTGTCTCCACCATAGTTTACGTGCCCACCGGGATTGCTGAAGAACAGATTGTCCTGCAGGGAAAAGTTTGCGTGGTTGACCCAGAATCCTTCGCCGCCGCTTTCCATCAGAATGCTGTTTGCAATGGTGGTGGAAGGCGAACCCCATTGATCGGACTCAACAGCGTCATCGCTGTTTTCGGCAAAGGTGCAATCCACCACCTGAACCGTTCCACAATTGTGGCGGATCACGCCCCGGTTCGCCTTGTTGGTATTGAAAGCAACGAGGCAGTTGGTCATGCGGACGGTTGTGTTATCAGCATCCCATTGCATGGTAAGGAAACCACCATCGCCGGAGGTTTCGTTGTGGATGATCTGCGAATCAACGATCTCCACCACCGCTCCGTCGCGCGCACCGAACGCCGCACCTCCGGCATGATCGCCGAAAGACCGGTTGCCGGAAAACTCGCAGTTTTCAAACCGCACATGGGCAAGGCCCTGGCCATCGACCCCATCCACGTAGGCACCGCTGCCGCCGCCGTTGGCCGGGTTGTGCCCCACCATGCGACAGTTGGCGACCACAACGTTGGAACAGACGCCCAGGATATCGATGCCATGTTCGTAGCTCGCCGTTGTGCCCACAACCGTGAATCCGTCCAGCCGGAATCCGATGGTGCCTTTGATGCTGACCGTTGAATAGCCATCCTGCGGCGATTCAATGAGGGCGGGGTTTGCTGCCGGGTTGCGCTCTTCGAGCAAGGTGTCGCCGGGAACAAAGCCGCCGTAAACCTTCAAGTTGTGCATGCCGTAGAATGTCAGGTATTCGGGATAGCGTCCCCCGGCAACCCAGATTGAATCGCCGTCGTAGGCTTCGTCGATGGCGGCAGGAATCGACTGCTTGGCCGCGCCCCAGCTTAGGCCGCTATTGGCATCGTCGCCATTCGCCGCATCCACATACCACGTGGTGTCGGTTTCGGGTTTGATCCATGCGCGGACATAGTCGATGTCGTACGAGTTGCCAAGCTTATGGAGATTGGTGTTGATCTCCTCCACCTTGCTCAACCAGTCGTTGAATTCATTCCCAACCATGAGCCGTTGCCCCACGGTAAAGCTTCCGGTGTCGCGGGTCCGGTAGAGCGCGCCGTCGATGTAGACCTTGCATTCATCCTTGTCCCACTCGAAGCCGTAGACGTGGAAGTCGTCCACCATATCGAACGGCAAGGTGTAATGCTCGGGATCGGCAATGGAAGAGCCTCCGTTATCGTCAACGCCTTCCGGCGTCGGCGTTTTCCAGATGTGGAAATTGCAGCTGTAATAGTCCTCATAGCCCGCGCGCCCGGACGGGCATTCGAGCATGTCGATCTCGCGGGTGAACGAGCTGCTGCCGCCGGTGAGCCACCAGGTGGTCATGATCGGGAAATCGAGGGCGCGGCAACGGATCTCGAAATAGCCGTAGCGGCGGGAGGTCGTGCTCTGGAAATATCCGGCATCGTATAGATAGACCTCCCCGTTGCCGTTTGTATAGGGCACATCGCGCAAGTCCGTGGTCAGGATGGCGCTGCCGCCGGAAAGCGCAACATTGTCGAATTCATGATACACGGGATCGCGGCCGATCCAACCAACCGGCTCCCACTTCCGCGGGTCGAGCGCCGGGCCATCGAACTCGTCGGTCATCGGTTCATAGGGAATCCATCCGCCGGCGTTACCGGGATCCGTGAACGGATAGGCGCTTCCCGACAGCGTCACCTCGAAATTATCCATGTGCACCTCGGAGATCCTTCCGAAGGTTTCAATATCGAGCCCGGTGCCGTTCCAGCCCGTGGAATACCCCGCAAAAAGCTCCGTTCCGGTGGCCAGGCCAAGATCGACTTCGCTGGAAACATAATGGACGGATGCACCGTCCGTCAGGGTGGCCTGCCCATGGAGCGATCCGCCGGCATCGCGGATCGTCCACTCGATCGAGAACCAGTTGCTGGTATCCGCATGGGCCGTGTTGATCCCCAGCGAGCCGTGCGGAACCCAGCCCTCGATCCAAGGGGCATCCGGAAGCCGGCTACCGAGGGCGCCGCCGCGCTGGGCCACATAGAATCCGTTATCCGTTCCAACATTCCAATCCGGCGAGGTTGAAACCAGCAGGCCGAACACATTCTTGTTCAGGTGGTTCGTCGTGTCGCCGCCGCCGGCATAGACATACCTGAAGTCGGAGCTGACAACCGCATGTTGCCCCGTGCCCACCGCGAAGCCCGTTTGCTGCGGGGCATGGTAGTTGGATTTCGCCTGGCCGCTGAGCACGGCATACTCGCCGTTATGGCCGGTCAGTAGATCCTGTTGCCCCGAACCGGCATCGACCTTGGGATCCCAGGAACCCGATAGCGTTACGCCATCGGCATACGAGGAAAAGTTGTCCGAAACAACCACCGCCGCCTGCGCCTGCAAACCAAAGAGACTCAACACCGCAACCTGCAACCAAACTGGTTTCTTCATATTTTCGATGCTCTCTTCAAATCGTTTTCACCTCAGAGCGCACTGAGGTAACACGCTAATGATCAAGCTGCACTTTAATGCGGTAGAAGCGGTTGGTTGTTCCATCCGCGTCGATGATTTCAATCGGGCCGCCCGTTCCCGGAATGCCGTTGGTGAAGTCGATCCAAACCGATTGCAGATCTTCGGTGGCTTCCACGGCATAGAGGCGGTTCGACTTCGAATCGAACGAAACCTTGAATCCGGCACCGGTCTCCGGCAACCCGATGGTGGAGATGAAATCCTGGTCGTCGTGCGGATCGGTTCCGCAAACATATTCCGCGCTGTTGTCGAATCCATCGCCATCGGAATCGAGCGCGCCGTCGGCAAAGTCGGAGGGATCGAAACCGTATTCGATTTCCCATGCATCGGACATGCCGTCGAGATCGCGATCGGCATTGAACACCGCATCGGACGCCTGCTCGGACGTCAGACGGACGGAGGTAATCTTCATCAAGGGCTCCCCGTCGGCGGGCACGACCGTTACGCTGTTCGAGCCCTCTTGCAAAACGCCTTCGGGAATACGGAGCGAAACCTTGGCCCAGTGGCGCGGCGCGCCGGCGGTGTAGGAAAGGTCGGGTAGGTTGCCCAACGCGGTTCCATTAACGGAAACCTGCTGGAGGCCGTTGCTGAAGCCCTCGAACGCATAGAGGCCGAGGTTGAGCCAGCCGGCGCTATGGGTGGTGCCCGGCGGCAGGTCGATCGCGTAGGCCTCGCCCACGCCGGCCTGCATCGGCACCAGCGTGCGGTCGCCATAGTGGTTCGATTCATCCCACACCGGCAGGAGCGGCATGCCGGAGAGCTCCAGCTTGAACATGGCCGTTTCATCGGCGCCCAGCAGCACGTTTCCAAGGTCGGCGACCGGGGTAAATGGATCGCGCGCGACATCGTTGTTGGCATGGTAGAGCCGCTGCATTTGCGCGGAGACCATTGAAGCCCCGGCGGGCAACGCGGCCCGCAGGTCGATTGCATAGGCGTCTTTATAGTTGTTCTGCAACACGACAAACAGGTTGGTGCCGCCATCGAGAAACGCATGCTGCACCAGGTGGGGCGAGTCGGCGTTTGAGAACAGATAGTCGCCGTCGAGGTCGCGCCAGAAGCGCAGGTATTCAAAATAGCTGGTTTTATAGATGTTCGTCCCATTGTCGTCCGACGCGAAGAATACGCGTTTTTGATCCCAGCTGTAGGGCGCCCACGACATCAGGAAGGCGCTCATCTTATCGACGACGTCGGGGCGGTCGAGCAACGAAAGCAAGATGCCGTTGCAGCTGCGGATCTGGTAGAAGGCGTTGGTGTCGCCGGCAATGTTGTTGAGCAGGCCGTATTCGGAAAAGACAAACGGCTTGGTGTCGCCCCAGGTGTTGACCTGTTCGTTTTCCCACAGGTCGAGGAACGATGGCAGGCGACCGAGATGCCAGATTTCGAAGCGTTCGAGATAGTCGTCGTAGGCGGTTCCGCCATTCATCTGCTCATAGGTATGGATGCCATACGCATCCATCTTGTCTTCGGTGAGATAGATGAATTTTTTATTGCCGTTTTCCCACGAGGAAAAATCGCCGCTGCTGCCGTCGCGGAACGGATAGGCATCGGTCGGCCCGGACACTTTGACCGTGTTTGAAAACGATGAAGCGTGCATGGCGTCGGCCACCCCGACGTGGAATTCGGCCAGTTTGTCCCACGCATCGGAATCCCAGAACCAACCAAAGTTGTTCTGGATGGAACTCTCGTTCATCACCTCGTACCAGTGCGGCATCAGACCACCGGCATCCTGGATGCGCCAGTGGGCGGTCACCACCGCCTCGCCGTGGGCGGCGTGGTTCGAGACGGTGTTGATGCCATGCGTATCGGCCGGATCCCAGCACATGAAATCGGGATAGCGCCCGTGGCCAGAACCTGAAAAAATGGTTTTATGGTTTGGATCCAACGCCTTGGCCGTAACGTAGCGGCTCACCGGGCCAATGTTGTTAGTCAGTTCGATCGGATTGATGTAGCCGGGCCGGTTCGGGTCTTCGGTATAATCGACATAGCCGCCGGGTTCCCAATACGAATCATAACTCACGGTACCGCGCGAGGGTAGCATGCGGCCCTCTTCAAGAATCCACTCGTCGATGGTTTTTCCATCCAGCTCACGCGTTCCGTACCCGGCTTCGTGGTAGACGCCGAACCAGGTTTCGCGGTCGAGCGAATTTATGCCGCCGATGGAGCGCGTACGGGTGGCATCCACATTCACCACCACCGTTTGCGGCAGAGTCGGGGCATCGAGGGTCGAGACCGTCCAGTGGTCGATCTCCATTCGCACGCTGCCGCTGTGGATGCCGCGGAAGCTGGGATTCATGGCCCCGCCCCACGAACCGTCGGCAGTCGATTGCGCCCAGGATGCGGAGGTGGTTCCCAAGTCGATCCCCGCCGTCAGGTTGGTGGCCGCAACCGTTCCGATGAATTCGTTCGAGACCGCGGAGCGCGTGATGGTCTGCGTAAACTTGATCCAGTCGTTGGAATAGGCGGCGGGAACGGCGACCTGTTGACCGGCATCCGAACTGCCGACCCAAAAACTGCCATCGCCGTTGGAATGGATCTTCGAGCCGATGGAAGGTGTTGCCAATCCGGAGTGAACCGTCTCCTCGGCAAAGCCGACGTAATAGACATCGGTATTCGGCCAACCGTTGGTTGTCGAAAGGCGGAAGGTGGTTTCGATCACCACTGCCGCCCCGACCTCCAAGGTAAAACCGGCATAGTTGCGCGCGCGCGACCAGCCGCCCGGCAAGGTGGCATGGCCGATTCCTGCAACATCGCCGGCGACCCACGGATTCTGTGCGTTGAATCCCTGGATGCCGTCGATGGGAGCATCGTCCACAAACCCTTCCGCAGAAGAAAACGCAATGTCCAGCACCTGCGCGGAAAACACGGGTGCTGCAACGAGGATTAGGATGGGAAGCACGCTTTTCTTTTTCATTCTATTCATTCCCTCGTTGGACATCGATTTTCTCCAGATGTTGAAAAACCCCGCACGGAGGCGGGGCTTTCCAGTTGCTTAGTTCACAAGGAGCCGCGCTTTATTCAACCAGCAGCTTGATGAACTTTTTCGTGGCGGATGTGCCCAGGGTATCATCGGTGTACGGAACCACAACCCCATCCGTAAGGATCACGGTTTCGGTATGGTTCGTGGTCCATGTGCCATGAATCAGATTATCCGTGGTTACCACATGCGCAACAACGGAGTTGTCGCCAACCAGATAGAAGGTGTAGTCACCGGTTGCCGGATCGAGCACCGGCTGCATTCCCCAAACGGGCTCGCCGCCATCCGGGTGGCCACCGAAGACATATTCGCCCCAATCGTTCAGGCCATCGCCGTCCTTGTCGTCGGTCTTGACACCGCTCAGTTCATACTCCCAGGCAAACAGGTCGTAACCGCCAGCCGGCGCTTCCTCCGAAGTCCAGGTGAACATCATGTCCAGGTGGCGTACAACAATCTCCCCATAGAACTCATCCGAGGGGTCGGGAATGACAGGATTATCGACGAGCAGCGTTTGGTTAGTGAAGGCATTTTCAGCAACCTTCATGGTCGTGTTTCCGCTACCGCCCTGATTCGTTACCACCGAGCTGATGGTGATCCCATTGATATCGATGCTCACATCCCAGCTCTTCGGATCAGAGTAGTCGGAAACCAAGACTGCTGCCGAAGTGAAGCCGTCGAACTTAACGGAACCCGCAGTATTCGAACCAACAGAAACATCCGCTACCGTAAAGGTGAGACCCTCACCATTCGTATTAATGTTCCAACCATCCCCGAATCCGGCATTTTGCCAGACGGCAGAGGCTTCAGCGGCCGGAACTGCCCGAAGGGTGAAGTCGATCCAGTCGTCGGTTCCTCCCTCGCCGTCCAGGTTGAGATTGCTCCAGCGGATCGGGATCTCAATCGGGTTGGCGTATTGTGCTCCCTGCATGACCGGGGCATCCGGCTGCAACTCAATGACACCCTCATAGGAACCGCCATAAACAAACTGGTTCGTATCCGGACGCGTATACAGGTCGTTAATGGTCAGCGTCTTCGGCGGTTCGGGAGGCTCGTATCCACTCCAGGTGAAATCGAGGTCGAACTCACGCACCCAGAGGCTTCCGGTATACTCATTGGAATACAACACGATATTGTCGACGACCATGGTTTCGTTGGTGAAAACATCGTGCCCGGTATGCCATGTCTTTACACTGTTATTGGTTTCCTGCCCACCAACCGTTAGGCCGTTGATGTCCGCATAGAACTCATAGGTCTTATCTCCCCAGTCTGCGCCCATCGTCGCACCGCCGGTGAAGCCATCAAAGGTGACGGATCCGCGGGTTCCATCGCTGAGGGTAATATCCGTAACCGTAAAGGTCACCGCTTCGTTGGTGGCATTGAATGTGTAGCCATCACCAAATCCATTTCCAAGTAGCCCGGCTTTCTCAACCGCTCCGACCGCCCGGAGGGTAAAGTCGACATAGTCGTTGGTTCCATCGCCATCGAGGTCGAATCCGTCCCAGCGCAAAGGAATATCCAGCGGCTCGCCGATGGCCGGTGCATAGTACGTTGCACTCAACGTAAAGTCCGGGTGGTTGGTGATGGCGCCTTTAGTGGTCGTGCCGCCAAAGACCATCTTGGCCGCGCCCCCGCGCAGCTGCAGGTTGTCAACCGAGAACGGCGCCGGCGTTCCAAACTCCGGCTTGCTGCCGACGTAGAAGTTGTCGTAGTGGACTGCGGTAAACTTGCTGAATGAAGCAATGTTGGTGTTCCCTACGTTGTTGTATCCAGGTGAATAACCAGCATAGATCGTTGTTCCGTCAGCCACTCCGGAATCCGAGATCACCCCGGTGGAAACCGGGGATTCCAGATAGGTATCATCCACATCGTAAACCAAGGCCTGAACCCAGATCGTGGAATTCGAAGAAACCAGGCGGCTGACTACCTTGAACCAGTTGCTGGTTTCGTTATTGGCTGTGTTGACACCTAAGCTCGAGTGAGTGTTCCATCCATCAACACCACTACCATCGATCCGATTGTGACCCACCGCAGCGCCCCGGTTGCACATCGGAGAACTTTTATCGGGACCACTGTACCAAAGATCCGTTTGCGAAAAATAAAGGCCGAACGCGCCCTTGTTCAAATTGGCCGTTATATTACCCCCGCCTTCATACACATAGCGGGCGTCCGTAATAATGTAGACGTCATTGGTTCCGACCGTGAATCCCGTCTTGCTGGGGCAATGGTAGTTTCTCTGCGCAATGGTCGTATCAAACTCCAAGATGCCATCATACGCCATCAGCAGGTTTTGCTGATCAGTACCAGCGGCCCACTTGGGATTCCAGTTGGCCCCATTAATGGAACCACTATACGAACTGAAGTCATCTTCAAAAATGACTTGAGCGCCGACAGTCCCTGCAACCAAGGCAAGTGACAGTAATATAGCTGCTTTTTTCATCTCATGTTCTCCTCAATTGAGCCGCCCTTGCTGGACATTGAAATGCGCCCTGGCCTACCGGGACAGGACACGGCCTATTTGCGAACGTAAACAACGTAGTAATGTTTACCTTAACATGCAAACGTTTTTTCATGTTTTTTTTGTCCAATACCATCGGGTCAACCGTTTTGCTTAAACAATAGAGCGTTTCTTTGCTGTTTCAGGAAACGCGCCCTCCACCTATCCAAAAGGTGTAATTACACGCAAATGAGCGCCAATTCCATGTCATCACTAACATTCAGGGCCCTTTTCGCCCACAATCAACTCTTTTGACCCAAACAGGTATTCGGATGTTCATTTATGGAAATCCAGCGCCTGAACATTAAACGTCTTGCGAAAACCTCATCCGGCCCGAATCAGGGCTGGGTGATCCTGAAGCGCATGAAGAGACGGTCCTTGCCCAGGCCATCGAGCTTCAGCAACCGCTCGTTGTACTCCTCGTCGGCGGCTGGATAGTTGGAATCGAACAGCCACACGCTCGACCAATCGCCAAAGCTCAGGTTGTCCCGCCATTCGGCCACATAGGAAATGCCGGCCTTTGAATCGAGCAGCAACGGATGGGTATAGCTGACGCTATGGTCGGCGCCATAGGTCATTTGCGGCAAGGTTCCGAGGTTGGCGGCATTGGTCGGGTCGCCATTGAGTCCATACTCATAGAGGTTGCTGAGGCCGTCGCCATCCTGGTCGTCGTCGGCCCCGCCCAGCAGGCCATAGCCCTCGGCCCAGGCCTCGAACCCTACGAGGATGATGTCCGGCCCCGACGACACCTGCACCACCAGATTATCGATTTCCCATCCGCCACCGCTCGGCAGCTCGGGGTTCTGAATGGAAAAGAAAAACTCCTCCACGTTCCAGGTATCCACCCGGGAGATCAACTGGGTGGTGGTCAGCATGGCGGCCGAGTGCATGTTCGAGATGAGCGTTACGCATTCCCACAGCCCAACCGTTGGTCTTTTGGTGTATTCATAGGCCATCCGCAATGGATCGGAGACAAAGTCGGCGCCCGTTCCCGGCGCCAAACCGAGATCTTCGGCCAGATAGTATTCCGGGCTCCCCCCGTTCAAGTTGACGACCACGCGCCCATTCGGGAAACTCCCTTCATCCGTCCAGGCATTGAATTCAACCCGGCGCGCAAGCCCGCTGGAATTCAGGGCATGGTCATAACTCAGAATCGGATTCACATAGTTGGTGAAATAGGCACCGCCTTCCGGTGAAAACATATAGTCGCCCAACTGGTACGTATTGAACGTGGAGCCGAGATCGATGGTGACATCGTACGCAATGCGGATCGTTTCGCCGGGAGCGGCCACCACCGGACTGCCGCCCGCCACAATGCCCCGGTAGCCAAACTTGGTTTTCATGACCCCGTTCGTGACCTCGTAGGCCGACGGGTTGTTGAGCGCCTTGCTCCATGGAGCGGGATTCCGCCAATCGGCGACCAGGGGATAGGTCACGTAGCTGCCGCTCTCGAAATCGTCGGAAAAGATGGTTCGTGTATTCGGTATGGTGACCACCTCGACCTTGAAGTTATCCATATCGACTTCGCTGAACTTGCTGATTTGGGCAATGTTCGTGTTGATATCGTTCCAGCCCGGCGAAAAACCTGCATAGAGGGTTGCCCCGTTCGTGATGCCCAGATCCACCGTCGTGGCCGTATAGATGCCGTCGCCATTGGCCTTGAACAGCTTGGCCGTCGCCTCATAGTTGATCTCTCCCTGAACAACCGTCCATTCAATGCGGAACCAATCGCTGAAGCCCCCGGCCGTGGTATCGACGCCAAACGTGGTCAAGTGCGATTGCCATCCCTCCTGCCAAGGATCAACCGGAACCTTGTTGCCCATGTGCGAACCGCGGTTGCACATCTGGAACGACTTGTTCACGCCGTCCCACCAGGTTGGCGTTGTGCTGATCAGCAACCCGAACGCCCCTTGGTTGGCCTTGTTCGGCGGCTCGGTAATGTTGCCGCCCGGTTCGTGGAAATAGCGGAAGTCCGAACCGATCACCGCATACTTGTTGCTCGCCACACTAAACCCATGCTTGCTCGGGCAAAAATAGTTGCGCTTGGCAATCGACGTGTCGAACTTCACATACCCGTTCGTGGCCGTCATCAAGTCCTGCTGCGTGAGGTCGTTGTTGCCATCCCATTTCGGATTCCAGTTCACGCCGTTAATCGTTTGCCCTTCCGCATAGGAAGAAAAGTCATCCTCGAAAACCACCGCCGCATGTCCCATCGATGCGCCGAATGCCAGTGCCAATGCCAATGCTGATTTTTTCATGTTCCTTCTCCACGATGCCTCGCGCAAAGACCTCTCACCATGAATGCCTCTCTCGCATCTCGACCACCACGGTCGATGCCAGGCCTTTGTTGCGAACGTAAACATTATAGGGGCGCCGGTCTTCCTGCACAAATGGATTATATTTCACAAAACCCCTGTTTTGCACATTTTACAGATTCCATTGCCCCGCAGTTTTCCTCAACATCCCCCCTTGCGCACTTGACCTGCGCCCCGGCAGATGGCATATATGTAACCTTTATTAACTAATTCGCCGGTGGACGCTGTTGATAGAGCGCAACCAGGCAGACAAGGGGACACGATGAGCGAAGAACAGAAAAGCAGCGGACTTCCAATGGCCAGCAAGTGGGATCCCGAAAAGATCCGCGCGGAAGAGGAACATCTTCTCGATCTGGAACAACAACCCTTCGGGAAAAAGATCAGGGGCTACTTCAAGATGACGGGCCCGGCCTGGATGCAGAGCGCCATGACGCTCGGCGCGGGCTCCGCCGCCGCCTCGGTGGTGGCGGGCGCATTCTTCGGCTACCAACTGCTGTGGGTGCAGCCGATCGCGATGTTCCTCGGCGTCTTCATGATGGCCGCCCTCTCCAACATCACCCTCACCAAGGGCGAGCGCGGCTACCAGGTGGTCAAACGCGAGCTGCATCCCTCCATCGCCTTTTTCTGGGCGCTGGCCACCGTCGTCTCGACGGTGATCTGGCACTTTGGGCAATACGCCCTGCTCGGCGGCGCCTTCTGGGATATGGCCAATGTGGCCGGCATTGAAAACAGCGGCGACTCGCAAACCGTTGAAACTGTCGTCCGTTTTGCCGGTGGCTTCCTGATCCTCGGTATCAACATTGCGCTGACCTGGAACTATGGCGGCAAGTCGAAGGGCATCAAGTTCTACGAGTCCTTCCTGAGCTGGACGATCCGCGGCGTGATGGCCGCCTTCCTGATCGTGGTGGTGGTGCAGGCCGTGAAACTGCAGGTCGACTGGGGTGCCGTCCTCAAGGGCTTCTTTAAAATCAGCCTGCCGGAAGGCAAAGGCTCGCTCACCACCGTCCTCGGTGCCATCGGCGCGGCGGTCGGCATCAACATGACCTTCCTCTACCCCTACTCCATCCTCGCCAAGGGCTGGGGCAAGCACCACAAGGGGCTGGCGCGCTTCGACCTCGTCATGTCGCTCTTCGTGCCCTACGTCATCCTGACCTCGCTCATTATCATCGGCATGGCGGCCACCGTGCACGGCAATCTGGGCGAAGGCGTAACCACCGCCAACTTCAAGCCGATCGACGCCGCGCAGAGCCTGGCCGTGGTGCTCGGCGGCCCTATCGGCCGCATCGTCTTCGACCTCGGCTTCATCGGCATGGCCTGCGGCGCCATCAGTGCGCACATGGTCTGCTGCGGCTTCACGGTCTGCGAAATGTTCGGGCTCGAATACACCCCCAAGCGCTACCGCATGTTCACCCTGGTTCCGGCCATCGGCATCCTGGGCGTCATGATCAAGAGCCCGATCTGGCTGCCGGTCATCGCCTCGGCCCTCGCCTTCACGATGCTGCCGATCGCCTACGTTAGCTTCTTCATCCTCAACAACAAGCGCTCCTACCTCGGCGACGCCGTCGGCAAGGGCTGGAAGCGCATCGCGGTCAACGCGGTGCTGCTGGTGGCGGTGGTGCTCTCGCTCGTCGGCGCGGGCATCAAAATCAAGGGCGGCGTCATCGACAAGATCAGGAACATGACGAAAACCGAAAAGGCGAAATAATAAGCCGGAGTGCGGCACGTCCTGTGCCGCTTTCCAGGCCACTGCAGGACGCGGCTCTTTTCCTCGAAAAGGCCGCGTTTCTTTTTGCCTCCACCACCTAGACTAAAAGCCAGTTGTAGCGGAAACCGCCCTCGCCTATTGTTTTGAATAACCAAAGGGAACCCGCCATGAAACAACTACTTTCGCTCCTCGCATTGATCGCCGCACTTCACGCACCGCACGCCGCGAAACAACGCCCCAACATCGTACTGATCATGGCCGACGACATGGGGCATGCCGATACCGGCTTCACCGGCAGCACCGACATCCGGACGCCCAACCTCGACCGCCTTGCAGCAACGGGCGCGGTCTTTGAGCAGGGCTATGTGACCCACCCCTTCTGCGGGCCGTCGCGCGCCGGCATCATGTCCGGCCGCTACCAGCACCGCTTCGGTTTCGAAACCAATCCGGCCTACGACCCCACCAACATGCAGATGGGCATTGCCGAAACCGAACGGCTCGTCTCCACCCGCCTAAAAACAGCGGGCTACACCACCGGCATCATCGGCAAATGGCACCTCGGCTCCGCCGCGCCCTTCCATCCCAACCGCCGCGGCTTCGACTTTTTCTACGGCTTCCGCGAAGGAGGGCACGACTATTTTCGCATCGACACCATCGAGGCCGGCGAACAGCACTACCTCCTGCCGCTCGAGCGCAACAACATGCCTGCCGTGTTCGAGGGCTATTTAACCGACACGTTGACCGACGAAGCCGTCGGCTTCATCGAGCGCAGCAAGGAACAGCCGTTCTTCCTCTTCCTCTCCTACAACGCACCGCACGCCCCATTGCAGGCGCCGGAAGAAGCCATTGAAAAATATGCGCACATCGCCGACCCCAAACGCCGCGTCTATGCCGCCATGGTCGATGTGATGGACCAAGGCATCGGTCGCGTTGTCCAGACCTTGGAACAACAGGGCGTCCGCGAAAACACCCTCGTCTTTTTCCTCTCCGACAACGGCGGACCGCTCGCCGCACCGGACAAGCCGCACGGCGGCAACGGCTCCAGCAACGGCCCGTGGCGCGGCGGCAAAGGCGATTTCTACGAAGGCGGCCTGCGCGTCCCGATGCTCGCCAACTGGCCGGCAGCCATCCAACCCGGCACCAGCTATCCCGAACCCGTCATCTCGCTCGATATTTCCCGCACCATCGTCGAACTCGGCGGAGGCGAAACCGCCGCGCCGGAGATGGAAGGCGTCAACCTCATGCCGTTCCTCAAGCAGGAAAAAACCGGGCAGCCGCACAAGGCGCTCTTTTGGCGCGGCTACAACCACACCCTCTGGTCGGTGCTGCACAATGGCAAAAAATATGTAAAAAACAAATGGGACCAGCCCGCCGAACTGTTCGACCTCAACACCGATCCCGCCGAGCAAAACAACATCCTCAACCAAAGCCCGGAATCCGCCGCCACGCTCAAGGCCATGTGGGACGAATGGGACGAACCCAACATTCCCTACCAGTTCTGGGAATTCTTCCAATACAACCAAAAGCGCAAAGCCTTCCACAAAGACGCCATTCCCCCCGAAGCCAAAAAGGCGCGCGATGCCAAGTAGCGTGGATATCCGATCCGCGTTCCCCGTGCGCACAAAACTCGCATCGGATATGCGAGCTACTATCGCCCAACCGGAATCTTGATCGTGTCGCTGATTCCGCCGGTTTTGTATTCGGCGCTTTTGCGGTCGGCGAGCGGGATGGCGTCGTCCCACGAATAGGCGGTGATTTCGACGGTGCCTTTGCGATGGCCGGTCACGACTCCGAATTTGTCGATGGTTGCAATGGTGGGATCGCTTGATTGCCAGACGACGCCGCGCCGGGTGGCTTCGGCCGGGAAGACGCGGCAATCGAGCTCGACCGACTTTCCGGTACGTAGCGGAACCTCGCCTTTAACCACTTCCAATCGTTGGACGGGAACGTAGGCTTTCTGTTCGAGGATTTTCCCGAGGCCGTCGTAGGCGCGCTTCTGCTCGGCCGTCAGCTTGTTGAGCTCAAGGCCGCTATGGTGCCACTTGTTCCAAACCTTCGGCACCTTGATCTTTTTAGCACCCGCCGTTTCAAACAGGTCGGTGCGCAGGTCGAAGAAGCGACCTTCGGGATAGAGGGAGCTCGGGGCGTAGCGCTTGAACTCCTTGGTGAAGGCATATTCGAGCACGTTGTCGGGATCGGACGATTTGTTGTTTCCGTTATACCAGGTGTAGATAAACTTGCGGTGCTCACCGCCGGCCTGGCCGGTGGCCTGCGGCCAAAAGCTGATGCCATCGAGCGCATCCTTGTTGGGCGGCTCGATGCCGGCGGCGTCGCAAAGCGTCGGCAGAATGTCGGTGAGGTTGACCATGCCGCCATACGTTTGTTGCGGCGGAATTTTTCCGGGAGCTTTAAGCAGCAGCGGCACGTGCAGTCCGCCCTCTTTGTTGCTGCCTTTATCGCCAAGGAAAACGGTGCCGTCGGGCAGCGTATGCGAAAAGCATTCCTTGGTGCCGTTGTCGCCCATCACAACGACAAGCGTATTTTTCTCCAAGCCAAGCTTTTTCAACCGGTCGAGCACCTGACCGACCATCTTGTCGGTGTAGGCGAGCATGTCGGGGAAATAGCGCCGGTCGTCGCCTTTCATGAAGCCATAATCGCTGGGCTTGGAAATATCGTGGTCATCGAAGATTTCCTTCGGGCGCGTATCGGGCGTCGGCGTGTGCTCGTCGTGCATCAGCACCATGGAATAGTAGAGGAAGAAGGGCTTGTCCTTGCTGCGGTCGAGAAAATCGAGCGCATAGCGGTTGAAGATGTCGGGGCCGTAATAGCGACGGCCGGTTACGGGATCGACGCCCTTGTAGTTCATCATCTTTCCATTTTCAACAATGTCGGGATCGATCATGCGGTAGCCTTCGGTGACGACATCGAAGCAGCAGAACTCGTCCCAGCCGAACTCGGAAATGTAGTCTTTGCCATGGATCGCTTTTGTACCGCGGGTCTGTTTCCATTTTCCAACGATGCAGGTTTCGTAGCCCTCGCGCTGGAACAGATCGCCGAAGGTGATGTCGGACGCATGCTGCGATTTGCACTGGTGGTAGTTGCGGATATTGTTCATGCCGCTCATCAGCGCAATGCGCGTCGGCTCGCAGAGCGGATAGGCATAGGCGTGCGTGCACAGCATGCCCTCCTCGGCCAGGCTGTCGATGCGCGGCGTCTCGAACTCCACGTTCTTAAAGAAGCCCTCGGTCGAGCTGATCCTATTCGCACCGTAGGCGGTGATGCCGTAGTGGCTCAGGTCGTCGATCAAGATAAACACCACATTGGGCCGCTCGGCAACCGCGCCGACCGCCAACGACAAAATGAAACACAAAGAAAAAATCCTGTTCATGGTCCTACTCCGTTTAAATCAGAATGGAACAGTACAGCAACATCCCCGACCAACAACCTAGCCTTTCGGCCTAACCCCATTGATTTAGATGACCGCGAAGCCGCAACGATGCGTGGAATCGAAAACCTTATAGTCGTGGCGTCTTCGCGGTCATGTATTTATTCCACCACGGCGGCGCGGATGACGACGGTGCCGACCATTCCTTCGTCGCCGTCGGGGAACGAAACCTTGACGATGTTTTCAGCCTGCAGATCGGCCACGTTCAGATTCACCAGTTTCGTGACGCCGTATTCGCCGTCGGCCAGACGGTCGGCGCAGTCTTCAAGCGGAACGGCGAGCGGTTTGCCGTTGAGCGTGATGACCGCCTCCTTGTTCGACTCGGTCTTGCGGGTCAGGCCGACGCGCAACACGGCATAGTCGATCTGCTTTTCAACGGGCACCTTGACCGTGAACTCGGCCTTCTTCATCGGGACGATCACCTTGTCGCCATAGCACATGATTTCGTTCACTTTCGCCTGTTCCGCGATCGGTTTGCCGAGGTCGGCCACAATCATGACCGACTCGCGCCCGGGCAGCTCCAGTGTTTCGGGTGTGGCGATGGTTTCCTCGGTGTAGTAGGCGGTGAAGTCGGTATTGCGTCCGAAGCGGCGGATCTCGACCTGCTTCGCATCGATGCCATGGAGCGAAACCGCTTCCGGACGCCAGCTCTGGTTGTTGACCGCCAGATACAGCTTCGATCCATCCACGAATGCGCGCGTCTGCAAATCGGGGTCGCTGGAGATACACTTCACCCGGCGGCCATCGACGCCGCGGAAAAACTTGTAGAAGTCGAGCATGTGGGTTCCAACCCACTCCGATTCATCGGTATAGTGTTTCGGCACGTAGAGATTGGCGTAGTATTTCGTGTCCCAGCTCCAGGTGTTGGGCAGCAGGAACGGCACCGACTTCTGCACTGTGTGCGGATGGTCGATGAACGCCATGGTGTTTGCCAGGATACTGCTCACATGGCCGAAGCAGACGATGGAACGCTTCTTCATCTCATAGTCCCACGACGTGGCATCGGCGTTCGGATAGTTCGAGGCCATGATGCCCGCAGCGAGGAACTCGCCGTCATACATGCCTTTCGGCTCGTGGTGGGCATATCCCCCCTGCTCGCTGACCACCACATCCACTTCCTTGCCGAATTCATTGACGGTGTAGTTCTGCATCAGGTCGAGCGAACCTTCGAGCGCAATGCCGGATTGGATGCGCCCCTTGAACTCGCCGTCGCGCCAGCGCAGGTAGTCGTAGGAATGGAACGAATAAAAATCCATCCGGCCCTGCGTGTTTTGGATGAAGCCCTTGAAGCCATTGAAATTCTGGTAGTTGTCGCGGAAGAAATAGGAAACCGACTGGCACATGCCGCCCACCTTCACCTCGGGCGTCAGGGCATGCACCTTCTCCTGCACCGCCAGATGCCAGTCCGCCATGTGCTGGTCCACGAAATATTTCCAGTGCGGCTCGTTGAGCGGCTCGAAATATTTGGGACGGTCGAAGTCGGTATAGTTGTATTTCATCACGGCGGCGGCCAGCTCGGCGGCGGCATCGATGTTTTCCGGAATCCACTCCGGCGTGCCGTGGTATTCCGCGCCCTCCTGCATATGCTTGCCCATGTAGGCCGGGTAGGCGTTGTGGTTGCCGTGCGACGCCACATCGAGATTGGGGCCGAAATCCTTCACGAACTGCTCGCCCGGCTCCGGAAGTTTCTGGGTCTTGAGCCCCGTCACATCCGCATACCCCGGCCGCGTCGGATCTTCCTTAAGCTGCTTGGCAACCCACTGCACCGGCCCCAGGCTGCGCCCGAACGAAATGCCTAGCTCATTCACCAGATAGTCGTAAACCTCCGGCGTCATGCGCTTGTCGAAACCGGTACCGTTGTCGCTCACACAAAAATAGCGCTTGCGATCCACCTCCGAAACGCCACCAATGGCGCGCGTCGTCTCCGCCTCCACCACAATGTGCGGCTTCGACCAATCGATGGCCCGTTGCTCCTGTTCAGGCACGCAGCCCGTCAAAACCGAACCCAATACCATCAAACCTATTACATTCCCGATCTTCATACTTCTGCCTTCCTTTTAGAATGAGAACGCAAACAATCGCAGAGGAAGCCCCAAACTGTCAACTGGCCAAATGTATTATTCCCGAGCAAAGGAAACACGGCCCCATTCCGCGTGTTTTATTTTGTTTCCCCCGCGCCCGGCAGGTATGGTTTCACGGTCGAATACGACGCAACAAACTTGAAGCACAGGGAAGGCAACGGGGAATGAACCTAAACCAAGTTTTAGACGACCTGTCGGAGGGCGAAGGGCTGCACCGCGAATTCAAGGAGGCGCGCGAACACCTGCCGCGCAACCTGTTTGAAACCGTATGCGCATTCCTCAACACCGATGGCGGCACGATCTTTCTCGGGGTGGCCGACGATGGCGCAATTAAAGGCGTCGATCCCGCTGCGGCGGAAAGGATGAAAGCCGACCTCGCCAATCTCTCCAACAATCCCCAGAAGGTCGATCCGCCCTGGTTGCTTTTCCCGCAGACCTTCGAGATCGACGAAAAAACCATCATTGCCGTGCAGGTACCGCTCAGCTCGCAGCTCCACAAAACCGGGGGCAACATTATTTTGCGCAGCGAAGACGGCGACTACCGCGTGCAGGGCACGCACCAGCTCGCCGGACTGATCAACCGCAAGCTGGGCCTCTTTACCGAACAGCGCACCCTGCCCTTTGCCACGATGGACGACCTGCGCCCGGAACTGTTCGACCGTGCCCGGCGCCTGATGCGCTCCTACAACTCGAAGCACCCTTGGATCGGCCTCAGCGACGAAGAGATGCTCCGCATCGGCGGCTTCTACACACAAACCGAAGAGACAGGTCAACACCACCTGACCCTCGCCGCCATCCTGATGTTCGGCACCGACCAGGCCATTCAGCAGGCCGCCCCGGCCTACAAGTTCGACTGCCTGCTCCGTCGCGACAATGTCGACCGCTACGACGACCGCGTCCTCATCTACACCAACCTGATCGACGCCTACGACCAGATGATGGAATTCGTGGAAAAGCACCTCAACGATCCCTTTCACCTCGAAGGCGACATGCGGATCAGCCTGCGCGACAAAATCTTCCGCGAAGCCCTTTCCAACATTATCTCCCACCGCGAATACACGGGCGGCGCGCCCGCGCGGCTGATGATCTACCGCGACAAAGTCATCCTCGACAATCCCTGCACCCAGCACCACTTCGGCGAAATCACCCCGCAAAACCTGCGCCCGTTTTCAAAGAACCCGACCATCTGCAAATTCATGATCCAGCTCGGACGGTTCGACCAGCTCGGCTCCGGCGTCACCAACATCAATAAATACCTGCCCCTCTACACCAACGGCGCAAAACCTATCTTCAAGGAAACCGCCCACGGCTTCGAGCTGACCCTCCCGCTGACGGCGGAAAAAGAGGCGCCACCCCCCAAGTCGGCACAAGTGGAGGCACAAGAAGAGGCACAAGTTAGGCACAAGTTAGGCACAAGTCAGGCACAAGTGGAGGCACAAGTCGCATTGCGCATTTTGCAGGCCTGTCGGATGCAGCCGCTCTCCTCGCGCGACATTGCCACCGTGCTCGGGCACAAGACCCTCAGCGGCAACCTACGCGCCATTATTCCGCACCTAAGAGCCTTGGAACTAATGGAATACACCATCCCCGAAACACCCCGGAGCCGACAGCAAAAATACCGCCTCACCGCCAAAGGCCTAACCCTCCTCGAAAACGAATCGCCCGAAATCACCGGGGAAGTCACCGGGGAAGTCGCCGGGAAAGGCACCAAGTCTGCACCAAGTCGGCACCAAGTCGAGGCACAAGTCACCCCCCAAGTAACCGGAAAAGGCACCAAGTCGAAACCAAGTGGGGACTATGTCGGGACTAAGTCGGGACTAAGTCGGGATCAAGTCGATATCCTCGTTAAATGCAGGGAAGAAAACGCGATTGGCGCGCTCATGGAAATTTCCGGGCGCACCGACCGCACCAAGTTCAGGAACCAAGTGCTGAATCCGCTACTTACGGATGGACTCGTGGAAATGACCATCCCCGACAAACCCCGCAGCAGCAAACAAAAATACCGACTCACAGATAAGGGACGGCAACTGCTGGAGAATGGATCGTAGACGATGCTTCCAGCTTCGTTGCATCTGCACGAGAGAGCAACCACGGAAAGTACTTCGCACGGCGGATATGCCGCGCGAAGCGAGAGCACCACCTCATTTTCCGGAATGATACTTTTCACACAATCCTTATTCAGGCATTCTGCCTATCTCATAGCAAACGACACCTTTAAGGGAATAGATGGGCAGATGCTGTTTCTGCCTAATCGTTCGACGGAAATAAAAACTATGACAAAAATGGTTTCAGCAACAGCAGTGCAGGCTCTTAAGGAAGCACTATGTTTAATCTATTGGTATAAGGCGGATCTCCGTAGTTTCCTACAGAACACCATTACAGATCGAAGCGCAGTCTCCCAAGCGGATTGGGAAGGCTACAAACGACAGATAGTGTCGGACGTAGTTGACCTTCTTTGCCAAGACCAAGAAAAATATTTAGGTGACATTCGCCGCTTGTTCCACGAGGTCGCCAAAATGACCTCGTTTCGCCATCTCGAACAGCTAGAAGATGGCAAAGCAAAGGCAGAAAAAGCTCGTGTGGCGGTAGCAGAACTACAGCGTATAGTAGAGGTTCATGACGAAGCTACTGATGAAGCAAGAAAGATTAAAGAGCGCCGTGCGAAAGAAGCAGAAAGGCTCCGCCATAGCACAGCAGTTCGGGAAAAACTCGATGAAATAAAATCTCGGTATATGTCTCTCGTATCTACGTGTACTCCCCAGCAACGGGGGTTTGAACTCGAGCGAGTTATGTACGATTTATTTAACTTATTTGATCTCGACCCGAGGGCATCATTTAGAAATATCGGAGAACAGATTGATGGTGCATTCTCAATGGAAGGTACTGATTATTTATTTGAGGCCAAATGGCAACAAGATCCCTGTGCAATCAGCGACCTCGACTCCTTTGCCGGTAAAGTAAATCGTAAACTGGATAATACACTTGGCCTTTTCCTATCAATCAACGGATTTTCGGAAGATGGTGTACGCGCCCATTCCACTGGACGCCCTGTAATAATCCTCATGACCGGAGCTGATCTAATGGCTGTGGTTGAGGAACGAATTGATTTCGTTAGCCTACTTTTGAGAAAACGCAAACACGCAGCGCAGACCGGAAACATACTACTTCAAATTCACCAGATGACAGATTAGGGCGGGGATAGGGGTCACCCGTACATTGTAGCTTTTTTCTTGTTTTGGGACTAGCGTGGCGATCCCTCGCGAGCCCGCAGTTGATTTCGTCCAGCGCTTCGGCTACCGTCTTTCCCCATGAAGGGAGCAGCGAACAGCCGGGCTACGCGCAGGGGACTTCAACCCCGTCAGTTTGTGTTCATGCCAGGCGTACCCAGGGCATGGATCATACGCTGACCAACGCATTTTGATTCGGTCAACGTTTAGCGCAGCGAGGGTCACACCAAACGTCTGGCATCACATAAATATGAACGAAGCAATTTACAGCTCATTCGACAATTATTTGACTCAGCGATTAAGCAATCATGTGTTTACCACAGAAGATTCAGTTCGTTATTCATTCTTCGCTTCATTACTCAAAAACACATCGCTTCAGCCTTATGATATTGTTATGGAATTCCCTCATAACCACAGACAAAATGCCCGAGTCGATACATACATCCCAAACTACGAAGAAAAGGAAGTTGTAATTGAGTTCAAGTATGACCGAGCAAACCCGGGAGGAAAGAACGCTCCCCGTCCGCAAAAAGCAGGTAAGCATTTCAACGATATGTGTCGCTTACTTGAATTTCAAACCCGCTTACCAGCACTCCGCTTTTTCATCTATCTAACAGATGGTGAAATGACTGCATATTTGAGCAATGGAAAAAATAAATTAGATACTTATTTCGGCCTAGGAACCGGAGAGGAATTAAAGATCGGCGAGGACTTCCTGAACAATAAATGTAAGACATTTCAAAAATCAACAGGGCGCATGCCAAATGGAATTATAAAATGTGTTTGGAAGAATCGGCTTCCAGAAAATCACGAACTCCGCATCTACAAAATGCTGTCAGAATATAAATATTGCCAACCAGCCATCTGAGGTTCTCCGTTAACGCGAAAACTGACTTTCGATGAGAAAGGGGTCACCCGGGATAGGGGATAGCCCGCGGGGATAGCGGGCGTTACGTCAATTCAAATGGTAAGTGCCATTCGGGACATGAACCTTATTTCAACAGGTTCACAAACTTCCGCGGCTGGCGCTTTTTCGGTTTGTGAACCGTTAGGCGCAGCTGCTTTAGGTTGGCTTTGCTTTTGTCGGCGGCGATGCGGGCGACGATGCGCTCGGTGCCGTCGTGGTTCGAGCGGCGGGTGTGCTGCTGCATGACGCCATCGGTAGTCCATTGCTTTCCATTGGCGGAGCCTTCGATGACACACCAATAGTCGGGGCCGAGTTCTTCGAGGCGGTCAAACTGCAAGGCCAGATATTCGCCCTGCGCATCCGAAACCTCAATCAAATGGGGCAGCTGCTTCTTCGTTGGCGACTTTGGATCCTTCGGGTCGCCGCCGTGCACATATTCGTGATAGTTGTCGACCCCGTCGCCATCGGAATCTTCCTTGGGATTCAGCGGCCCATGCTTTTCCTCGAACCAGTCGGCAATGCCGTCGCCATCGGCGTCCGGCGGCGGGAGGGGCGCTTCGGAATCGGTGTTGTAGAGATTGAACTTGGCCAGCTTCGGCTCCAGCTTGGCCTTTTCCGTCAGCAACATGTTTTTGTATTCACCGTTCGGCAGATCGTCGAGCTTGGTGAAGCTGTGATAATCGCCGGGGCGCTTGTTCACGTCGTACCACGTGCCTTGGCCGTCGCGCAGCACCTTGTCGTTGCGGATCATCTGGGCATCGATGCGCATGGAATAGATCCAGTCGCGGTGGTGCTTGCTCTTGCCGGTCAGATAGGGCCAAAGGCTCTTGCCGTCGAGCTTGTCGTAGCCCTTCGGAAAATCGAAGCCCATCACCTCCGCCAATGTCGGCAGCACATCGGTAAAGTCGGACTGAATGATGCGTCGGCCCTGCACCAGGTTCTTGACACCGGGGGCATAGATGAGCAGCGGCACGTGCATGCCCTGCTGCTGGGTAATCCGTGCCTTGCCAAAATTGCCTGCATTATCCTGCGTCCCGTTGTCGGCACTGAAAATAATGACCGTGTTTTCCAGCTCGCCCATCTGCTTGAGCTTTTCGACATACTGCCACATGTGGTAGTCGAGATATTCCACATGGTAGCTCAGCCCGTCGGGCGTAATGTTTTTCCGGTCATACGAGCCGTCTGCCTTGGCGACATGCTTTGGCTCCTTGCGGACATAGTTCCCGTTCTTCCACTCCAGCACCGGAGTCCCCGGCCATACGGTCGGCGTGCCCGGCACGGCGCAATCCTTCGCCAGATGTCCAAGGTGCGGCGTGTGCAGCACGAAGAACGGATTCCCGAGAGCGATCCATGAAATCGAAGATATATGCCATTTCCAGATCGGGCGCATAGTCGTCGATCTGCGTCTTGGCGAATTTGAACGGTTCGTTCGGGTGGTCGGGATGGTTGATCAGTTGGATTTCCGGCCACCAGAAAAAGGATTCGTGGTCCCAGTCTTCGGGATCTTTCGTGCGGAAGATTGGATAGGGATTCTTGTTCGGCGTGCCGAATTGGTTCCACCCCATGTGGCGCGCGGGCTCCGCCGGATTGAACACGCACTCGTTAAACCCGAAGCTCAGCACATCCCCGCCACTGGCGATGTGGTTCTTTGAAACCCAGATGTTCGCATAGCCCGCATCGCGGCTCATGTTCCCGAGCGTGATCGGCGCACTTTCGTAGGCCGAGTAGACATTGCGGCAATCCGCACCGATATGCTTGTTGTCCCAATACTTGTTGTTGTAGGCATAGGTGCCGTTCATCAACAGCACACGGCTGGGCTTACAGATGGTCGCCGCCCAAAACGTCTCAACAAAACATCCACCGTCGACCGCCATCCGATCCATCATCGGCGTTCGGGCCCGGCGGTCGCCCGTCCACTTGGTCGATTCATAGAAGGGGAATTCGCGCGAACTGATGTCGTCGGCCACCACCAGAATCACGTTCATCGGCTTCGCAACAACCGACAGGATACAACCAAACATGAATGATGATATTAGAAGTTTCTTCATACACTTTATCCTCTAGCAATGTGCCAACGGCACGACACAATTTAGCATGGGGCAAAGCCCCATGACCTACCGCCACCAACAATCACTTGCCCTGCAGGGGCAATACAATTCGGCGTTTGTGTTGTCCCTACAGGACAAATAATCCAAACCACCTTATCTCCTTGGGCGTTGCCCAAGGCTAAATTGTATTGTGCTTTCAGCACACCCATGCTGCGGCTCCCTTTCAAAGGCTAGCGCCCAAGTCGCCCTTCCGTAACGGTCGTGATGCGGGCGGCGGTGACGGTGGTGCCGGGCTCGTCGGTTTTGACGACCAGCTTGTTTCCGGCCTTCAGCGTCTTCGGATCGACGGGGACTTCAACGTAGTCGAACAGGTTGGGCGTTCCCTCGCTGGCGGTCAGGTCAACCTCCTGCCCGACACCGTTGAGCATCAGCGTCAGCGGCTGGCTGAATCCGCCCTTGCGGAACAGGCCGACGCGCAACGTTGCCGCCTTCGCCTTTTCCACATCGACCGGAATCTCGAGTTCCGCGGAACCATCGACCTTCACGGCCGTTGACGTGGCGTAGTGGATTCTTTCATTCCACACCTGCGCAGGTGTGAGATTCCGATCCAGCTTGATTTCAAGAATCGCGGTCACATCGACGCCCAGCGGGATCGAGTCGAGGCGTTGTAGATCGTCGTAGACAAACTTCACCTCGCCCTTTTCAAAGAGCGCCATGCGGCGTTTGACCGACTCCACCTTCGCCCCCTTTGGCAAAAGGGCTTCGATATCCAACTCGGCGCGCTGCCCGGAATGGTTGTTGACGGCCAGGCGGATGAGGTCGCCATCGATGACGGCGTGGGTGCGCACCTTGTGCTCGGTGTCGGAAACGGGAATTCGCTTGCCCTTGAACCCCGTCCACATGTCGATGATGTAGGTGTTCTTGGTCTTCACGAACTCGCCGTCCGGCGTTTGATGGATGAAGGTTTCGAGCGAGTCGGGCGCCCAGTGCATGAAGGTCAGCATGAACGGAACAGTGATCTCGAAATCGCTCGGCCGATCCATGAACTTGAGCATCAGCGAATTGATGTTTTTGATGTGCATCCAGAAGCCGCGTTCGTCGCGCACGAAACTGAGCGAGCCGTATTCGGAGCAGACCAACGGCTTGCGGTTTCCGGTGGTGTCCATATGCGCGCAGAGCATGTCGATCGTGCACTCGAGACCGCCCTGCACATAGCTGTGCCCCTCGCGCCGCACGCGCTCGAGCGAGTCCATCGCGCCGATTTCGTAGAAATGGTGCGAGTAGAAATCGAGGTGGTCGCGGGTGAGGTCCATGAAGCGCGCCTGGTTTTTCCAGACGGCAAAGTCGCCCGCATAGGGAATGAACCAGGCGGAAACCGGGCCGCCCACTTCAACCTGCGGGACATCCTTATGAATGGCGTCGGCCATGGTGTTGTGGAAATCGGCCAGCAGCTTCCAACCGTCGTAGCCCTCTTCGTGGTGGTAGATCCATTCCGACTTCACATCCGATTCGTTCTTCACTTCCCACCATCTGGCAGTGCGGCCGCTGTCGCGGTTCACCGCCTGGAGATAGCGCACGCTCATATCGGCGGCGGCATCGAACTTATCGATGGCAGGCGTTCCGCGCTGGTTGGGCACGCCCGGGAAATTGGTCGGGTGCGTGAAGCGCGGCCAGGAGTCGAAACACATCACGAATTCAAGGTTCGGATCAACCCCCTCGAAGCGCCAGAACTCGTCGCGTTCGAAGAAGGCCGGATCGGCATATCCGGAGCCGGGGCGCTTGGGATCTTCCTTCAGCGTTGCCATCGCGTTGGCTGCGCCGTAGCGATCTTCGAAGGCGGGGCCTATTTCCACAATCTGGCGCCCCGGCAGAAAGCCCTTGCCACGGAAATAGGACTCCTTGCCGGATCGGTCGCCGTTCGGATCGGCATAGTAGCGGAAGAAGCGCTCGCGCTTCACCTCGCAGATGCCTTCGATGGAGCGCAGTTTGGTGGCATCGACCGACACCTTCACCTGCTTGATCGGCTTATCGAGTCCGGGTTCGCGGTAGATCGAAGCATCGAACGCCATGGCGATGCCTTCGCGGTGGACAAACTCGATCTTCTCGACGGTGCCCTGCCCTTCGATGATGAGTTTGAGCGGCACGTTGAGCGCGCACATGAAAGAGGTCACCTTGATCTGGATCGACTTTTCGCGCTGCGCCGTAATGCCGAGCACCGGGTTGCCCGCCCCCGTGCTTTCCACCAGCACCTTGGTTACCCCCTTGAGTCCGGAGCCGAGAATCTCGACCTGCTTGAAATCGAAAATGTGCTCGTTGAGCTCGAACGGGATCGGCACCTCGATCCTGCCGTTGATCGGTGTGGACTTTTCATAAAACGTGACATGCGTGAGTGCATCCAATCCGGAATTGACCTGCACCTTGGTTTGCACCTTGTGCTTCGGCACCACCTCGTTGAACAAGCGCTGGTGCTTTGCATAGGCCTCGCGTCCGGCCACACCGAGTTGGTTCGGGTCGAACTCCGCCGCCAATGCGCCATGCGCGAGGAACAGCAAGAGGATAGTAGCGGCGGGACCATATATACCTTTGAGAACCATAACATTTCCTTTCAAAAAACAACGGGTGCATGAAACACCCGTTGGGCAAACCATGAAACTAGTCTTTTGGACGAGCGGTGGACTCGCGCGTCAGCAGATGCGGCTCGAAGCGCAACTGGCGCACGGGCACCTGGCGGTCCTTGTTTTCTATGCGGTCGATAACGAGCTGCGCCGCCTGCACGCCGATTTCGTAGGCGTCCTGGTGCAGCGTCGTTGCGGGCGGAATCAGGTATTCTGAAAACTCCTCGTCGCCGAACCCGACCACGGAAACATCGTCCGGAATGGTGATGCCCAAGGCATGCACCGCCTTGTAGATGCTGGGCAGCATGTAGTCGCCGCCCGCAAAAATCGCCGTCGGCGCATCGGCGCGCTGAAGCAGCTCCATGATTTTGCGCTGGTTGGGCTCATCGTCGGAGAAGTTCCAGCCTTCGAGCCCGACCATGGCCGTACCCTCGACCCGGGAGACGGCATATTCAAAGCCACGCTTGCGCAGTTGAAGGCTCTCGGTGTCGGTGAACAGGCAGGCCATGCGCCGATGGCCCAGCTCCAGCAGATGCTCGGCGGCCAGCTGCCCGCCGTGTTCGTCGGCCGTGCCGACAAAGTCGAATTTCTTTTCACTGGTGAGGGCATAGTCCACCGAAACCACCGGCATCTGGTGCTGCTCGACGGCGGCGGAAACCTCGTCCATGCGCTCCACATAGGGGCGGATGATCAAGCCCTCGACGCGCCGTTCGGCCAGGCGCTGCACCAGCTGTTCGTCCTGGCCATCCTGGTTGTGCATCAGCAGGATCGGCAGGAAATTGCGTTTCATCAGTTCGTCGTGCGCCCCGCGGAAGATTTCCTCGGTGAAGCTATCGACGAACGGATCGATGATCAGGCCCACCGAATAGGTCTTGCCGCTCTGCATCCCTTTGGCGAAGAGGTTTTGAACGTAGCCCATCTCGCTGGCCACCTTCTCGATCTTGCGGACGGTGGCCGCCTTGTGGAGATGCGCCTTGCCGTTCAGCACCCGGCTCACGGTCTGGAACGAGAACCCGGTCTTCTCGGCAATATCACGAATGGTTATCTGCTTTTTCATAGTGGCGGATTGTTACCACGAACATTTCAGCAAACACAATGATTAAACGGGGATTAGTTTGCACAGGATTGAATAATCGTGAGAATTTAACATTCCTGTAAACACGTTGGTGCTGCCGTCTTGGAGCTGTGGCAACCAGCGGGCGACACCGCTCCGCCATCAGCTGTAGGCCGGATGCCCTCATCCGGCGCGGTGCGGGCAGTAGAGCTAGCGCTGCCGCCAGCAGTGCCCGCCACCCATCTGGCAACCCGAAACAGGCTGGATGCGCCAAAGGTTTTCATTTCAGCTTGAGGAAATCGTCTTTGGTCATTTGCAGCAGCTTCAGGAGCTGCCGCTCCACCCCCGGTGATATATCTTTACCGGAATGGTTTGGAACAGGGAATGTGATGATTCCGTTCGAGAAGAGAACGTGGGATCCTTTTTGCCGGACAACCTTATAACCCAGCTTTGCGGAGCCGTTTTTCGATCTCTTTGTATTTATAGGGCATAGGCTGCGCGGTTTTCCATCAGTTCCTGCCGTGCGCGCCGTTCGATGTCCACCTGCTCAAGGTGGTAATCCATGGTCATGTCAATGACGCCCGAAAGCTCATCCAATGCTTCTTCCTTGGTAAAACCGTACGCGAACAAATTATCCGAACCGCGTACTCGCGCCATATACCCTTCGCCGTCTTCTTTAACCAGAATTTTCATGCAACGAAGTATGCTTCAAAAAGTTCTGTTTTCAAGCTTCAATCTGCACCGTGGAATGGCAATGGTTCTGTGGGGCGGGCTTTCCAGCCTGCCCCGCGCAGGCGGGCAAATCGGGTAAACGTTGATCCGTAAAGATGGGGAAACCCAGTTCCGCCCAGCGTCGGAGAGGGTCGAAGCTGGAGCCTCAACCGACCTTCAGCACCGCTCCGGAGGAGGTGTTGTATTTCCCTCCACGGAAGGCGCAGAAGAGATATTCGGGCTTGCCGTTGCGCAGGAGCAGCTGCGGGCGCTCGAAGCGGCCCTCGCGGTCGAGGCCGTTGGGGGGCTCGTCGAAATAGCGGTGCGAATTCCAGAAGGAAATCTGCGGATCGCCCCAATGGATGCCGTCCTCGGATTCGAAATAGAGGCCGTATTCGTGGTTCCAGTAGCCCATGTCGCGCAGGATCATCTTGAACAAGCCGTCCTCGATCCAGATGTAGGCATCTTCGCACTGGGCGTTTTTTCCGATATAGCGCAAATCGATGATGGGGCCCCCCTCGCACTGCTTGACCCAAGGGCTGTCGAGCGACTTGGCGATGGTCATGCCATACTGCCGGTTGGTGCGGATGCCGTCGCCATGCTCCAGATCGTATTCCCAGTCGGCGATACTCCAGCTTTTGTAATAGAGCCGCAACTCGTCGTCGGACACCTTCACAAAGGCGGGGTTGGAGGTGCACATGGAGTTCCAGGCCTTGGGATCGGGGTCGGTCTGGATGATTGGCCCGGGCGAGCGTTCCCACGGGCCATAGAGCGAATCCGAGGTGGCCATGCCGACGCGCTTGGTGTAGACGGTGCCGTCGGACGTGCCCATGTAGAAAAGCACATACTTTTCGCCCACCTTGTGGATGGTCGGGTTGTGGCAGGTCATGGCATCCCACCAGTCGTCGCCGCGGCCCTTCACGGCCACATCGACGGTTTCGTAGGGGCCGGCCGGATCGTCGGCCACCGCATGGGCGATTTCGCAACAGGTGAGCCACCCCTCGTGGTCGGCCTCGTTGAGCCAGCGCGAATAAAAGACATGCACCTTGCCATCCGGGCCATAGATCGGGGAGCAGCCCCAGACGTTGTAGTCCGGATCTTCCAAGATGCGGCCAACGCCCGTTAAACTTTCACAGAAGTCCGAAACGACCTCTTCCCTGGTTTCTTCCATCAACGCGTCCATTGCTATGCTCCCATCACGACTTCAACGGCCGCTTCCCCCGAAACGGCTGTAGGGTCAATAACCTGCCCTTTAATGATTTGTCCATTAACTTTAATCTCTTTTATGCCTTTCACGACTCCATCAGGGTTCGACACGGAAATTTTATACGTTGCGCCCCGGTATTCGCGGGTAACGCTGTATTCCTTCCAGTCGGCCGGGATGCACGGATCGATTTCGAGGCCGTTGAGGGTTGGGCGCACGCCCAGCAGATACTGCGTGCCGACCAGATCCATCCAGGCGGCGGTCCCCGTCACCTGCGTAACATTCGCCCAGCCGTGGCGCTTGTTTTCCGGGCCGATAATGTTGGAGGCATAGGCATAGGGCTCGGCTTCGTAGCGCTCCAGCCCAATCTTCGTGAGCGCCGTATGCGGCACCATGTCGCCGAAGATTTTCCAGGCGTCTTCCGAACGGCCGAGTTTCGACAACGCAATAATCACCCAGCCGTTCGCCTGGCAGAAGACCGCGCCGTTTTCCGCGCAGCCCGGGTTGTAGCCCGTGAACGGGTCGGGATCGTGCGGATAGGTCTTGAAGCCCGGATAGACCAGGCGCAGGCCGAAGTCGGTGGCGGTATACTTGATGGCGTTGTCCATGCCGCTGTTGTTCTGTGCGTCGGTACCGACGCCCGCCCAGACCGACCACGACTGCGGGTTGATGAAAATTTTGCCGTATTCGGCTTCCTTCGTTCCGACAATGTCGCCTTCGTCGGTGAAGCCGCGGCGCCAGTATTCGCCGTCCCACGCATGGGTTTCGAGATTGAGGACCATCTTATCGAGGCAATGCCGCAGGCGGTCGAGGTCGGCCTGCGGCTTGCCCGCCGCCGCACCGATTTCGAGCAGCTGGCGCAGGATGATGACATACTGCTGGCCGCAGAAGATCGACTCGCCCTTTCCGGCGCGGGAAAAGCGCAGGATGATATCGTTCCAATCGCCATCGAAGGTGAGTGGGAAGCCTTTTTCGCCAAGGTTGTTTTCGGTGAAGTCGACGCCGCGCATCAGGTGCGTCCAGACGGAGTCGGAGCCGAACGTCGTCCAATTGTCTTCCGGCGAGAGCCATGGCACCTCCTGGTCGAGCAGCGAATAGTCGCCCGTCTCGGCCAGGATGGCGTAGACCACCATCGGCATCCAGAGATGGTCGTCGGCATGCTTGGACGCGCCGCGCGACATCGCGGGGCCGTCTTCCGGATAGCAGGTGTGCAGCGCGTGGCCGTCCTCGAACTGCTGCGAAAGCAGGTAGAGGCACATGTCGGTCGCCCACTTGGGATCGCGGTAGGCGACACCGACCATGTCGGTGGCGGTGTCGCGATAGCCGAAGCCGCGGTAGCCCGGCGCATGCCAGGAGGTGGAGCGCGAGTAGCGGCCGTTGTGCACGGTCTGGATCGGGCTCCACGTTTTAATCTGCCGCTCGATATCCTTGTTCGGAATGGAGCAGTCGAACTTGTTCAAATGGTTGTCCCACCATGCGGTGAGCTTGGCGAACTGGCCATCGATGGCATCGTGGCTGCGGAAGGTTTCGAGATCGGTTTTGATGTTCGCCAGCGTCTCCTTGTGCTTGATCAGCCCGCCCGGCGCAACGCCGAGGGTGAAAACCACGCGGTCGGACTCGCCCGGCTTGAGCGTCAGCTTCACCTGCCCCGCCGCGCAGGGGTGGCCGCACTCGATGGTGTCGTTGCCGCAGTCGCCGCGCTCGACGCCGATGGGGTTTTGTTCATAGCGGTACGGGCCGAGGAATTTGTCGCGGTCGCCCGACCACGAATCCATCTTGCGGTCGGCCGCCATCCAGATCAGCGGCACGTCCTCGACGAACGGTTGCGGGGTGTGCTGGTAACGATAGATGATGGCATCGAGCTCTTCGTCGTAGAAGGTGGTGACCTGGCTTTGGATGTAGTAGCCGTAGAACAGGTCGGTCGTCCATTCAAGCTGCGCCAGGTCGGCGTAGGCAAACAGATCGAGTTCCTTTTCCTCATTCGAGTTGTTGATGATTTCGAGGTCGTAGCAGATGGCGTCGGTATCCATCGCACAGAACAGCTTGAGCTTGGCGGTCACGCCGTTTTTGGTGCCTGTGAACTGCGACCAACCCGGATGGTGCTCGGCCTTCCAGTCGTCGAGCGGCGTCTCGCACGGACGGAAGGTCGGCGACCAGGTGGTGCCGTCCTTTTCGCGGACATAGGTGTAGAATCCGGGGCCGTCCATCGGCACGTTTTGGTAGCGGTAGTGCATCATGCGGTAGGTGATCGGGCTCTTCCACCAGGCAAAGCCGCCGCCCGCCTGCGACACGAACGCGTGCAGGCGCCCGTTGGAGAGATAGTTGATCCACGGCGTCGGCAGATCGCTGCGGAAAATCTCGATGGATCGCTTTTCGTCATCGAAACGGTAGGTGTTGTTATCGTTCATAAACTTTCCCAATATCCTTCATAAATTCGCTGGACAACGAGCGGTGGCTATGCCCATATACGCGGATGTTACAGTAAACATCTTTGGAGGTTATGCCCCATGATCCGGCCCGTGTCGATAACTTTTTTGAGCATAATGTGTGTGTTAACATCGTGTAGCACGATTTCAAACGATGACAAAGGTCATCATAAAGCTAATGGAGAGACTGCCATGAAAATGAACCTAACCGAGCCGATTTCCTCGGATTTCGAGAAAAGACTGAAGCCCGTCGGGCGCATTTTGGAAGATCCGGACTACAATGTCTGGGGTTGCTCCCCCATTTGGGGCGACGACGGAAAAGTCCACGTCTTCTACTCGCGCTGGAAAAACGAGGCGCACCACCAGGGTTGGATCACCTGCTGCGAGATTGCCCACGCGGTGGCCGACACCCCCGAAGGCCCGTTCGAAACCGTCGATGTGGCCGTAACCGGGCGCGGCGGCGACTGGTGGGACGCGATGACCTGCCACAACCCGACCATCCACAAGGTGGGCGAAAAATATGTGCTCTTCTACATGGGCACCCAGGACGGCACCGTCTATACCAAGCGCGTTGGCATGGCCACTTCCGACTCGCTCAGCGGCCCGTGGAAACGTTCCGACAAGCCGCTCATCGAGCCGGACAAGGATCCGGACGCGTGGAACTCGGTCTGCACCACCAACCCGGCCTTCGTTCAGCACCCGAACGGCGAGCTGTGGCTCTACTATAAATCCTGGCGCGCCACCGACTGGGAAAAAGACCTCGCGGGCGGGCTGCGCGTTGCAACGTCCGACGTCGGTCGCCACACCAACCGCCAATATGGCCTTGCCAAGGCCACCAGCCTCGAAGGCCCGTGGGAAAAAGTCGGCGACGGCCCGATCATCGACCTCAGCCACCTCGGCGAAAATGCGCAGTCCGAAGATGCCTACATCTGGATCGAAGACGGCAAGTTCAAGATGATCATGCGCGACATGGGCTACTGGAACCACGAATACGGCCTGATGTTCGAGTCCGACGACGGCATCCACTGGGGCATGCCCTCCGTGGCGTTCTACGCCGGACGCAAATATCTGCCCGAGCCGCCCAACGGCCTCGAACGCGAAGGCCGCTTCGAGCGCACCCAGGTGCTGATGAAGGACGGCAAGCCGGACTATGTCTTCTTCGCCATGGTCGGCGGGAAATACAACACCTCCTCCGGCGCCGTCCTCAAGGTGGATTAAATTAACCACAAAGGCACGAAGAACACGAAGAATTAGAACTTGGTGACCCTTCGTGCTCTCAGTGCCTTTGTGGTAATACACATTTCATGGGCAGGAAAAAATTCCATGGCGATCCGGCGCGGTTTGATGTGCTGGCCGAATATGTACACGGCTGTTTCGGGACGGGCATTCAATATATTGCCGACGTCGCGGGCGGCCAGGGCATGCTCAGCCGCGTGCTGCGCAAGCAGTACAACTATGACTCCGAAGTGATCGATCCGCGCGGTTGGACCATGAAGGGCGTGCCCAACCGTGAAGCGGAATATGTTTCGGCCATGGCGGATTATTATGACCTGGTGATCGGCCTTCATGCCGACGAAGCGACCCGCCCGGTGGCGGAGTCGGCCTTGATCCGGCCGGCGCTCATTCTTCCGTGCTGCAACTTTTGGTCGGATGAAAAACTCGGGCGCAATGAGCTGGTCGAGGCGATCGAAGCGTTTTATCGAAAGCACCAGGTTTCCTACGAGCGCGTCACCTTCGGTTTCAAGGGCCCGAAAAACATCGGCATCGTCTCGTGTCCAACAAACGAGTCGGCGGAGCGTTTCAAAGCAAACAACTTTGAGACCGTCAACAATGAATAAATCGCTTTCCAGTCTCTGGAAAATCCCAATCCTCGGAACCTTTGCCCTAACCGCATGGGGCGAACCGCCGCCTGCGCCGGAAGGGTTCCGGTGGGAGGTTAACCAGGATTATACCGACGAGTTTGACGGAAACGCGCTCGATTCCGAAAAGTGGCACGACCACCATCCGCGCTGGCGCGGCAGGCCCCCCGCCCGCTTCATGCCTGAAAATGTTTCCGTCGGCGGTGGATACCTGCGCCAGACCAACGGCATGCTCGACGAACCGATCTCCGAACGCGGCCAGGAATTCACCATCGGTGGCGCGGCGGTCGTTTCCAGGAAGATCGGCGCATTCTACGGCTACTATGAATGCCGTCTGAAGGCCTCGAACATTTCGATGTCGTCCACCTTTTGGATGAGCAACCGCGGCCACCACTATGAAGGCATCGGCAATGTCTCGCAGGAGCTGGACATCCTCGAAACCGTCGGCGGCTCAAAAAAGAATCCACGCTTTGCCACCCACATGAATTCCAACACCCATGTCTGGCACAACCGTGAAAGCCGGGCAAAGGGCAACAAGGCAGCGTTACCCGGAAAATCATACGAGGACTTCAACGTCTACGGCGCCTGGTGGGTCGATGCCAACCGCGTCCGCTTCTATCTCAACAACGAATTCGTCGGCGAGGTGGAGTTCGACACCTCGCTCATCCCCCACCCCTTCGAGCACCCGATGCATATCAACATGGTAACCGAAACCTACGACTGGGAAACGCCGCCCACGCCGGAAGAGGTGAACGATCCTTCGCGCAACACCACGCTGATCGACTGGATCCGCGCCTACACGCTCGTCCCATCCGACGGCTCCCTCCCGGAGTGGCGGCTCGCCAAGCTCCGCACCGACTTCCGCGAATGGAAATCCGCGAACGGCGAAAGCTCCACCACGGCCAAGCTGGTCCGCGCCAAGTTCAACTATGTCGAGTTGGAAAAGAAAAACGGCAACCAGATCAAGGTACTGACCAAGCTCCTCTCCAAGGAAGACCGCGACCTGATTGCACAAGTGCTTCAGTCGGAGTAGCAAATGTGGGGCAGGCTTTCCTGCCTGCCTGACGCAGACTGGAAAGTCCGCGCCACGTTTTGCGGCGGAGCCGCCCTGGACTGCGGTGACGGCGTCACCGCTCTTTGCGGATGGGAAAGCGCCGACGGAGCGTCGCCCTCTAAATTTAATTCTCCGTCCCGTATTCCGGCGGTTCTTCCGCGACGCGGGGCAGCGCATCCCGATCCTTGAGGAGGCGCGGCCCGCGGTTAACGTAGGTGCGCCCGGATGTCCGCTCCTTTTCGCGAAGCGCTTCGCAAATCCGATGGATGTCGTTTCCATATTTCGCGGCGTGTTCTTTTCGATAGCGGCGGATTTCTTCAACAATGGGATCATCAATCATTGGAATTTCCCTCCCAGTTCTTCGGGCGACCAAGTAGCTGATGACCGACGATTCAATATATACCGATTGCTTCATCCCAATCTCCCGCGCCTCGTTCCGAGGTGGTTATTCGTACTTGGTCAATGGTTGTCATACCAAATTAAACTGATTCGTTTTTTTACCACAGGGCACAGAGGAGCGGGATTGCTATATTTCTCTGTGCCTCCGTGTCCTCTGAGGTGAGACCATTCAAGCTAAGTTCCTATCAGACATTCCGCAGGATAAAGTTCCAGCTTTGTCCCGTTCCGCAGAGGGTCGAGGCGGAGCCCAACCTACGGCAAACCAACAAATGCAAACAGGGGGAAAGGGTATCCGCCCGCAACGCAACGCGCAAGAACAAGGAAGAGCTGTTTAAAATTTTGGAGTGCTCCGGCTCGACGGAGCTTTAAAACACTTCCGCAAAGCCGCCGGATTAAAAGCGCAGTCACGCGGAGCGAGTCTAAGCTACGCGCAAGACAACCCTGCGCACTCCAAAACTAATCCTCCACCCTGTATTCCGAAGGTTCCTCGGCAACACGGAAGAGCGGTGCGTGATCAGTTAGTTTTCTGGGCGAACGCTTGACGACCCTGTCGGACAGCCCCTTTTCAGTTTTGCGAAGATCCTCGCATATGCGGTGCAGGTCGCCATCGAAACGGTTTGTATGCTCCATACGGTGCTTGCGTACTTCTTCAACGATGGGATCTTTCATTGTTCCCCTCCTGTCAATTCGTCGGGCGACACCAATTCCGGACATGCATAGCCGTGGTTCTCGACAAGTTGACGGATCAGCATTCGTGTAAACGGATTGTTGATGTGGCTAAAGTTCCATGTGGCGAGAAACTCGATGCCTGCCAAGGCCGCGACGGCAATGTGCAAGGCATCTTCCGGGTATGCTTCGGGAATACCTTTGCCTTGAATGAATTTTTCCGGCAATTTCCTCTGCCTCCGGCGTTGTTTCAATTATCGGAAAAGCGGAAACTGCATCGAGTCGTTTTTGCGCCAGCTCCGCATCTCCTTTGCCGGCTTCTTGAATAACCAAAGCCGAAACGTAGGGTTCAAAATCAGCACCAAGCCTTCGCCAAAACTCAACCGTGGCCTGTTGATGCCCGGCGACCACAACGTCCCTGCTAGCCCGCGCAACATAATAGCTTACCACCGAGGTTTCTATATATTCGGCATCCATTACCCGTCTCCAATTCACTACCGCCAAACTACAACATTCATGAGCATATGCAAAATAGTTTGGTCTCCCAAGATGCGCTGGAAAAAGAACCGTTGCACAGTTTCCCTGCCCATTGAATCGTTATAAAACGCATAAAGTTGCAACCCTTCCCCCTTGCCCCCCATCTCCCACTCCTCCACTCTTATCGGCATTTGGAGGCAAAACCATGGCAGACCCGATCCCCGATCAAAACAATATCAAGTTGGTTGAAGACAAGGGTGCCGGCGAACAACGCTTGGGCATTGAAAAGCTGCAGGAGTTCGAGCAGTGGAAATATGGCATGTTCATCCACTGGGGCATGTCGACCTTCGATGGCCTCGAGCTGAGTGCGTGCGAACCGATCGAAACGTATGCCCCGACCGACCTCAACGTGGACGAGTGGATTTCGGTGGCGCGCGATGCGGGGATGCAGTATGCCGTGCTGACCACCAAGCATGTGGCCGGCCACGCCCTCTGGCCGAGTGCCTATGGCGACTACTCGGTGAAGAACAGTAAGGTCACCACCGACGTGGTCGGCGAATATGTTACGGCCTGCCGCAACAAGGGTATCAAGGTCGGCTTTTACTATTGCGCATGGGACAACACCAACCTGTTCGGCATGCCGATCACCCGCGACTGGAACCAATATGGCCTCGGCGTAACCACCACCAACGACGGCTACCGCGAGTTCATGTGGAACCAGTGCGATGAGCTGATCGATACCTATGATCCGGATTATTTCTGGGTCGACATGCCCAAGGTGCTGCCGCTCGACAAGCGTACCGAACTCTACGAACGCATCACCCAGCGCAAGCCGGAACTCTTTTTCGCCTACAACCATTCCTGCCAGAACGGCACAACATTTGACCAAACGTTTGCCTGGCCTTCGGACATCATGACGTTGGAACGCAACATCCCAAATGCCTACAACGGCCACGCGAAGCAGGACTATTTCCAATGGAAGGAAATCCTCGGCAAGAACTGCTACATCCCGGGCGAAACCAACGATACCATCGGCCGCGAATGGTTCTATGAAGAGAACGATGCCGTCCGCTCCGACAAGGATCTGCTGGGCATGTACATGGCCACCACCGGGCGCGGCGCCAACTTCCTGCTCAACTGCCCGCCCGACCAGCGCGGCCGCATGCCGCAGCGATGGATAGATGCCCTCATGCGCCTACGCAAAAACATCGACCTCGTTGGGCTGGATTGAGGAAAGGCCCTGGCCTTTTGTATAGTTTGACCCCACGGCATCCAGGCTCTAACGTTTCAGGCCACGTTAAAAAGGACTGATGATGAAGATTAGAGTTTTGCTTTCCATGATCGTGGCTTCGGCTTCCCTCTCAGCCCTTGCCGCCAACCGCCCCAACCTACTGTTCATCATGGTCGATGATCTGGGCTACGGGCATTGCCAGTGGCACAACGAAAACCTGACGGTTGACCAGTTCGAGCCCTACTTCAAGGAGCGGGTTGCGCAAACCCAGGAATACACGCCGGAGCAGGCACTCGAACTTTCAAAAAAGGCCATGCCGACCCTCAGCCGACTGGCGAAGAACGGCGCCTACTTCACCCGCGCGTTCGCGGCCAGCAGCCTCTGCGCCCCATCGCGCCTGGCGGTGGCGACCGGGAAGATTCCGCCGGACGCGGGCGTTTATACCAACATGGATGTGGAGAGCGGCGGCATTAAACCCGGCGAGCACCTAGCCCATAAACTGCACGACGCGGGCTACGCCACGGCGCACATCGGCAAGTGGCATGTTGGCCAGCGCGACCAGCAGGTAATCCAGAATGTTCTCGCGAAACATGGCATCGAGGAAACCCTCTGGTGGGGGCAGCTCGGCAAGAAACATCCCGAGCTCTACAACGAGGCGTGGGACGCGGGCTACTATGGCTCCGTGGTGCCGGAACAAAACCCGCTCAACAACGGCTTCGACTATTATTATGGCTACAACAACTGGGCGAGCCAGTTCTACGACTCGACACTGGTTTGGGAAAACTTCAAGCACGCCGGGCGGCAAGCCGGCTACAACACCGAAGTCTTCACCGACAAGGCGCTCGGCTTCATCTCAAAACAGGTCAAAGGCAAAAAGCCGTTCTATGTCCAACTCCATTACCACGCCGTACACGACTACCTCGAACCCAACGCCCCCAACCGCTACTGGAACAATTTCAAATCGCCCTCCTACAACCTTTCGAACTTCTATTCCCACCTCAACGCGGTCGACCAAAACATCCAGCGCATCCTCGACCACCTCGAAAAAACCGGACAGCTCGAAAACACCCTGATCGCCTTCACGTCGGACAACGGCGCCATGTCGGGCGGCGCCAACGTGCTGCCGGGCAACGCCCCCTTTTCCGGGCACAAAGGCATGTTCCGCCAAGGCGGCATCCGCGTCCCCCTGCTCTTCCACTGGCCGAAGGGCATCCCGCCGCAGGGCGAAATGAAGCCCCTTGCTTCCAGCATGGATATCCTGCCCACCTTCATCGAGGCCGCCGGACTCAAGGCTCCGGAGCACATCGACGCCAAAAGCTTGCTCGGCCTGCTCTCCGGAAAAAGCAAAGCCGCAGTCCATGACAATCTGGTTTGGGCGGGCATCCACGCCTATGCCTGGGGCTTCAACCGCCACCGTTCCCTGCTGGGCAAAAACGACGAACGCAACAAGGCGCCCGGCGGCTGGGCGCTCGTTCAGGGCGACCACGCGCTGCGCTTCACCGGAACCATCGAACCCGGCGTCTATTCCGAGCAGCCCGACGGCGCCCCCGCAAAGCTGGAGCTGTTCAACATCACGGCCGATCCCGCCGAAACCACGGACCTGAAGGATCAGATGCCGGAATTGGTTCAGGCGATGAAGGCGGAGTATTTCAAACACACCCCAAATTTCGCGCCGCCCGTGCGCTGGAACCACGAAAAGTGGGGCGAGTTGCTTAAATAGGGGTGCCCGGCTTCCGTCGGCCGTCCAACATTCCGGCCATCCGAATGTTACCGTAAACATTTGTATTTGACTTGTGCCGCCGGATGCCAGACATTAAAGCGCTTAGCATGGAGACGGTAGACTGGATTCACGGACATGAACTAGCAGAGGGCCGGCAAGAGGCCGAATTTTAATCAGCAGAGGAAGAGATATGTCAGAAAATACGAGCGATCGCAAAACGAGTGCGGAAGACAAAGTTCCTCTATTCGAAAAAATTTCATATGGCCTCGGATTGGCGTCCGACCACTTTGCAACCGTCAGTATATCCGCGTTCCTGATGGCCTTCTTTACGGACTTCCTGAACGCGGGCATTAAAGCATCGATCGTTGGTGCGGCCATTGCCGTGGCCCGTCTGTGGGATGCGTTCACCGATCCGGCGGCCGGTCGCCTGTCAGACGGCTGCCGATCCAAGTGGGGGCGTCGTCGTCCGTTTATCCTGGTTGGCTCACTGACGATGGGTCTGTTTTTCCCGGTGATCTGGATGGTGCCGGAAACCTGGTCGACTACGGCCATCCACGCATGGCTCTTTATTACGGTTCTTGTTTTCTACACGCTTTATTCCATTTTTTCCGTTCCATACGAGGCGCTTGGAGCCGAACTGACGCCGGATTATCGCGAAAGAACGAGTATCTTTGTTGTACGTACCTACGTCCAGCAGGTCTACACCCTGTTTCTCTACTGGATGATGCCGATTGCGATGGCGTTGGCGACGCTACCCCATATAGCGGGGGAGGTCGAAGGGGTGCGCAGGGTCAGCTGGTTCATTGCCGGCGTGATTATTGTTGCGGGTATGTTCCCGGCTCTTTTCTGCCGTGAACGATTTAAAGAGATTGCGGAGAAGGAAGTGGAGGAACATAAGGTTTCCTTCATCGATACCTGCAAATCGATGTTGAAGAACAAGCCGCTCCTGATTGTTATCGGAACAATCTGCTTCTATCTCTTCTCGATCATGCTGTCCATGAACCTCGCCTACTTCGTGAACACCTATTACATCTTTGGCGGGGACACGCTTCAGGGATCAACCTTGAGTGCGATTGATGGCACATTCCGCATCGTCATCGCGGTGGGTGCGGCCTTCGCCATCAAGCAGCTGGCCGACCGGATCGATAAACACAAACTGCTGATCAGTTGTGTACTCATCCTGATGATCGGGTTTGCCGGAACCTATTTCACCACGCTCCCGGGGCGCCCGTGGCTCACCTTGGTCTTCAAGCCTTTCATCTCGATCGGCGAAGTTGGTTTCTGGGTATTGGTGATGTCCCTGCGCGCCGACGTCTGCGACTACGACGAATACAAGACCGGCACGCGCAACGAAGGCATGATTGCCGCAATCACCAACTACGTGAACAAAATCGCGATCACACTGGCGCTCGCACTTTCCGGCGTGATGCTCGATGGCGTAATCAAATTCGATTCACATCTTGATGACGCCGCGATGGCCGCCATTGGGCAGCAGGCTGACTCGGAGTGGAATGCATTGCCAGAAGAGGAAAAGTACGTTCCGGTTGAAAAGACCTACACGAGTACGTGGAGCGTTGTGAAGGATATCGGCGGCCAAATCCTGACGTTTGGTGCCAAGGAAAAGGTCGAAGGGGTCTCTTACGATGATTATAAGAAGAACCTTGAGCAGATCACGATCATGAAGAAAAACGATTCCGGCGCAATGGAGCGTTTGCGCGTTTTGTATACGCTTCCGCAGGTCGTTGCCTTGATCATCTGCTTCTTCATTCTGCTTAAGTATCCGCTCAACTCCACGCGCATGGGAGAAATACGCGACGAGCTTGAAGAGCGCCGCGGAAAAACCTCGCACGAGTAATACCAAATTAAACTGATTCGTTTTTTACCACGGAGGGCCTAGCGCGGCATAGCCGCAACCAAATTGTTTAGAACCACTGATGAACACCGAAGACTCAGATTTTTTTTACCACAGAGAACTCAGAGGCACAGAGCATCCAATATATCTGCCACCCTCTGCGTCTCAGTGAACTCTGTGGTAAAAAATTCAAATCAGTTTAATTTGGTATCATTCCGCCCCGCGCTAGAAACCGAGTTGTTTTTTGTTCAGCCCTTTTTCACCCACGGCTTTTTCCGGGGCGACTTGCATGATGATGTCCTGCATTTCCTTGATGCGGTTCGGATAGAGGGCAGCAAGGTTGCGCTCCTCGGCCGGATCCTCCGAGAGGTGGAAGAGCAGACCGGGCTCCGGAACGGGGGTCTCCTTCCAACCGCTGCCCGTTTTCCAGGTCATGATGCCCAGGCGTTCGGTAACGCTGCCCGGCGGAACATATTTCCAGTTGCCTTTGCGCACGGCGAGCTGGGTCAAGGCTTCCTGAATAACATACTCGCGCCCGTCCAGCGTTTCTCCCAGGAACGTGGCGAGCAGGTTTTGGCCATCCTGCCCGGCGTTCTCCGGCATCGGTTTGCCGACCAACCCGGCCACGGAGGCATAGAGATCGACCTGGCTGACGATGGCATCGGAAATCCCCGGCCTGGACCTGCCGGGCCAGGTGACGATGAACGGCACGCGCGTTCCGCCTTCCCAGCGGCTGTATTTTCCGCCGCGCCACGGGCCGGAGGCATCGTGCGTTCCCTGGCGCTCGATGCCCGCTTCCCAATAGCCATCGAACAGCACCGGGCCGTTGTCGGACGTGATGACGATCAGGGTGTTTTCATACTGGCCGGTTTCCTTGAGCGTTTGAACCAGGCGGCCGACGCACCAGTCGAACACGGCCAGGGCGTCGCCGCGCGGGCCAAGGCTGGTGGAGCCTTGGAAGCGCTCGTGCACCACGCGCGGAACATGGTTTTCGTTCGGCGCAAAGTAGAGGAAGAAGGGCGAGTCCTGATTGGCCTTGATGAAATCGACGGCTTTGTTGAGGTAGGTGTCGGCCATGTCTTCATCGCGGAAGCGGGCGGCATGGCCGCCGGTCATGTAGCCGATGCGGCTGACGCCGTTGACGATGGTTTTGCCATGCTGCTCGTCGGCCTGCAACTTGAGCAGATGCGGATGGGAAATCCCGGTGGGATCGTTGCCGACCATTTCCTGGTAGTTCACCTGGATCGGGTCGGTGGCATCGAGGTTTACCACGCGGCCGTTCTTGATGTAGACCGAAGGGACGCGGTCGGCGGTGGCCGCCATGTGGAAGGAATAGTCGAATCCGACTTCCTTGGGGCCCGGCGTGATCTGGCCATTCCAATCGAGCGGCTCGGCCGCCGATCCCAACCCCAGGTGCCACTTGCCGGAGAGCGCCGTTGCATAGCCATGGTCGCGCAGGAAGGCGGCGATGGTCGGGCGGGCGGGATCGATGATCAGCGGCGCGTTGCCCGGCAAAATCTTGGCGGCCGTGTTGCGGAAGGCATATTCGCCGGTGAGCAGCGAGTAGCGCGACGGCGTGCAGGTGGCCGCCGTGCAATAGCCGCCCGTAAAACGGACGCCCTCTTCGGCCAACGTATCGATGTTGGCGGTATCCACTTCCCCGCCATAGCAACTGAAATCGCCATAGCCAATGTCGTCGCCATAGATAAAAACAATGTTCGGTTTTTCCGCCACCACCGTGAGCGCCGCCAGCGCGGCCGCCATGGTTAATATGCTGATCTTTTGCATGCTCATCCCTTTCTCCTGATTCCGTTGAATGATCGCGAAAACGCAATGGAAAAGATACCCTCGCTTCTTAGCGGTTTAAACCACTAAAATCCCTTGTTGCCTTTGATCTTCAGCGTTTTTTTCGAGGCCTCGTCGGCGAGCACGGTTTTATGGTGGTCACCGATGTAGGTGTTGCCGATCAACCGGACGTTCCGGCAATGGGTGAAGTCGAACAGGTGGGCATCCTTCCACTGGGGATCGTAGGAGCGGGTCTGCTTGATGGTGTTGTCCTTGAAGAGCAGGCCATCCACCCGGTCGGCCCATAGGATGCGGTTATCGAACGTCTCGATGGTATTGTTGATGACGCGGATGTTTTTATCGAACGGGACGGTGGCATCGAAGGTTTTCCCAAGCCTGGGCGTGACGAGCACGACCGCGTGCTCCATGCCGCTCGATGCGCAATCCTTGAAACGGTTGTTCGCGATGAGCACGTCCTCGACGTTGCCGGACTCGAACCAGTAGAAGGTTTCGCCGCGCAGGAACACAGCCGACATGTGGGAGGAAAAGTCGTTGTCTTCGATCACGATCGGCAAGGGCGTCTTGATGACGACATTGCGGGCGCGGTGCTTTTCGAAGCTGTTGCCCCGCATGGTGAACTTCGGGTTCCAGGTTTTGTTTTCGAGCACATCGCCTTTCACCAGGTTTTCCGGAACCGGGTTCTTGAAGGTCAACTCGATGAAGCGGTCGTTGACGACCTTCACGCCTTCGACCGTGTTCACGGCGCCGCGGGTTGGGTTGGGCTGGTGGATGAACCAGATTTCGTCGCCCACCCCCGCAAACTCGAAGCCGAGCTGCTGGAAGTGCATGAGCTGAATGCGGACGGTCTTTTCGTCGAGGACGCCATCGACCGCAACATAGGTTCCGTGCACGTTGGTGCTATCGTCGAGCATGCCCTTGAAGCGCATGTTTTCAACCAGGATGTCGCCTTTGCAATTCGCGAAATGGGTTCCATCGGCAATGATGGACACGACGCGGTCGGAGCCTTCGCGCACATGGATGCCGCCGTTGGAAAGGGTGGCGGTGTCGCAGCGCTCGAGCAGGAAGCCCATGCCTAGGCAATGGTGGATCACGATGCCATCGAACGTCAGGTTGCTGGAGGACTTGCCATGGAACGCCGGGGCATAGCGGTTCATCTTCCCCTTGGAGTTGAGGATCTGCCCAACCTTGGGCCAATGCTTCAGCTTTTCGTGGAAACGCAGGATGCCGTCCCCGCGTTCTTCAACCTCGGTCGGCTGGCTGGTGAAGTCCCACGCGCCATGGGAGACCTCCTTGGTCTCCGGGTCGAACGCCAGCGTGCTGCCAACGGACGCATAGGAAAAGCCATCGATGTCCGGATAGACCAGATGGCCGTTTTTCACCGACCAGTTGAACCCCTGGGTGGCCGGTTTGATATCGCGCCAGCCCTCGGCCTCGTTAACCGCCACAACCTCGCCCTGGAAGCAGAACGGGATATCCCAATCGATCACCATGTTCTTCGCGGTCACCTTCCCGCAGTTTTCGAAGAGGAACGGCAACATCTGCCCATGGAAAATAAACTCGGAACCATGGCCCTCAATCTCCACCGACTTGAAGCCATCGAACAGGAAAGCGATGTTCTTGAGCCCGTTGTCGTGGTTGGTGATGGTGCAATATTTTTGTTTGGTATGGTCTGGCCGGAAAAAATATTTCCCTTTCGCAAACACCAGCTTCACTTCCGCATCGGTCGCTTGTTCAATCGCCTCGCGAACGACGGGCGTCATGTCGCCCTCGCCCGGCTTGATTTCCACCACCTGCAACGCGCTGGCCGCCAGTGGCGCCAGCATGGCCACAACGATCCAAACCAGAGATAAATCCTTTTTCATCAGACGCCCTTTCTGCTCACAAAGAAAAATATTAATAGCGGATTGAAACCATATTCATACCGTCATTCGCGCAAATGATATGTTCGATCTTGCCATTGAGGCCGGTCAGCGACGGGCTGGAACACGGGCTGGGTGAGCCGCCGAATGCCCCCCCCGGCAAGCGGATCTCACTTCACGGCTGGGTAATGGACAACCGGAAAAAAAGATGGTTGTTGGTGCCGCCATCGAGCCGGCGCTCGGCCTGGGTATAGCCCGGAATGGCCGGGTGGTTGGTCTCCAGGTTCCAGGCGCTGCTCCACGAACCGGTCACGAGGTTGTCCGTCCATTCCGGCCAATAGGTGATGCCGGGAACGGGGCTATCGACTTCGAGATTGAAACAGCCCACCGTGTTGCCGGGATGGTATTCGATGAACGGCGCCGTCCCCTGGTCGGCCGGGTTGGTCGGATTCCCTCCGAGGGCATATTCGTAGAGATCCGACTTCCCATCCCCATCCTGGTCATGGGTTGAAACCCCGCTCAGTCCATACCTTGAAACAAAACCGTCCCACCCGGATGCAGCAACAGCGGAACTTGCGGTGGCCTTGAAGTAGCGCGTCTGGCTCGCCCGGTAGGCCACCGTGCCGGGTTGCTGGAACGTGGCATGGTAGCCGACCGCCGAGATGTCCGAAAGATCAATGCTGGCCTTGGCTCCAACGGAGGCCGTTCCTCCAACGAAAGGCGTGAAGTGGTACCAGTCCACCGTTTCCGGCGCATTATTGGAGTAGGATACATAGGAGCCGGTCGTGTCGATCTGGGCACTGGCATACCAGGCCGTTCCGCCTTTTTGGATCAACCAGCGGAACTGGGATGGCGTGTCGGTGGCATTGCTGACGCGGGTCTCGATCTCCAGGCTTTCCAGCGTGCCATGGTTGGCGATGAAGTTTTCCCAAACCACCATGGCGGAATAGTCGGCATCGTTCTTTGCGGTGTTGATGTAGTCGCCCTCCGCTCCGCCGTCGCCGATCCGCTTCACGTTGTAGGCCTTATTGGCGGCATGGTTGAAAACCGGTGAGCGGCCGGCGCTGACGGGATAGTAGTCCGGCCCCTGGAGCGGGCTCGCCACGTTGCCCACGTTGTAGGTGTTGTAGAGGTTGGAAAAATCCTGGCCATTGGTGACGATGCCGTCATCCCCCCCGGGCTCGCCCCATTGCACGATCGTTCCGGCAACCCGGGGCGCGGAATTTTCCGTCCTGAGCAAAAGCACGTCGTAGGGCTGCAACGCATGCGTGTCCGGAACCAGCTGGCCGGTCACCAGGTTGCGGTAGTCCGCCCCCATTCCGGAAGCGAGCGACAAGGCAACGGTGCGCGGCTCCTTGTGGACGTTGATCAGCACCAGCGTGGTTTCCCCGCTTCCGGGCTCCTGTACCTGGTTCACGAAAACGCCGTAGGCCGGTTGCGATGCGCCACCCGTAACGGTTGCCAAAACCGGAACGGCCGGCTTGAGTGGCGCGAGCGCGGCACCGAGATCGTCGGCCATGGCGGAAGGATCGCCAAAGGCCACCTCGGCATAGGGCGCCAGGTTCGTGTTGCCCGAGACGGCAAAGCCCAGCTCGTTCGTGCCGAAGCTGGCCGAGGCGCCGTTCACCAGCACCACATGGCCCCCGGACTGCTCAAAGGCAACCAGGGCATCGTGGCTCGCATCCGAGATGAATGCGGTGGGCGGAACAACCACGGCCTGGCTGGTGGCCAGCGAACCGATGGTGGATGGCGTTGCGAAGCCGACCCGTAGGTTGAGCAATTTCAACGCCTCGTAGACCTCTTCGATTCCGTCCACATAGGTAAGATCCTGAATCGCCGCCTCCCCGCAATAATAGACCATGAAGTGGCGCTCCTGCTTCGCTAGCGCCGTCACGGAACCCGCGTGGGCATTGAGTTCCTTCATCACCCGGCCGTAGGCATCGAGCGCGGTCGGTTGCGTCAGGATATCGCCGATGAAGTCGGAATTCACATCGAGGAAACTACCGGTGTTCTTCCGTCCCCACACCCAGGACTGGATACCGTTCATGCCGTGGGAGAAACCGAGCCATAGCGAAGAGCGCACATAGTCGCGATCCATCGAAAAATGGCGCCACTTCCCGGTGGCGAAGCCGTGCCATTCGGAATCGTAGTAGGGCTTGTCTGGATGGAGCGATTTATAGAAATCGAGCATCATCGACTGCTCGCGCCAGTCGAGCGCATAGTCGGTGGCCCACTCCATGTCCAGCTTGCTTTGGATGACCGTCGCGCCCGCAGGAACGACGTGCAGATCCGCGCCCGTCACATCCATCAGATTCGCGAGAAATTCCATGTCCATCCCGTCGTCGCGCCACGAATTGGCCAGCTGGCCGCCCAAAATCTTGATGGTTGCCGGCGCACCGTCCGGATCGTTGCCCTGGGCTCCGTCCTTGAGGAACTGGAAGAAATCGTTGACCCGGTCCATGTTGAAGCGGCACCAGTCGTACCAGGCCGGACGGCCTTGCAACGAAACGGGAATCGGCAGGGTCATGCCGTTCCGCGCCGCATGGAAGTCGGCATAGGAGGTTCCATAGGTCGCGTTCAGGTTGGAGATCGTCGCATATTTTTCGGAGATCCACTCCTCATACCCGTCCATCGTATTGGCCGACACCCCGTTCTCGGCCAGCCAGCCCCCCTCGCGGGTGGCAAAGTTTGGTTCGTTCGCCAGCAGGTGCATGCGCGGCTGGTCGCCCTGCGCCGCGCAAACGGGCGGGATATACTGCCCGAAGAGTTGGGTGAACCATGCCCGGATGAGCGGGCTGTCGGTATCGTAGGTCACGAAGTTCCGCCCTCCATCCTCGATTTCCGGATACTCCTCCTTCATCCAGCCCGCCGCCTTGTGCCCGATGAAATATTGGCCGAACGCCAGGTTGCGCGCGGTCTGCCCGGCCAGACTCTCGGAATCGCTGCTGATGGCGCTGGCCTTGACCGTGTTGGAGTCCGACATGTCGGAGAGCGCATAGTAGGTCCCGCCCATGCGGCCAAAGGCCACCAGCAGATCTTCATCGTCCGGCATCCACGTGAAGTCGCTCGGGAAAACCGGTTCGCCGTTGCGCAGGCAGGAACCCGCCCCGAAGGCCATGGTTCCCGTCGTGAAATCAACCGGCGCCTGCAGCACCCGGTTCGTGGCCAGCTGCGCCTGAAGCTCGGCAATCGCATTGCTCGAAACCTCCAGGCACGACTGCATCTCATCGAACGGCAGGTTGATCGGAAAGTCCGGGTCGGGAACCTTGTTGTTCCACCAGACATTCGTGAACGCCTCATGGACCTCCTCCGGATGCTCATAGTCATACGTGGCGTAGATTTGGAACCGGTCGATGACCACCTGCGACACATAGGCATAATCCGTGTTCAACCCCGCCGCATCGGCCTGGCCCATCAGGTTCGTGAGTTGGGCGCGGCTCGCCGCAACCTCGTTCGTCAGCTGGATCCAATCCGCCTCATTCGTCCCCCCCGTCCAGGCCATCGCCGACACGGTTGCGAACAAACACGAAAAGGGTAGAACCAAAATTGCCTTCATATAGCCCATCATCTCACCGGCCGCCCATGGCCGGATCGGTTTAATCAAACATGAAACCGGCAAGAATCATATAGAGGAACCCACAAAAAACATGCGCGTTTGCGCCACACCGCCCTACCGACCGCAACCGCCGGAAAGGCCGAAAACAATTTATCAAAAACCTCTTGAACTGAAGCTGGCACTCTCACTTCGTGTTCCATGCATTCGTTGCCTCTAAAATCTACGTAGAGCCAAGGTACAAAGCCATCGCATTTTTGCGCGCATCACCTTTCCTGAATAACACGACTTAGGCGGCCTGATCTTTTTTCGGCATCGCTGGCGGCCCGCCTGCCCCACCGTGCGACCCGATCCCAGCACCGAAGCTTTCTGCCGTATAATGCTTCTGCCCGAAACCGGCCTCATCCGTTGGCGCGAGCGAACAGGATCGAGGGGTGCTTCCAACGGAGCGGGGGCTTTCTTGCACCCGTCGGGAAATGGCGCCGCACCGCCGGCGTACCGATTGCTGTACCGCGGGCGTCCCGCCTGCCCCGCCAAACGGGCAACCATCCATAGCCGCCCCGGCTCTGTCGGCCGTCCGCACAGTCGGACCCGAATAATCCTTTTTTACAAAGATCAAAAGACCGGCACCTTAGCCGGCTCTAGTGGTGCTTCCTTGAAGCACGCCCGCCCCCCTTTTTGATCCTTATTCGGTTTATTTTTATGTTCATTTAGAATTGTGATGCATTGTTCAAGTGACGATTTCAGAACATAGATATTTACAGAGGTTTCTTCTGTCCCAAATGATCCTCCCCATAACGATTGCCATGGCTTAATATCCTGATGTGGGGAGTCAGCCATTTCGATTTGAAAATCAATGCGTTTCTCTTCGAATAAATCGCAGGCGATCTTCCCTTGATGAAGGCTGAATTTATCTAGCAACGTATATTCTGAAACATCATTCATTTTTTATGTACCGAACGATTAGGATTTTATCCCTCCTGCTTCCCCAAACGTCCTCTCTGTTGAAGCAGGTTGAAGAGCAGGAGGATAAAATCTTGTTGGACTGAGCCACCCCGGCTCGTCCGGCTTATCTATGGGGATGGTATGGAGCACGAGCCCCCGTCGCCATGTTATTATTCATGTTTCTTTCCAAGGATTGGAGGCCGGCGATTCCGAAAGAGCCAGCTCGGCGAGGATCGACGGTGGGGTTGCGAAGGGGAAGCGGCGGATGGAGGGGCGCACGCCGTGCGCCCGGGCGGGCAGCGTCCGCCCCTCCACGAACGGCTCGGATGGAACCTCGCCCTCCAACCAGTTTTTTTTTCACAAGACGATTAACGACATGACTATTTTTCGGTGCGGACGCAGAGGGGAATTCGTGTTCATTGGTGTGAATCAGTGGTTCAAAAAAACCACCCGCACCGGGAAATGGTTTTCTGCCTACCATCCGCGCTGTTTGCCGCAGGTGCTACTGAATCGTTCCGCGGGCGCCGGTTCCGGTGCGTAGTTTATTGAGGATGGCTTTCATGTTTTCGGCCTTTTCGGGATGGAGCGGGGCAAAGTTGACTTGCTCGGCGGGATCGGCGTTGAGGTCGTGCAGCGATTCCTCGATGGGGTCGCGGCCCTGGGGCCATTTGGGCTGGACGGGTTCGATATATTTCCAGTGGCGGTCGCGCAGGGCGAGGCCAAAGGATTCCTCGACCATGTATTGGTGGCCAACCTTGGTCTCCCCGAGGAAGGCGGGGAGGATATTGCGGCTGTCGATGGCTTCGTTTTCGGGCAGCTCGACGCCGAGCAGGTGGGCGAAGGAGGCCATGAAGTCGACCTGGTTTACCATGGCCGGGGAGAGGCCGGGCTTGATCTTGGCGGGCCAGCGGATGATGAACGGTACGCGGGTGCCGCCTTCGTAGATCTGGTATTTTCCGCCGCGCCAGACGCTGGAGGCATCGTGCCCGCGGTCGGATTCCTCCTGCGAGCAGAGCACCGTGGTGCCGTCGGCATAGCCGTCGTCGTAGACGGGGCCGTTGTCGGAGGAAAAGATGACGATGGTGTTTTGCTCGAGGTCGTATTTCTTGAGCGCGCGCATGATCTGGCCGACCGTCCAGTCGAACGCCACCATGGCGTCGCCGCGGTGGCCGAGCTGGGTGGCGCCCTGGAAGCGCGGGTGCGGATAGCGCGGAACGTGGATATCCTGCGAGGCGAAGTAGAGGAAAAAGGGCTCCTTCCTGTGCTCCTTGATGTAGGCGTGGGCTTCGTCGACAAAGACATCGGAGATGGTTTGCTCGTCCCATAGCGCGGCCTTTCCGCCGGACATGTAGCCGATGCGGCCGATGCCGTTGATGACGCTGTCGTTGTGCCCGTGGGTGCTCTGGTAGACGGTCATGGACTCGCGGTTGGTTCGGCCATCGGGATATTGCGTGCTGCCGGGTTTCTGAACATCGTTGAGCGTTTTGCCGACGTGAATCGGATCGTTGGGGTCGTGGTTGACAACGCGGTGGTTGCGGAGGTAGACGCACGGGACGCGGTCGTTGGTGGAGGGCAGCAGGAAGGAATAGTCGAAGCCGATCTCGAGCGGCCCGGGCTTGACGTCGCCGTTCCAGTCGGTCTGGACGCCCGGGGTTCCGATGCCGAGGTGCCACTTGCCGATGACGGCGGTGTGGTAGCCGGCCTGCTTGAACAGCTTGGGCAGCGTCAGCTTGTCGGTCGGGATGAGCAGCGGGGCGTCGGGCGGCAGCACGCGCGCGTTGTGGCGGAAGGCCAGGAGGCCGGTGAGCATCGAGAAGCGCGACGGCGTGCAGGTGGCCGCCGAGCAGTGGCCGTCGGTAAAGTTGAGCCCTTCCAGGGCCAGCTGGTCGATGTTCGGCGTTGGAATCATGACCGAGCCGTTGATGCCGATGTCGGCAAAGCCAACGTCGTCGCCATAGATGATGACCACGTTGGGCCTCTGCGCCGCAGAGACCGCCAAGCCAATAAACAAGGGAAACAGTGCCAGTGAACGAAACATCTTCATATCAAAACCTTTGGTTATCCATATCTGTAAATGGGGACGGGAGCGTCGAATCTGACCAAATTATTGGGTTCGAATCAACACTACTCCGTGCGAACGGACGCGCGCGCTGAACCGATCTTCAAAAACACCGAGGTCGGTTTGCCGCCAAAGGTCGCGGAGGGTTTGCTTGCCTTCAAGGCCGGCCTCCCGCCAATCGAGCGTCACCACCTGCGCCTCGTCGTTGAGATTGAACAGGCCGATCGCCTTGCCGCCATCGGCCAGCTCCTTCACGACGATTTCGATACCATCCTGGATGCGCACCGAGATGCCGGGCACGGCGACGGAATCCTGGTGCACCTCGAGCACCTCGGAGTTGGTCAGCAGGTTGAGCGTAAAGGCATCCAGGGTTTCGATCGGGCAGCCGATCAAAAGCGGCGCCGCCCAGAGCACCCACAACGAAATGTGGCTGTACTGCTCATCGGGGGTCAGCTGGGATGGCGCAATGGCATGCTCGGCTTCGTGGCTGGTCACCAACTCGCCGACCACGAGCATATCCGGATCCGGGAAATGGCCGGGACCGCCGCGCATACCCTGCTCGATCCAGTTGCGGTGCTGCTCCCACTGTTCGATAATGTTGAGGTGGCACCCGTCCTGGTCCCACCGGTCTTTCAGATCGCCTGCGGTGCGCCAGCAGTTGGCAATGCGGCCATAGAGTTCGGCATGCTCGATGGGCGCACCGTTGGAGAGGGAATAGACCACATCGCGCCCGCAGCCCTTGAGCGCCTCGGCCATGCGGATCGTGCTTTCGGGATCGTTCGGCCTCCAGTCGTACTTCAGATAGTCGATCCCCCAGGCGGCCCACTGCGCCGCATCGTTTTCATCGAACACATAGGGGGCAACCCGGTAGGACACCTTCGAGGGGCGATAGTCGTCCGGGGCATGGACCTCCTTGCTCCACTCGCCTTCGGGCGTGTCGGACGAACCGCCGATGCGGCCGGCATAGGTGGTGACCCACGGCGTTGAATAGATCCCGACCTTGAGGCCCAGCGCATGGATTTCGTTGCACATCGCCTGGATGTCGGGAAACTTGTCGGGATCGGGCTGGATGGCGTTGAATTCGCCGCCGCGCAGGCCCTGCCACGCATCGTCGATGTTGATGTAGCTCCATCCAACGTCGCGGAGTCCCTGGGTCACCATGGAGACGGCCGAGTCGTACACATGCTTCTGGCTCACATCGCCCTGCCAGCAGTTCCAGGAGTTCCAGCCCATCGGCGGCGTCAGGCAGATCGTGTCGCCCACGAAAATGGTGAAGGGTTTTTCGGCGGTTCCCCGTTCGTTTTCCGCTTTCAGCGTCAGGGCATATTCACGCGGCGTGCGGTCCTCGATGGTTCCGGAAACCACGCCGGATTGCGCATCGACGCGCAATCCGGCGGGAAGGCCCACCACGGAATAGCGGATCGGTTTTTCCCCGGTTGCCGGAATGGTGTAGAGGAAGGGCGCGCCGGGGCGGACTCCGAAGACCGCCGGCCCATGGAGGCGCGGCCGGGGCGATGCGGGCGGGGTCAGTATATATTTCCCCTCCCCGCACGGTGGATCGTAGACCAACGACGCGTCGTTGGCGTGTGCTTCCTTCCCAACCTGTTTGACCATCGCATTGGCCATTGTTTGCTCCTCGGATAAGAGAACCATTTCGTACCCTCCGATGCCATACCCATTGCGGCAAAAAACATGCGCCATCTTGCCATGCGCCCAAACGAAAAACCCCGCCACGGGGACGGGGTTCGTGTTCGAAGCACGGCGGACGGGGTGGCACCCGCCCCTCCATCGCCTTATTCCACTTCGAGTTTCAGGAAGAGCTTGCCGCCTGAAGTATCGACCGCGTTGGTGTAGGCGCCAAGCACGCCGTCGGTGGCGCTGACATCGTTGGTGGCGATGGGCTGCCAATTCGGCATGGTCAGATTGTCGGTGGCCTTCACGACGGCCCGTACGGCGTCATCGCCGATGAGGTAGCAGACATATTCGCCGGCCCCGGCGCCCAGCACGGGCTGCGAGCCGATGTTTCCACCGTCGAGCGGATCGCCGCCAAAGACATACTCGCCCCAGTTGTTGAGGGTATCGGAGTCGGCGTGGTCGGCCTTGCCATCGTTCACGCCGGGAGTCAGGCCCTTGAGAGCCGCCCAGATTTCGTAGGACGATGCGGGAGGTTCAGTGCTTTCGGCATAGCCGGAAACCCGGAACAATCGCGTGTTCACGGCATTCCAAGCCCCCGGGCCTTGGGCCTGCACATAGTAGCCGGCCGATACAATATTGGTCATCGCCGGCGAGGCCACCGCCCCAAAGCCCACCACCTTGCTGTTCATTGGGGTGAACTCAAACCAGGTCATACCGCCCGCATTGCCCACAACGCTGGTGTAGGCATCCTTGGTCGTCACTTCAAGCGGTTCCGAGGCAAACCAGTCTCCTACATTATTCTCAACAAGGAAGCGCACAACCGTGTTAGAGTTACCTGTACCCGAACGCTTGATCTCCATGGAAAGAGCAACCACTTCCGCCGGATCCTGGGTCCAGTCTTCCCACACAAACATCCCTTCCAGGTTCGCATTGTTGTGGGCGTAGTATATGGAGTCATCGCCATCGCCAATTCCGATGGTGTTGGCCCATTTCAGGTTGACCGCCGCATTGATGACGGGCGAACGGTCGGTATTGTCCGGGTAATAGTCAACGCCGATCGGCGGGGTGGAGGTTGTGCCGCCGGTGTAGTTTTCGATATCGGAAGTACCGCGGTCGACAAACTGCTGCGTCGCCGAAACCAGGTTGGTGTCGCCCCCGGTATCGCCCCACTGCAGCAAGGTTTCGGAAACCTGGCCGGGATTGGCGGTGGCTTCAAAGTAGCGGGTCTGGAGCGCGCAATATCCGCCATCCGAGTTGGTGAACGAAGAGAAGGTTCCAACAACGAACACATCATCCATGGTAATGGCCGTGGAGTTGGATGCGAAAGTCACATTGTCGATCTGTTGGTATGGGTTGAAGCTGTACCAGCTGATTGCAGCCGGATCATTTTCTTCGTAGAGGGCAAAGCCTGCAGTCGTGGGAACCTCGGCGCTGGCAAACCATTCGCCGGTGCCTTTCTTGATGATCCAGCGGAAATAGGAATAGTCGTCGCCTTTGTTGGCGCTGCGGCGCGTTTCAACCGCAAGGCTGTCCAGCGTGTGGTTATCGACCAGGAAGTTTTCCCACGTCACGATCTTGCGATAGGCCAGCTGGTTCTTGGCCGAGGCAATAAAGTCGCCACTGCCGTCTTCGGTCACGCTCTTGGTGTTCGATCCGTTGGAACCGGCATGGTTGAATACCGGTGAACGGTCGGTTGCATCCGCATAGTAGTTGGTTCCAATGATGGGATTGCATTCGCGATTGTCGCCGTATGCCGTGTATGCCGGATAGGGTACGAAGTCCTGGGTTCCGTTGGTCACGATGTTGACATCGCCCCCCGCTGTTCCCCAACGAACAATGGTCGGCCCCGGCGGTGCAACATAGGTTGCATCGAAGTAAAAGGCATGCACCATGCGGTTGCTGCATCCGCTGGTTGAATCGTCCCGGGAAGAATTGATGCCGGCAACATAGCTTGCCGCCGCATAAAAGTTGCTGCTGCTGGTTTTGTCTACGCCGGAGACCTCAACGGTGTCGCCGCTGACCCGATTGGAAACCGACAGGGTATAGGCCCACTCGTTGGAGCTTGCGCCGCGTTCCAGCGTCATGGAGAGGTGCATCGGGTCGGTTTCAAAATCATCAACATCGTTTACACCGAAAACGGATTGGCTCACGTTTTCGTATTCCCAGGCCTGATCCAGGCTGTTCTTGATATTCAAGGCATACAGCACCGAGTGGCCTTCGGGGTTTTTCTTTTGTACGCGGGTGATGTAGCCGCGAATGGAATTCCCACCGCCTTGGATCTGGATACTGGCCACATCGTTGCCGCCGTTGGTGGCAGCCTCAACCCAAGACAAGTCGGCGGCCGCCGTGAACCGGTTGTTGGCCGAATCGAACGAGTCGGCGGCATAATTGGATCGCCACGCTGCCGCGGCGGGGAACAATACGCTGCCGCCATCATTCGTGTTCACGGTGTTCTCGTTGTCACCAGACCAGCCCGCCTGCCCGGCAAGGGCACCGTTCGTGAAACCTTCGCCCGACGTAAACTCATATGTCGCGGCCTGGGCCGAAACGGCCAGCATCAGGCATGCGCCCATTGCAAATGTTGTTCGCTTTCGTGATTTCTTCATCCTGTACTCCTCAGTATTGGGTTTAGTTGCTCAACGAATTGATATTCCATCCAAACTCCCTAGCCTGGACACCATACAAGCCATTGCGCCCTCCGACTTGGACTTGATGGTCTCTAAAAAACCACCAAACCTCCAACGCTTCAATATACGTTCCCGCAAAAGAAATGCGCGATTCCGCCAACCGACCCGCCACACCGGCAAACGGCATCGGCACCCCCCCCTGCCGCTGGCGGGTTTGCGCCGGATGGTTTGTGTACTCTGTCCACTATGGTTTCCCGCCACCGTCCCATCCCATAAATGGAGCCTTCATGAAAAAACAGATCGTTTTGCTAATTACACTATCCGCCATTGCTGCCCTTGCCGCCCCCCCGCCCCGGAACGTCCTATTGCTGTGCATCGACGACCTGCGCCCGGAGCTGAAAGCGTTCGGGGCGGACTATGTCGAGTCGCCCAACATCGACCGGTTGGCGGAGCTGGGCCGCCCGTTCCACCGCCACTATGTCAACGCCCCGAGCTGCGGCCCGTCGCGCTGCACGCTGCTAACCGGCCGCTATGGCGCGCCCGGCAACGACGCCCTGTTCAAACGCGCCGCGCAAGTGGAAAAGGAACCGGCCTCGGTTCCGCCGAGCATGCCGGAATGGTTCCGCACCCACGGCTACACCACGGTGTCCGTCGGCAAGGTTTCGCACCATCCCGGCGGGCGCGGGGGAAACGATTGGAACGATGATTCGAAGATTGAAATCCCGAATGCGTGGTCGCGGCACCTGATGCCGTGCGGCGAGTGGGAAACCCCCGTTGGCGCCATGCACGGCCTGGCCCATGGCGAAATCCGCAAGCAGGCCGGCAAAATGGATCTGTTCCAAAGCACGGCAGGCCCCGACACCATCTATCCCGACGGGCTGATTGCCGAGGAGGGCATCAGGCAGCTCGGCGAGCTTGCGGAAGCGGGCAAGCCGTTCTTCCTCGCCATCGGCCTCATCAAGCCCCACCTGCCGTTCGGCGCGCCGGCAAAATACATGGAACCCTATAACGGCGTGCAGCTCCCGCCGGTTCCGCATCCGGAAAAGCCGCAGGGAAAAACCACTTGGCACAGCTCCGGCGAATTCATGAAATACAACCGCTGGGGCAAGGACCCGCGCACAGACCCCGCCTTTTCCGAAGAGGTGCGCCGGCACTATGCCGCCTGCGTCACCTATGCCGACAAGCATGTCGGCGACATTCTGGCCGCCCTGAAGGCAACCGGCGCAGACAAAAACACCATCGTCGTGGTCTGGGGCGACCACGGCTGGCACCTGGGCGAACATGCGATCTGGGGCAAGCACAGCCTCTTCGAGGAAGCGCTCCACTCGCCGCTCATCGTCTACTATCCGGGCATCGGCCATCCCGGCGCAAAAACCGATGCCGTGGTGGAAACGCTCGACCTCTTCCCGACGTTGTGCGACCTCACCGGCGTTGAAAAACCAACCTTTGCCCAAGGCGAATCGTTGCTGCCGCAGCTCAACGACCCCTCCGCCGCCGGCCACACCGCCCTCGCCTACCGCGCCGACAAAGCAACGCTACGCACCGACACCCACCGCATCATCGTGCACCAGAAAGACGGCTTCGTTGAACTCTACGACCACACCTCCCCCGAAAAAGAAACCCTCAACATTGCCGAAAAGCAGCCGGAGCTCGTGGCTAAGCTGAAAACGCTGCTGGAGGCGAAGCGTTGAAAACATGGAGTGCGAAACTTGCTGTTTCGCTTTTCCACGATCATTGCTGCAAAAAGCGGCACCGAAGTGCCGCACTCCATTGGCAAAATTACGCATTTCTTTTACGGGATGTGATATAGCCGATTGCCTCGCATCTGACCTATAAATTGAACATTCCAATGGGCTGGGATCACTTGGGTTGCCCGTTCGGAATTAAATCGATTGAAAGGTTGGAGTCATGAAAACACTGATAACTTGCACCATTGCCTTGGGGGCACTCGTGGCGGAAGGCCGCATCGTCAACGTGGCCGAACACGGCATTGTACCCGGGCAAGACGGCACGTATGCCCTGAACAGTTTAATCAAGAGCATCGAAAACGAACCGGGCGTCACGCTGAGCTTCCCGAAAGGGGACTACGAGTTCCATGCCGAAAACGCGCTCGAAATGCACCGCGCCGTGGCCAACCACGACAACGGCCTCAAGCGCATGGTCTTTCCACTGTTCAACCACCGGAACATCACCATCGAGGGCAACGGCTCGATGTTCATGATGCACGGCCGCGTGGTTCCGTTCACCATCGAACGTGTTGAAGGAATAACGCTCAGGAATTTTTCCATCGATTGGGCACAGTCCTTCCACGCCGAACTCAAATGCATCGAGCGTGATGTGGAAAAGAAAGCCGCCGTGTTCGAACTGGATGAAAAACGCTACCCCCACAAAATCAAGAACGGGCAGCTGCTGTTCGACCGCATGGGGCAGGAAGACCCGATTGGTTCCAACATGGTCTGGGATCCGGAAACCCGGGCGCCCATCTACGACACCGACCGCTACGCCCTCAACAGCTGGAAGCCGATCAAGGTTTCCAAGCCCGGCAAGAACCGGATCAAGATCGAGGGGGGCTTCAAGAAGGAGCCGCCGCCGGTCGGCACCATCCTCGTGGCCCACGGCGTCCATCCGACCAGCCGCCTTTGCCCGGCGATCCACGTGACCAACTCGAAAGACCTGAAGATCGAGAACGTCGTCGTCCACGATGCCGGCGGCATGGGGCTCATCGTCGAGCGCACCGAAAACATTACGCTCGACGGCATGAAGGTCACCTCCACCGAGGAGCGCATCGTTTCCACCCGCGCCGACGCCACGCACTACATCGGTTGCAAGGGCCTGATCAAGGTCGAAAACTGCGTGTTCGAGCACATGCTCGACGACGCCATCAACGTGCACGGCGCGTATGTGCCGGTGGCGGAATACCTGGGCAACAAGGAACTCCTCTGCAACATCAGCCACTTCCAGCAATGGGGCCTGACCTTCGGCGAACCCGGCGACAAGGTTTGCCTGATGTCGCGGTTGACCGTCCTGCCCTTGTTCGAAACCACGATTGAAGACATCCGCATCCTCAACGAACACCGTTTTGTCCTGACGCTCAAGGAGGTTCCCGAGGTCATGCCGAATGTGCCCCTTTCGGTCGAAAACCTGACGTGGTATCCGGATCTGGTTTTCCGCAAGAACATCGTCCGCGAAAACCGCGCGCGCAGCATCCTGGTCACGACCAAGGGCAAGGTGCTGATCGAAGACAACCACCTCTCCTCGCAGATGCACGGCATCCTGATCGAGGGCGACAACAACAAGTGGTACGAGTCCGGCGCGGTGGAAGACGTGGTGATCCGCAACAACGAGTTCGTCAACATTGGCTTTGCGTGCGACAACCGCTATCCCCTGCTCGCCTCCCCGCTGTTCAACGACACCCAGCACATGGGCGAAGGCCGCTACCACCGCAACATTAAGTTCATCGACAACACCATCCGCAGCTTCAACGGCCACATGGTGGAGGCGCGCTCCTGCGAAGGCCTCACCATCTCCGGCAACAAAATGGTCTTCAGCACCGACTACCCCGCCATCGAGGAAGGCGAAGCCATCAAGCTCGACTACTGCAGCAACGTCAGCATCGTCAAGAACGACGCGGAAGGCTTTGCCCCGCTGCGCATCACGCAGACGGTGGATACCGAAAGCGTAACGATCAAAAAGAACACCGGGTTCCAGGCCGCCGAGGGAATGAAGGCGGCGAAAAACTGATCCGCCATCAGCCCCGCCTTCCGAAGGCCGGACGACGGATTAAAGAGAGGAACATGCAGGATGAAATGTTGGAACCTGGCTTTAGGCATCGTGGCGGGTGCCGTCGGCATCCAGGCCGAGCTTTTGAACGACGGGTCTTTCTCGACCGGCGCAACCGGCGCGGACACCGGCAACAATGCAACCGTGTTTTCCGAACTCGATGCGGGCTGGGACCACAAGGGAACCTGGGACATCGGCGGAGGCGTTGCCTCCAACACCGCCACGCGCCCGCAGGGCGGCCTGGCCCAGGTGAATGCGGTCACGACGCAAGCGGGCGACACGCTCCGCCTTGCGTTCGACTGGACGGCCCCGGCCGGCGACACCGGCACGGACCTCGACCTGACCTACCAGCTGATCGGCTGGAAAAACACGGGAACACCCACCAACGGAACCTTTTTCATCGGCATCAACTACGAGTCGTGGAAAATCAGCAACCTCGACGGCGCGGCCGGATATGCCGACCTGCTGGATGGCACCTACAGCACCGGCGAAATCAACACGTCGAGGGCAACATTCACCGGAACCGCCGGAACCGTGCGGCATTTCTCGACCGACCTTGATTTGTCCGGCTATGCCGCCGGCCTCGGCGACGTCTCCGACTACGACTACATCGGCCTCCGGCTGGCGACCGATTCCGGCAGCGGCGGCGTGATCGACAACGTATCGCTGACCGCCCCCGGTTCGCCCGTCGAACCGCCGCAACCGCTGACGAGCCACGAAACCGGTTGGACGATCCAGAAGGTGCGCACGGCGATCGACGGGACCCACACGCGGATTATCGGCAGCACCTACGAGGGCGCGGTTCTTGGCATGGAATGGGATGGCACCGCGCTGTGGACGAACCACCTTTCCGGCTACATGAACCACGACCTTTGGTGCAGCGATTTAACGGGCAACGGCTCCGACGAAATCCTGGTCGCCAATGCCGACGGCACGGTCTACTGCCTCGGCATCGACGGCACCCTGCTTTGGCACTATGCGCCCAACGCCGGCGGCCACCTGCCGCCCATGTATACCGTCTGCAGCGTCAAGTCGAACGGGACGCCCTACGTCGTCTGCGGCGCCTACGACAAATACATCCATTATCTCGATGCCACCGGCGCGCAGGTGAAGTCGATCTATTCCCAGACCTATTCCATCGCCAACACCTGGGGCGACAACGCGCCGCCGGACCGCCTGCACAACGCCACCTTCCTGCGCCCGCTGCCTCAGAGCGATGGCTCCGAAAAACTGGTGGTGCACGGTTCCATGAGCGCCCTGCAATCCAACGGCGAAATCTACCTGTTCGAACCGCTCGCCGACCTGCCCTACTCCACCAACAACATCGGCGGCGCGAAGGTGTACGGCGACCTGAAGATTGTCGACGAGGACGGCGACGGGAACCACGAAATCCTCATGGGCTCCTCCAGCCTGAACGATGACCAGATCATGCACCTGGATCCCGCCACCGGCGAAGAGCGCCGCTGGGTGCTGACCGGCAGCAAGCAGGACAATGGCTACCGCGTCACCCAGGCCGTCCTGTTCCCGGACGGGGGCACCGATAACTATTTCATCATGTGCGGCGCGACGCTGCTCATCGCCACACCCAGCGGCGACAGCAACCTGGTCAGCTCCGCCTCCAACCTGCAATGCTCCTATGCCTTCAACGACCTGTGGCAGGATCCGGGCAGCGGCAAGATCCTGTTGGCCAGCGCGCAAAGCGGCGGCAGCTGCATCCACATCATCGATCCGCAGCATCCCGACTGGCAGACCGACTACGAAAACCTGGAACCGCCGGGCAAGATCGCAGCCATCCTTGCAAACACGGCGAAGGTCCGGACCGACCTGGAAAGCTTCGGCAAGCCAGCCTGGGAACGCGATCCGATCGAGGTCATCCTGACCGGCGCAGATCCGACGCACCCCGAGGCGCTCGACATCAAAGGCTATTCCGACACCCCCGTGTTCATGAACTATTATTGGGACAGCTATGCCCAGGACCCCGCCGACTGGAACCGCGACACCGTGCTGGCGGACAACCCCACCTACCGCGACAAGCGCGACAGTCGCAGGAACTATGTGAAAACGGAGTCGTGGATCCTCGGCCAGGTTGCGGCGGAGGACGATGGCGGCGAAGGGATCGCCATGTGGGGCGGACACGGCAACGATCCCTACTACTACAGCCTGGACACCCTCAAAGGGATCATCGATCTGCAGAACGGCGAACAGACCGTCCTGATCTGGCCGGAAATGAACGGCTCGTCGGAGGCCTTCGAGCTGGTGATGGAAGACCGCTTCTATCCGCTGGCGGAATATGCGCGCACCAACAACGCACACATTTTCATCCGCAACAAAAACATTTTCTGGCAGGGCGCGGTCTATCTGCCGGCCTGGGAGCGCATGCGCAACGGCGAGTATGCCGAAGTGTTCACCTCCGGCCTGGAGGAGACCACCGATAAAACCTGCGAGTTGAGCATCGTTGGCCGCCAGGGCCTGTGGGCGAGCGGCGCGCTCGACAGCTGGGGGATGCGCTGCTCGCGCGACAACCCAAGCTTCGACCGCCAGCGCCAGCACTCCTACCAGCGCCTGCCGAACCATTTCCTGCGCAACATGGTCTACAACCTGGCCGGTGGTGCGAGCGTCCTGAACGTCACCTACGTCGATGCCGACTACCAGAGCCTCGCCTGGAAACTGGTGGCAACGGGCGCGCTCTATGTCCCGAAGCGCGAGGAAATCGTGAGCTTCTCCCCGGTGCACCTCGGCATGCACGAGCCGGACGAGCACTATCTCGACGACGGCGAAAACAACAAATGGATCACCTTCTACGACCAGGCGTTCGAGCAGGACAACCCGTTTGTCTTCAGCCGCATGAACGGCACCTGGCCGGCCGCGCCCAACACCGAATGGGACTTCTCGCGCTATGCCGCCGGCGTGAAGGATCGCCGCCAGAACTTCATCCCGCCCTACCCGAACGGAACGGTGCTCGTTACCCCGGTGCAGGAAGGCGTGTTCGCCAACACCAACGCCGCGCGCGGCGCGATGCGCAACAAGCTGCATCCGATGTACAAGAACATCATGCAGGAATACATCAGCAACGGACGCCACTATATCTCCAGCGACGGCACCACCACCAACGCGGCCGACACCTACTACACCACGGTCGCCAACGCCATCGCCGCCAGCGCCTCGCAGCTCCCGCTAACGGTGGCCGGCGAAGTCGCCTGGGTGTGCGCCCAGACCTCCCCCACCAACCTGCGCCTGACCGTGGTGGATAGCGGCTACCTCAACCCCAAGGCGCGCATGGCCACGGTTACGTTCAACACCGTCGACCCCGTTCTGGTGAAGGATGTGCTCGACGGCACCACCTACGGCACCGCCGGCGGAACCGCTTCGATCGACGTGCCGCTCGGACTCTGGCGCTTCATCGACATCCGGTTGAGCGAACCCTTCTTCCCGGAAAACGGCTGGGGCGAGCACGCCAGCGAGAAAGGCCTTTCCGGCAATTCCGGCGCCGACTACGACCACGACGGCGAATCCGACTTGAAGGAATATGCACTCGGCGGCGATGCCACCAACCCGGAAGTGGCATCAAAGGTTCCGTACATGGAATACGGCATCGGAAACGTCGTCAGCTATTACAACTGGCAGGTCGGCCACACCAACCCCGGCATCGAATATCTCGCGGAATGGACGGACAACCTCGTGTCGGGAACCTGGAGCAGCACGTGGGACTCAACCTCCAGTTCGGCAACCACCAACCCGGCCTACACCGAAGCCGAACGCCAGGTCCATGGCGGCACCAACGACCACCTCTTCTTCCGGCTGAACATTAGCCAGCCCTAGCGGGGAACAGCGCTCCACCCCATGGCGGAATGGCGCATAAACAAGACGCAAGCGTGCATGCCGCTTGCGTCCAAACCGCCGATCGCATTGCGTTTATTCGGCAACACCCATGAAGAGAGGATTGATGATGAAAACGACACTTGTTCTAACCACGGCGCTGATGGCCGCCTCGGCGTTCGGTTCCGCCATTACGAGCATCGAAACCGGCCACACGATCTGCAAGGTGCGAACGGCGCAGAAGAACGGGGCCTCCTTCATGGTCGCCAGCGACTACGATGGAACCATCATGGCCGTTTCGCCGAAAGGTTCCGTTGGCTGGAAAAACGAACTCTCCGGCTTCATGAACCACGACCTGTGGTGCGCGGACATCACCGGCGACAAGACCGATGAAATCCTGGCCGCCAACGCCGATGGCCACCTCTATTGCCTGGACGCCAACGGCAACCTGCTCTGGCGGTTCAAGGCCAGCGACGCGCCAATGAATGCCGTCTGCGTGGTGCGCAAAGGCGGCGTGCCCTACATCGTCTGCGGCAGCTACGACATGAACATATACTACCTCTCGCCGGAGGGCTCGCTGGTCAAGGCCATCGAATCCAAGCTCTATTCGAAGGAGAAGCCCTGGGGCAAGTCCGACAAGATCCTGCCGGAAGCCAACAAGCACGTCGCCAACTTCATCCGCCCGATCCGGCGCAAAACGGGCGGCGACGCCATCGCGGTGCACGCAGCCATCTGGAGCACCGGCGCCGCCGGCCATCTCTACTGCTTCGAACCGTTGGAGGAAAAACCGTTCAACAAGGTCACGAAGCTCTCCGGCGGGGTCGGCGAGCTCCGGACCGCCGACCTGGACGGCGACGGCAACGACGAGGTCTTGACGGGCGCCACGTCCATGATCCAGGACGCGTATGTCGGCACCTTCGACATCGATGAAGCCCGGCAGAAACAATTCGGCATCCAGCAGCTCAAGAACAAGGTCGATGGCTTCGGCTATCGCGTGGTCCAGCCCGAGCTGGTCAAGGAAGGAAAGAACGCCATGCTCTTCGTTCTGTTCGGCTCCAAGATCCTCCTGCTGCCCACCGATCTGGATGACGTGGATGCCAAAGAGGCCGAGGTGCTCGCAAACCGTTTTTCATACAACGACATGTGGAAGCCCGAGGGCAAGAACCTCATCGTGCTCGCCAGCGCCCAGAGCGGCGGCAGCTGCATCCACATCATCAACCTCGACGACCCAGACTGGAAACACGAATATGCCGCCCTCCAACCACCCGGCAACATCACCGCCATCATCAACAAGACCGCCGAAGCCCGCGAACAACTCCAGTCGTTCAAGAAACCTTCATGGGAAAAGGACGTCCCGCCCGTCACCTTCATGACCGACAACCGGGACCACCCGGCCATTGCCGAAATCGAAGCCAACCACACAAGCCCGGTCTTCATGAACGGCAAACACCTTCCGCGCGTGGAAGACGTCGATCGCTCCTCCTTCGACGAAGTCTACCGGAAGAAGCGCGACCGTCGCAAAAAATACATCCTCTCCAGCGATGGGATGGTCAAGGAGATCGCCGCAAACTTCGACGGGGCGCCGGGCATCGCCTACTGGGGCGGCCACGGCAACGATCCCTTCCAGACCAGCCTTCAGACCCAGAAAAAGATTTTCGACATGGCCCGGGAAAAGGGCAAGAAGGTCGTCACCATCTATCCCGAGCTCGAACAGCACGACGAGCACTTTGCCTGGGTGCTGGAAAACCATTTCTATCCGATGGCGCAACATGCACGGGGCAAGAACTGCAACATCTTCATCCGGACCAAGCATGGTTTCTGGAACGGCATCGTCTACCTGCCGATGTGGTCGAAGCTCATCTCCGGCGAATATGCCGATGTGTTTGTTCCGGCGTTGGAGGAAACCACCGACAAAACCATGGAGCAGAGCGTGGCCGCGCGCCTGGGCATCTGGGCCGCCGGATCGGTCGATCAATGGGGTGCCCGCTGCGCGCGCGACAACACCAGCTTCGACCGCACGCGCCAGCATTCCCACCAGGAGTTGCCCAACCATTTCCTGCGCCAGATGATCTACAACATTTCCTGCGGCGCCACCTACCTCAACAACTTCCCGGTCGACCAGGACTACATGTCCATCCTCTGGGAACTGATCGCCAAGGGCGCGCTCTATGTCCCCGGCCGCAGCGAGCTCGTCAGCCTCTCGCCGGTGCACCTCGGCATGACCACGCCGGACGAGCGCTTCCTCGACACCGGCAACAACGTGAAGTGGATGACCTTCTTCAACCAGCAAGAAGAGGATGCCAACCCGATGGTCTTCGGCCGCCTCAACGGAAGCTGGCCGGGCGCGCCGAATACGGAGTGGGACTTCTCGCGCTATGCCGCCGGCGTGAACGACCGCCGCCTCAACTATCTGCCGCCCTACCCCAACGGCATCGTCATGATGACCCCGCCGCAGACCGGCACGTTTGCCGACCCGTCCGCCCCGCGCGGCAAACTGGCCGACCACCTCCACCCGATGTACAAGGGCATCCTGAAGGAATACATCACCGATGGGCGCAACTATATCTCCGCCGACGGCACCCAGACCTTCAAAGCCGATGAATATTACAAGACCATCGAAACCGACATCATCGACGGTGCCAAGCATCTGCCGGTCACGGTCTCCGGCGACGTGGCGTGGGTCTGTGCGCAGACCTCCCCCACCCACCTGCGCCTGACGCTCATCGACGGCGGCTACATCGACCCCTCCGCCAAAACCGCCACCGTCAAACTCCAGAATATCAAAGCAACGAAAATGACCGACCTGCTCAGCAAGGAAACCTTCGACCTCTCCGATCCGTCGGCCATAAAGGTCGGCATCGACTGTGGCCTCTTCCGCTTCATCGACATCGAACTCACCCAGCCCTTCACCGGGAAATAGGCAGACCACAAAAATGGGCAATCCCTGCAGGGCTTTAGTGTGTCGCATAGTTGGTCGGGCGTAACCTCCGGATTCGCCCCCAACAGCAAAGCCGCCCGTGCGTGCGGAAGTCCCGCCCGCTTCGGTTCCGATTAACTTTGGGACGACGTTCACTTCAAAATTCACTACCGATCCGACCAGGGGTGGCCACGCATCTGACCACGGCCGTGGCGAGATGCGTGGCCACCCCTGGTTTGGACGGGGGCGAAACGTGGCGATATAACGCACATTTAATCCGCAATGGCGCACCTGTTTCGCGTCCAGACTTGATACTGTATATCGTTACATCGGCATAGCGATTTAAAGAAGGAGTTGGAATGATGAAAACAGCTGTGGCAGTTACCGCATTGATGATGGCAACCGCGGCATGGGCGGCCGGCAAACCGAACGTGGTGCTCGTGATGGCCGACGACATTGGCCTGGGCGATATCAGCTTCAATGTCCGCGAGCGCGGCTCAAACGTGCTTGTGGAAACGCCGAACATCGACCGGTTGATTGCCGAAGGGATGCGCTTCACCGATGCCCACTCCCCGGCGTCGCTCTGCGCCCCCACGCGCTTTTCGATGCTGACGGGCAACTATTCCTACCGCAACCACAGCGCGTTCGGCGTGTGGAAGCCGGAAGCGGACTCGGGCATCGATACGGGCGGGTGGACGACCAGCGCGCGGATCGCAAAAGCAGGCGGCTACCAGACGGCATTCTTCGGGAAATGGGGCCTCGGCAGTTCCTGGCTGACCACGCCGGTTAACTGGGAGAAACAGGATGGAGGCGCGCTGCACTTTGGCTTCGACTATGCCTGCGAACTACCCGAGGGCGTTCAGAACATTCCATTCGCATTCTACGAAAACCAGGTTTGGATGAAACTGGGCGAGGATTCGGTGATCAAGGAAATCGACGCCGACCAGACGCACTATTCCACCTCGAAGAAACACCTCGACCGCCGTGGCATTGCCGACTCCAACTGGGATCCGGCGCAGGCCGGCCCGATCCTCGCAAAGAAGGGCGTGGACTATATTGCGAAACACGCCGCCAAGCCGTTTTTCATCTACTACTGCTCGCAGGCCGTGCATATTCCACATGCACCGCCCGTCGAGCTGGACGGCGTCAAGATCAAGGGAACCACGCCGGGCAAGCATGGCGACATGATCAAGGAACTCGATGTCCAGGTCGGCATGCTGGTGCGGGCGCTGAAGGAGGCCGGCGTCTATGACAACACGCTGTTCATCTTCACCTCCGACAACGGCGGCCTTTCCTGGGACAAGGATATGAAGGCGGCCGGACACGACACGAGCAACGGACTGAACGGTAGCAAGGGTTCGATCATGGAAGGCGGGCACCGCGTTCCGTTCATTGCCGTCTGGCCGGGCAAGATCAAACCGGGCTCCGTTTCCGACGAGCCGATCATCTCTCACGACACCGTCGCGACGATCGCCACGCTAGCCGGGCAGCCGATCGACCGTTCACTGGTGATGGACTCGATGAACCTGCTGCCGGTGTTCCTGGGGCAGGAGGTGAAGGAGCGCCATGCCAACCTGATGCACCAGGCGGCCGGCGGCCCGTCCCTCGCCATCCGGGATGCGGAGTGGAAGTTGATCATGAAGGTGAAGGCCCCGGTGAAGGATTTCAAGTTCAACGCGGAAGCCATGCTGGCGGCCCTGGAACCGGTTGCGCTCTACAACCTGAAGGACAACCTTTTCGAGGAGAGCTTGGAAAACCTGGTTCTGAATCCCGAATACAAGCCGCGCGTCGACGCCATGTTCAGCCGCTACCTGCAGCTGCGTAAAACCCATGCAACAACCCTGGGGGAATAAAGATGGGAAGCAAACCAGTGATGATTCCATGCATGCTTCTTGCCGCCACATGCGCGTTTGGCGACAGCGTGGTGCGCGAGCGTCCGGCGGCGTGGAGCAACCTGGTGCACGGCGGCCCGTTCAAGGATCTGTTCCTGCCGATGCCGATGCGCGGCGGGATGACCTCCGACACCTGGGGCGGCGACAACGTGAAACCGCGCGATGTCACCAACGGGATCGAAGCCCCGGATTGGTCGTACTGGTGCGGCTTCCCGGTCAAGGACGACGACGGCACGTTCCACCTCTACACCGCGCGCTGGCCGGAGAACGAACCGCGCGGCCATTTTGGTTATTTCGATTCGGAAATCGTCCATGCCACCGCCACCGACCCGATGGGGCCGTATACCTATCAAGGCTGGATCGGGCCGGGGCACAACCCGGAGCTCTATCAAAACGCACAGGGCGAATACTGCATCTATTCAACGCACGGGCGCTTCTATTCCTCGGACAGCCTGAACGGCCCGTGGAAGGCGCGCACCTACAACTTCGACAAGCGCGGACGCTACGCCTTCAAGAACTACGTCAACTTTTCATTCGCGCCGCGGGCGGACGGATCGCACCTCGCGGTATCGCGCCGCGGCTACATTTGGGCCAGCAAGGAGGGCGGCGAGGATTGGCAGGAGGTTAGCGCCGAGTCGGTCTACCCCAAGGTGCCGGGCATCTTCGAGGATCCCGTCCTGTGGAAGGATGCGGTTCAATACAACATGATCGTGAACGACTGGAAGGGGCGCATCGCCTACCACCTCCGTTCGAAGGATGGCTTCCACTGGATCACGGAACCGGGCGAGGCCTATGTGCCGGGCATTGCGCGCTATGAAGACGGAACGGTGCTGGATTGGTATAAGTTTGAGCGGCTCCGTTTCCTGCAGGACGAACACGGCCGGCCGATTCAGGCCCACTTTGCGGTGATCGACTCCGATAAACATTCCGACCTGCCTAACGACACCCATAACTCCAAACACATCATTATTCCGATACAGGTGGCAAAGCTCATCGAGTTGATGAACACCAAGGCCATCACCGCGGACACGAAGGAAACCCGCGTGAAGATCATGGCCGAAAAAGGCTTCAACCCGAAGAAGCACATCGATCTCGACTCGTTGCGTTTCGGCGCCTCGACGGAAGTGAACCATGGACGCGGCAGCAAGCTGCTGAAGACCGAAAAAGCCGGCAAGGATCTGGTTCTCGTGTTTGGCGGCGCCGACACCGGATTCACTACCGAAAACTTTGCCGGCAAGCTGATGGGAAAAACCAAGAAGGGCGAGCTGCTCTATGCCTGGAGTCGCCTGCCCGAGGTTGAATTCAGCCTGCCCAAGCTCTCCTCCATTGCCCCGGTGTTTGAATATACCGACGAGGGACTCGAGGCCTATGTCGAGGTCACGAACTTTGGCGAAGTGGCATCGAAGCCGGGATCGGTCAAACTGCTGATCGGCAAGAAGGCCGACCAGGAACTGGCGACGGGCTCCGTTCGCGAACTGGCGCCGTTCGAGAAAACGATGGTACGGTTGGTCTGCTGCAAAACCCTGCCCAAGGGAAGCAAGCAGGCCGTCACCGTGCTGACCCAACACGAAGGGCTACCGGCGGAAACCTTCTTCATCAAGAGCATTAACCTTCCAAACAAGTAGGACACCATGAACAGACGCAACTTCAACCTATTGACCTCCGCCGCCGGCATATCCGCAATCGCGCGCAACACGCTCGCAGGAAAATCCAGGCAACCCAACCTGCTGGTCATCCATACCGACGAGCATAGCTTCCGCACGCTCGGCTGCTACCGCGAGCTGATGAGCGAAGACCAGGCGTTTGTCTGGGGCAAGGGCAACTGCGTGGAGACCCCGCACATCGACCGGATCGCCGATGAGGGCGCCATCTGCGACCGCTACTATTGCTCGTCGCCGGTCTGCACGCCTTCGCGCGCATCGCTCATCACCGGCCTGCATCCGCAGGCGACCGGCGCGCCCAAGAACGGCCTGCATCTCCGGCAGGATATCCCGACCTTCGCGACGATCCTGCGCGACCAGGGCTATGCCACGTCGTATGTCGGCAAGTGGCATCTCGAAGGCAACGGGAAATATCTGTTCGACCTGAAATACAACGCCGGCTTCGACGACAACCGCTTTATGATGGATGGTGGCCACGCGCCGTTTTTCCACGTGAGAGATGGCAAGATCGTCAAAGGCGGACTAGGCGACAAGTCGGTTTCCAAGCTGCCGCAGGAGGAGGTGGTGCACATGACCGATTTCTTCACCGACCGCACGCTCGAAATCCTGGAGCGCGACAAGGGCAAACCGTTCTGCCACATGCTCTCCATTCCCGATCCGCACACGCCGGACTATGCGCGCCCGCCCTACCACACCCTGTTCGACCACATGGATCTCCAACCGCCGAAAACCATGGCGCCGGAATACACCGCGGTCAAACCCGCGTGGGCATCCAAGTCCAGCAAGGACGACCACAACGAAGCCGCGGACTTCGACGCCGCGGCGCTACGCCAATATTTCGGCATGGTGAAGCACATCGACGACTCCGTCGGGCGCATCCTGAAATTCCTGGATGACAACGGCCTGGCGGAAAACACCATCGTCGTCTTCACCGCCGACCATGGCGACATGTTCTTCGAGCACAACCGCCGCAACAAGGGCGTGCCCTACGAAGCCTCCGCCAAAATCCCGTTCGTCATCCGCTGGCCGAAAAAAATCAAGGCCGGAAAAATTATCCGGAAGGCCTATACCAATGTGGACTTCGCTCCGACCACGCTCGCTCTCATGAATGTGAAAACCGATGCCCCGTTCCACGGCCTCGACACCGCGGCCGATTTCCTCGGCCCGCAACAAGAGGTGGTGGACGACCGCATCACCTACTTCGCCAAGAACGGCGGCTGGTGGGTGGCGGCGGTCGACAACCGCTACAAGCTCGTGCTCGACAAGACGGAAAAGCCGTGGCTGATCGATCTCGAAAAAGATCCCGACGAGCTGGTCAACTTCTACACCGACCCGGCCTATGCCGACACCGCCAAGCGCCTGCAGGACGAGCTGTTCAAGCAGATGAAGAAATTCGAGGAACCCGGACTGGAAAACAACCGGCCCTATGTCCTTTAGAGCCTTGAACAATTGAGATGCCGTAATGGAGGGTCGAGTTCCACCTCGACTGAACCCGTTCGAACGGAAGACCGGGTGGAACCGGTCGCTCCATCAGGTTGCGGCATTTCATTCGTGAAATGCTCTAATCTATAAGTGGCCATATTGAATTCGTCATGACGAGGGTCACTATAAGAATCAAAGCACCAGCTATATATTTTCCTCTTCTCGATAAAGTTCCACTAATCCAGAAACCCAACAGCATCGTAAATGCCCATGCCATGAGGGCTGCAGGAATAGACAATGCGCGCACGGCTCTTGACATCAGTTCCAAATAGTTTACCCAAAACCCGTAAACCCCGAAAAGGAGTGCCGAGGCGACCAGGCAGACCCAGTAGAATTTATCCGATTTTCTCTCAACCTTCTCTTCCTCTGAAGGGTGATAGTTTTTTAATAGCCATGGATGCTTAAACATGTGAGTAGAGTGACAGATAATTTTTGTAATCCCATTCAAACATGGTTGTTGGCAACAAAGTCCACTTCAATTCACAACAACGTACTCCCCACGCGGATTTGAGCAAGATTAACTCCATGGGTTCTGCAAGCCCCCCCCCTATCCGAAAGGCCAGTTTGCCAAAACGTCCATTTCAACGAACCTGTTCCGTCTAGTATGAAAGCCCGTATAAAGGAACCCTCATGAATCGACGAAACTTTGCAACCACGCTTATGGCTGGCGCCGGCATTGCCGCAGTCGCCAAAAACACGCTCGCCGCGAAATCGACGAAACCGAACCTGCTGATCATCCATACCGACGAGCATAACTTCCGCACGCTGGGTTGCTACCGCGAGCAGCTGAGCGAAGACCAGGCGTTTGTCTGGGGCCAAGGCGTCAAGGTCGACACCCCACACATCGACCGGCTCGCGAAGGAAGGCGCCATCTGCACGAGCTACTATGCCTCGTCGCCGGTCTGCACGCCCTCGCGCGCTTCGTTCGTGACCGGCCTCTACCCCGTTGCCACCGGCTCGCCGGTGAACGACATGCCACTGCACGACGGCCTTCAAACGTTCGCCTCGGTGCTGGAGAGCGAGGGGTATGCCACATCGTACGTCGGCAAGTGGCACCTCGACGGCGACGCCAAACCGGGCTTTGGACCGGCGCGCAAGTTTGGCTTTTCCGACAACCGCTACATGATGAACCGCGGCCACTGGAAAGGACTCGGCCACGATGAAAACGGCAAACCGGTCGTCCTTGGCCTTGTCCCCAACACGCATAACGCCAAATTCAGTGTTTCCAAGTCGACGCCGGAGAATTTCACGACCGACTACCTGACCAGCCGCGTGCTGGAAATCCTGGAGCGCGACAAGGGACAGCCGTTCGCCGTCATGCTCTCCATCCCCGATCCGCACACGCCGAACAGCGTGCGCCCGCCGTACGACACCCTGTTCAAGCACCTGCACTTCGAAAACCCGCGCACCATGGAGGTTCCGCCCGAGTCCATGCCGGCCTGGGGACGCAAGGCGAAAGAGTTGGTCGACTCGCTTGAACAGCACAAGATGCAGGGTTACTTCGGCATGGTCAAATGCATCGACGACAATGTCGGACGCCTGCTTCTATGGCTTGAAGCCAACGGGTTGAACAAGAACACGATCGTGGTGTTCACGTCCGACCACGGCGACCTGATGGGGGAACACAAGCGCCACAACAAGGGCGTGCCCTACGCCACCTCCGCCCAGATTCCATTCCTGATCCGCTGGCCGGCGGCCATCGCCCCGGGCAAGGTGGTCAACACGGCCTACACCACCGTCGACTTCCCGCAAACCATTCTCGGGCTTATGGGAGCCCCCGGCATTCCCAGTTCCCATGGCAAGAACGATGCCGCGGCGTTCACCTCCCCGGCACCCCGGATCGACGACGACCGGATCGTCTACATCACCTCATCCGCCAGCGGCTGGGTCTGCGCGGTGAACAACCGCTACAAGCTGGTGATCTGCGAAGACGACATTCCTTGGCTCTTCGACTTGGAAAAGGATCCCGATGAGCTGGTGAATTTCTACACCAACCCCGAATATGCCGGCATCGGCGCAAAGATGATGGACGAACTCAAGCGCCAGATGGCGGCCTACAACGAACCCGGCCTGGCCAAGGGCATGGCCTATCGCTACAGCGCCGGCCCGGTGCAGGAAGCCCCCTCCCAAACGGGAAAGCTAACGGTCGGCAACGATGGAGCCATCGAAGGCGCCGGCTTTGAAATCAGCGCCATGAACGCCCAACCCAATTCATGGAACCGCGCGTTGCAAACCCCAAAGAACAGCTTCAAACCCAACAGCCGCTATACGCTAACCCTCGACTGGACGTCCAAGGGCCTCGGCGCAAATAGCGAGTTCTACGCCAACTTCACCGGCGACAAGAAAGCCGGCGAAAAGATGATGAAGGCCTGGAAAGGTGCCGATGGAACCTCCGGCTCGGAAACCATGGAGCTGAAGACCAACGACAATCCCAAGTGGCAGCTCGTCGTCGGCGTTCGTGGCCCCGGCCATCTCGTCGTGGACCGGATCCGGATCGAGAAGGAGTAAGGAAGGAAGGCGGAACTACAAACCTATTTTTATTTCACTTGAATAAAGACAACCCCGTGCGGGCGGACGTTGGCGGAGAAGGAATCCCTGAACGCGCCGAGCTCCTTTCGCCGCCAAAGGTCGCGGATGGCTTTCCGGCCGTCCAGGTTGAGCGTGATCACCTGGGCTTCATCGCGGAGGTTGAACAGGCCAATGGCCTTGCTTCCGTCGGCGAGGTCTTTGACGACGATCTCGGTCCCCTGCTCCGAATAGACCGTCTTGCCGGGAACGGCAAGGGCATCCTGGTGCACCGCCAGCACATCGGGATTGGTTAAGAGGTTCAACGTGAAATCGTCCATCCGCTCGATCGGGCAGCCGATCAGAAGCGGGCTCGCCCAAAGGGTCCACAGCGAGATGTGCGTGTATTGTTCGTCGGCCGTCAGGCGCGTTGGGCGCGGCGCTTCATCGTGCCCCTCCACCACATCGCCGACGAGCAGCATGTCGGCGTCCGGGAAGTGGCCGGGGCCGCCGCGCGTGCCGACCTCCATCCAGGTGCGGTGCATCTGCCAAACCTGCCGAAGGTTGAGGTTTGGCCCGCGCTCGTCCCACCGATCCTTCAGGTCGCCTGTGGTGCGGAAACAATTCACATGCTGCTCGAGAAATGCGGCCTGCTCCACCGGCGCGGTGTTGGAGGTCGAAAAGACAATGTCGCGCCCGCAGCCCGATAAGGCCGCCACCAAGCGCTTCATGGTTTTCCCATCGTTGGGCTTCCAGTCGTATTTCACGTAGTCGATGCCCCACTCCGCCCATTGCCGGATGTCGTTTTCATCCAGTGGATATTGGCCATGGCGCATGTGCAGTTTTTTCAGCGGATTCGTTTTCCCGCCCATGGCCGCTCGGTCCCACGCGCCATCGGGGGAATCGCTCGAGCCGCCGATGCACCCGGCATAGGACGTGATCCAGGGCGTGGAATAGATTCCGGCCTTCAACCCCATGGCATGGATTTCGTTGCACATGCCTTCCATGTCGGGGAAGCGTTCCGGATGCGGCAAAATGGCAAAATGCGTTCCGCCGCGCCGGTCGGCCTGCCAGGCATCGTCGAGATTGATGTAGGTCCAGCCATGGTCCTTCAGCCCCTTGTCCACCATGGCGCGCGCGGAGGCCAGCACCTTTTCCTGGTCAACATAGGCCCCCCAGCAGTTCCAGCTGTTCCAGCCCAGCGGCGGGGTGAGGCAGATCGTGTCGCCCACCTTGATGGTGAATTCCTTTTGCGCCGTTCCCAGATCGTTGCCCGCCTGGAGCACCACGGCATAATCGAGTTCGATCGTGTTTAAAATTGTTCCGCGAACCACGCCCGTTTCGGGATCGACCTTCAATCCATCCGGCAAACCGTCGGCGGCATATTCCATCGGGCGTTGCCCGGAGGCCGGAATGGCGTAGAGGAACGGCGAGCCCGGGCGGACGCCGAAGACCGCCGGGCCGTGGATGGCCGGTTCGGGCCCGGCCTTGGGCGTCAGCACATCGTTCCCCTCCTCGACCGGCGGGTCATAGACCGCAACCGAAGTGCAGGAGCAGAGGACAAGCAGAAGCAATACGACCAAGCAATGGAGGGGCACTTTCATCATTCGCCCTCCTTCTTGCGGATCGTCTTGAAAAAGAGGCCGAGGGAAAGAATGGCGGTTGAGAGCTTGATGCCCTCGGGGCAATCAGGATGTAGGAGGAGCAGACGGCGGCCATCCAGAGCAGTGGCCGGGGGCTCCCTGGCCGGCTCGATGCCAAAACACTTTTCAACAAACGCGCCATGGATGAAATAGCCCACCACCAGCGCAACCAACGAAATGATAAATGTGTTCATCCACTCTCCCGATCCGACTCCCGGACACAGCCGGCACACGACGAAACAACATAGCCCATGGATAGAGGCATTCAAACCCGTGAACCCGCAAAAAATATGCGGATTTGCGCCTGCGCAAACCCCTTGCGCCCCGGACTCGTGTTGCATTGTCCCATGCTCCGCTGTCCTAATTGTGTAATCCAAATTGTCGATCGTGCATCTGGATTACACAATACGCGGCGGTCCGTTGACCAAATCACGTATGTTTTATGCGCACGGGAATGTATACTGGCCCCTTGGAGGGCGTATCATGTCCATTCAACAAACCCGGAAAGGATGTTGCTATGCGATGGGATGGAATTGGATTGCTGGCGCTTATGCTTGCGGGCACCGTGGCGGCGGAGCGGTATGAGCCCGAATGGGAATCGTTGCTGAACTACCAGGCGCCGGAGTGGTACGAGGATGCGAAGCTGGGCTTCTGGGTGCACTGGGGAATCTATTCCGTTCCGGCCTTCATGGGCGACCACGCCGGCGAATGGTATGGCCGATGGATGTATTCCAAGGAGGGGCAGAGCAGCCGCCACAACCAGGGCCTGGCCATTCACGAACACCACGTCAAAACCTATGGGGATCCCGGCGAATTTGGCTACAAGGATTTTATTCCGATGTTCAAGGCCGAAAACTTCAACGCCGATGAGTGGGCCGACTTGTGCGTGCAGGGCGGCGCAAGGTTTTTCACCATGATGGGCGCGCACCACGACGCCTTCTGCCTGTGGGACACCAAGCTGACGAAATGGAACTCGGTCAACATGGGGCCGAAGCGCGATCTGGTCGGCGAGATTGAACAGGCCGTCCGCAAGAAGGGGCTGAAGTTCGGCGTCTCCAACCACACCGCCTGGAACTATTGCTTCTTCCAGTGGAACCACATCAACGGCTACGATGCGAAGGATCCGGCCTACCAGGACCTGTACGGCAACCCGATCATCCCCGAAGGGCTGGACAACGTCACCGTCCGCCCGGAGGAACAAGAGGGCAAAGGGCGCTGGAAATGGTTCGACCGCTCGCGCAACCTGATCCAACCGAGCGAACGCGACATGGAACGCTGGCTCGCGCGCACCAAGGAGCTGGCCGATCTGTACCGGCCCGACCTCTACTATTTCGACTGGGGCATGAACCCGCCGATATGGGAAACCCGCAGGATGCAGCTTGCCTCGCACTACTACAACAACGCCATCGAGTCCGGCCAGGGCGCATACGGCGCACCGAACGTGGTGCTCAACTATAAAAGCTGGAAAACCTTCAAGCCCGGCTCCGCGGTGCGCGACTTCGAACGCGGCGGCATGGACGAGATTGCCGACATGGTCTGGCAGACCGACGACTGCGTCTACGACGACCACAACTGGGGTTATGTGCCCGGTGTCGCCATCAAGCCCACCAACCTGATTGTGGACCAGCTGATGGACATCATCAGCAAGCGTGGCGTGCTGATGCTCTCCTTTGCCCCCAAGGCCGACGGCACCTTCCCGCAAGACCAGCAGGTGATGATGCGCGAGCTGGGTGCCTGGCTCAAGGTTTGCGGCGAAGCAGTCTATGCCACCCGCCCCTACACGGTGTTCGGCGAAGTGGGCGGCCTGTGGCTCGAGCAAGACGAACACGGCCGCAAGAAAATGATCGCAACCGGCAAGGACATCCGCTTCACCCGCAACAAGGAAAACACCGTCCTCTACGCAACCTTCCTCGATTGGCCTGAAACAGCACTCATCCAGACGCTGGCCAAGGCCGACCTCTCCGGCATCCAATCCGTTCGCATGCTCGGCGTGGACGGCGAATTGGAATGGAAGCAAACCGGCGAAGGCCTGGAGATCGCCCTGCCCGCAAAACCCGCCTATGGCATGGCCTACCCCATCCGCATCGAGTTCACGGAAATTCCCAAGCCCTGATCCCACCCCCCGTTCACCCACCCGGCGCACGGCCTAAATGCGAAAACGGAATCCCTAATCCGGGGAACGTAAATGAACCACAAATGAGGAACTTGCAAAACCTCTGGTTTTGCCGCTCCTGTTATCAGGTACTGGTTATTGGTTATCAGGACAAGTCATACGCAACCAGCGGTTTAGCCCAATAACCAATAACTTTTAACAAAAAACCGCCTCGCAAACTCGAAGGGTTTTGCAAGAGGCTCAAATGAATGCGGATAAAATCAGATACCCAATCAGGACATGCTTAACCCACGGGGAGGGTGGGGCAAATTTCGTGTCTTATTGAATATCGGCGTCCATCAGTGTTCATCCGAGGTTCCATGCCCGGTGATAATCACAAGGGATCCCGTGCGGCCCGCCGGGCGCAAACGCAAAAAAGCCCGCCGTTGCGGGCGGGCTTTCATTGCGGTTTGAAAGGGGAGGATTAGTCCTCTTTCTTGTCGCCGGGGTGCCACTCTTCGAGCTGGTCGCCGAAGGCGTTGTCGAACGCGGAACCGAGGTCGACGAGCTCTGCACCGGCCTGGAGGCCTTCGAGCATGTCTTCGCGGATTTCGAATTCGTCGTCTTCAACATTGGCCGCCTTGACGCTCAGGCCAATGCGGTGTTCAACCGGATCAACCTTCACAACGCGGGCTTCGATGGTGTCGCCAACGTTCATGACGTCCTTGACACGCTCGATGTGGTCGTCGGAGATCTGGCTGATGTGCACGAGGCCATCGATGCCTTCCTCGATTTCGACGAATGCGCCGAAGGAGGAGATCTTCGTTACGATGCCGCTGACTTTCGCACCGATCGGGTAGCGGTCAACGATACCGGCCCACGGATCGTCCTGGGCCTGCTTGAGGCCGAGGCTGATGCGCTGGTTGTTGGAATCGATTTCGAGCACGACGGTTTCAACTTCCTCGCCCTTCTTGAGGACTTCGGAAGGATGATTGACCTTGCGCGTCCAGGACATGTCGGACACGTGGATCATGCCGTCGACACCTTCTTCGAGCTCAACGAAAGCGCCGTAGGAGGTGAAGTTGCGAACCTTGCCCTGCACAAGCGATCCAATCGGATACTTGCCGGCAACGATTTCCCACGGGTTTTCTTCGGTCTGGCGCATGCCGAGCGAGATCTTCTTGTCGTCGGTGGAAACAGCCAGGACAACCGCGTCGACTTCGTCGCCCACGTTGAGCACGTCGGCCGCGCGCTGGATGCGCTTGGTCCAGGACATTTCGGAAACGTGAACGAGACCTTCCACACCCTCTTCGAGTTCAACAAACGCACCGTACGGGGCGAGGTTGACGACTTTGCCGTGTACACGGGCGCCGATCGGGTAGCGGGCTTCGATTTCTTCCCACGGATTTTCCATGGTCTGCTTGAGGCCGAGGCTGATGCGCTCTTTCTCGAGGTCGATCTCGAGGATCATCACGTTCATTTCGTCGCCCACCTTCAGGATTTCGGAAGGATGGTTGATGCGGCCCCAGGTCATGTCGGTGACGTGCAGCAGGCCGTCGATGCCGTCGAGATCGACGAATGCACCGAAATCGGTGATGTTCTTGACCACGCCCGGACGGAGCTGGCCAACCTGGATTTCCGCCAGGATCTTGCGGCGGGATTCGCGGCGGGACTCTTCGATGAGTTCGCGGCGGGAAACAACGATGTTCTTGCGCTCAAGGTTGATCTTGAGGATGCGGAACGTGTAGGTCTTGCCCATGTGTTCGTCGGGATTGCGAACCGGGGTAACGTCGAGCTGGGAGCCCGGAAGGAACGCGTCAACGCCGACATCGACGATGAATCCGCCCTTGACGATGTTCTTGATGGTGCCTTCGACAATGCTGCCTTCTTCGCATTCGTTGACAACATAGTCCCATGCGCGCTGCTGCTCGGCGCGGCGCTTGCTGATGACAATCATGCCATCGCGGTCTTCGAGCTGCTCGAGGAATACTTCGGTTTCCTGCCCGACCGGATCTTCGGCGAGATCCTTGAATTCCTGGGCGGAAACGATGCCTTCGGATTTATAGCCAATGTCGATGAGGACGTCGCCGTCGATGACACTGAGGATTTTACCGGAAACGATGGACCCTTCGGTGAAGTTCTTGAGGGTATCCTCGTACATTGCGTCCATGGCTGCGGTGTCCACACCCATGTCTGTGTTGGTTGTTGATTCCATACTATTAAAGCGGGAACACGCGCTCCCTGACCTTTTGTTTTAGTGTTGTATTACCTATTACGGACAAAGCGCCAGCCACGCGGCCGGAACACACCTCTCCCGTAAATGAGCGCGCCATAATAGACGTATCCCCCTCCTATGCAAGCGGTAATTTGTTAAATTCCAAGGCTTTTCCAACGGGTTTCCAACATAAAAGTTGCAGTTGGAACTTTCCAAATCCCGGCGATCCGTTATCGGTTATCAGGACTTGGGGCACGAATCCCTGCCGCCGGGGAGCCCGGCAACGCATAACCATATAACCGATAACCCGATCCATGAACTACGTTTTGCAGGTTTTATTCATTCTGGTGCTGATGACCATTGGCTATGCGGCGCGCAAGCGCGGCGTGGTGAGCGCGGTGGGAACCAGCGAAATGGTGCGGGTGCTCATTTCGATCATCTATCCCTGCTTGATCTTTTCGTCGGTCACGAAGCTCAACGCGCAGGAGCTGGCGGCCAACTGGATCATGCCGGTGATGGCGATGGCCATCGCGGGCACCGGCCTCATCCTCGGCCTGCTGGCCGTCCGCTGCATGAAGGGCGTCGACCAGCAGCGGGCGAGCGCATTCCTCTTCCAGAACACCATCAACAACTACCTGTTCCTGCCCCTTCCGCTGGTGATGCTGCTATGGGGAACGCAGGGGGTTGCCCTGCTGGTTTTTGCCTCGATGGGCTTCGAACTGGTGGTATGGACGGTCGGCGTTTTCCTCTTCAACCGCTCCAGCAAGCTGGCCGAGGGCATCAAAATGATGTTCGGCCCGCCGTTGATTGCCCTGATTTTTTCCATGGGCTGGGTGTGCGTGCGCGATCTCGCGAGCCCGGAACTTCCCGAGGCCGGCTTTTTCGCCGACCTCGCCCGGCGCCTGCTGGACCTGACCTATTTCGGGGCGGAAACCGTGGGCAAGGCCACGGTGGCCGTCTCGATGGTGGTTTCCGGCAGCCGCATCGCGGCGCTCGACGTCAGCGCCGCCCTCGACAAGCAGGTGTGGATTCTCTCGGCCCTGCGGCTGGTTGCAACGCCGGTGCTGTTCATCCTGCTGCTGAAGCAGGTGCCCATGGAAGAAACGGCCCGTGGAATCCTCACCGTGATTGCCGTTATGCCGGCGGCGGTAACGAGCCTAATCTTCAGCGAACGGTTCGGCGGCGACTCGGATTTCATTGCCTCCACCCTGCTCGTCACCCACCTCGCGGCGATCGTTACGATTCCGCTGCTCCTCGCCTGGGCTTTGTGAATATCGAATTTATTCGGGAATGAACAGCTTCTGCCCGACATAGATGCTGTCGGACTTGAGGTTGTTTTCCCTCTTGATGGCGGAAACGGTGGTGCCATAGGCCGCGGCGATGGCGGAAAGCGTGTGGCCGGATTCAACGACGTGCTCCCTGCCGGAACGCGAGGCCTTCGGCGCCGGCCGGCTGGCCACGGTTTTCTTGAGCAGTGCTTCGACCCGGCGGATCAGCTCGTCCATTTCGCGCTTTTGCTTGGCCTCGAGCGCCGTCATCCGGCCGTTGAGCTGGGAAATCTGGCTATTGTAGGAACGGGCTTCCGCGCGCAGCTGCTGCAGCTCCTGCATCAGGCGGGCGTTTTCCATTTCAACGGACTCGACCTGCCCCTTCACGCGGTAGACCTGTTCTTCCTGGTGGCGCTGCGCGGCTTGCTCGCGCGCCTGCGCCTGCCGCCGCTGCTGCGGGGATTGCAGGGTTTCGCACCCGGTGAGTGCAACGGCCGGAATCAAAAGGAATAGTGCTTTGTGGTTCATGTTCGCTCCCAATATCAAGGTTTCCAAAGGTAGAGGAATCTGGGCGACTCCATGGCGGTGAAGTCGGGAATAACCGGCGTCTTCGCCGCCATCAGCGTTTCGAAGAAGCCGCGCGGCTCGTAGTAGCGGACGATATACACGTCGTCCACGTCCAAGAGGAAGGTGAGTTTATCGATGGCATCCTGCATATAGCCAACGCCGTCGATCAGGTTGTTTTCCAGGGCCTGGCCGGCGGTGAACACGCGCCCGTCCAGCAACTCGCGGCTTTCCAGCCCGCGCGATCTTTCGACAATCGAGGCAAAGCGCTCCTGCATGCTGTCCACCAGTTCCTGCAGCAGCGCGAGGTGCTGGGGGTCAACCTCTTCGAAGGGATTGAGCATGTCCTTGTTTTTCCCGGAGGCGATGGTGACGGAGCTGAGCCCAACCTTGTCGCCCAGCCCCTTCATGTTGAGCGTCTGCATAATGACGCCAACGGAACCGACAATGGCGGTGGGCTCGGCCATGATATAGTCGCCGGCCATCGCGGCATAGTAGGCGCCCGAGGCCCCCAGGTCGCGCACGAAAACCATCACGACGCGCTCCTCGTCATCCCGTTTGAACTGCTCGAGCGCGGCATGGATTTCATCGCTCGGTGTAACGGCGCCGCCGGGGGAGTCGACCTCCAGCAGAATCGCCTTCACGTATTCGTCGAGCGTGGCGCAGCGGATTTGCGAGAGAATGGATTCGACCATGTCGGGTTCATAGCCCAGCAGGCGCTGCTGGCGACCGCGCATGATGACGCCGGAGAGGTTAATGCGCACCACCTTCGTTTCGCCATAGCCGTACGACCAGACTTCATCGAAGGACGGCTCCTCGTCCATTGGATAGTCGTTTCCTGCCACGGTCGAACCGGAAAACAGCGCGGCCATGAAGCCGATATTTGCCAATCCGCTCGCCATGAGCATCATCACGAGAATCGCGATGACGATCCAGCACCCTACCTTCGAACCATTGTTGGCCATGTTTTAACTCCTAAAATTACCAATCAGCGCAAACCATAGAGGGTTCCTCCCTTTATTTGAATAAATAAATTCCAATGGCTGGAAAAAATCGGGTAGGTTGCGGGGGAATGTGGCGAGAGGCAGGTGGCAAATGGCGAGTGAACAGCCGTCTCGTCCTCTGGCTTTCCCTGGCCACTCGCCCCCTGCCACCTGCCCCTACAGCAAAGGAGAGAACCTTGGACTATTTGAAACGCGCGCGCGAAGTGCTGGACATCGAGCTGGCCGGCATCGAAAAGGTGAAAAACGACATGGGCGAAGGCTTCGTCCTGGCCGTGGATGCCATTCTTGAAACCATCAAAAACGGAGACGGCAAGGTGGTCATCACCGGCGTCGGCAAAAACTGGCACATCGGCAACAAGATGGCCGCCACCCTCACCAGCACCGGCACGCCCGCCGTCTCCATGCACCCGATCGAGGCGATGCACGGCGACTTCGGCATTGTGTCCGACCGCGACATCGTCCTGGCCATGAGCTACTCCGGTGCGTCCGACGAGCTCATCGCCGTCCTCCAGCCCGTCAAGCGCAAGGGCGTCAAGATCATCGCCCTCACCGGCGAAATGAACTCCCCGCTGGCGGAATATGCCGACATCATCGTTTCGGTGAAGGTCGAAAAAGAAGCCTGCCCCTTCAACATGGCGCCCACCACCAGCACCACCGCCACCCTCGCGCTCGGCGACGCCCTCGCCATGGTGCTGCTCGAAGCGCGCGGCTTCAAGATTGAGGACTACGCCAAACTGCATCCCGGCGGCGCCATCGGCCGCACCCTCCTGCTGCACGTCTCCGACGTCATGCGTACCGGCAACCGCTACGCCACCGTGAAAGCCGGGCTCCCCGTCCGCGAGGCGCTCATTGCCATGACCGGCGCCAAGGCCGGCTGCGTCGCCATCGTCAACGACGACAACACCCTCGCCGGCATCATGACCGACGGCGACCTCCGCCGCCACCTCATCGAAACCCCCAACCTGATCGAGCATTCCGTCGATGAAGTCATGACCGTCAATCCCAAGACGCTCACGCCGGATATGCTGGCGGTCGAGATCCTCAACATCTACGAGGAGTTCAACATCGACGATCTCATCGTCGTCGATGAAAACAACCGCGTCATCGGCGCCGTCGACATCCAGGACATGCCCAAGCTCAAGATTTTATAGGCTTCCACCATGACACTCAGGGAAAAGTCCATTCTGGCTGGCTTATATCTGTCAAAGTTTGACACGAAAGGCCTTTCTGCATTGGGGTTTTCCTCCTTCAAAGAAGCTTACAACGCGTTGGGATTTGCTATCGGAACCAAACCTGCATCGTTGAAAAATTATCGCGATGAACTTGATCCCTATTTCCCCAACGAAAGACAGGGGTGGCATAAGCGTCAGTTACGCGACCATTGCAGGGCAATTCTTGAGCAATTCCGAGATGCCGACCTTGAGTCTCTTAAGCATATGATCTGCAATTTTTGCGGGGATGATTTTCGAGATATGAACTTTCAAGATGCCAGCGAAACAACGACCAATATTGACGCATTTGCCCAAAGGATCATGACTGGCCGAGCTGCCGAAAACTATTTCACCAAGCATTATCAAGCAGATCCGGTTTTTTATGACACCGAAATAGAGGATGTTACTCATTCTGGATGTGGATACGATTTTAAGCTATGGACATCCTCTAATAGATTCTTTGCAGTCGAAGTGAAAGGGATTCGCGAATTACGTGGTTCTATTGCAATGACAGACAAAGAGTTTCATGCCGCAAAAGCTCTCAAAAACAGTTACTTTCTGTACGTAGTTAAGAATTTTGTTGACACTCCAACCCCGACAACTGTCAGAAACCCTGCGGAATCAAACATGGATTTCACCAGAACCGAGCGCCTAGTAATACAAGTCTCGTGGAGATCCTCTATCTGAGTCAGAAAATGAAAACCCCCAAAGGCATAGTACTTAAATATGATGACTCCAGCGCGCTCAGCTCCTTGTTCAAGAACCTTTTAGAAAAGGCGAAAGACATGGGGCAGGATAGTTGCGGAACTTGGTATCACGCTAAAATGATGCACTACTTAACTCTCGCAATAATGGAAATGGCTCTGAAGGAACCGCTTCAAGGTGGAAAGACGGTAGGTTCCAGTCCTGAATACCAGACCTGGCAGTATTTTTATGACCGACTGACAATTTACATCACTCAAACACCGACGGAAGCACTTATCCGGAAATGCGCGGAAAATTTGAGTTCAAATAAATCACCCGTTGTCGTGACCAGTTACAAAGGGGCAGTGTCAGCAGATAACCTTGCCGAAGCGCAAAATATTTCAGACCGCATCGATATCTTTGAAATTGAACAATTCATCGCTACAAACATATGGGAAATTTGCCGCTTCACTTGCGCAAACAGGAAAATCACCGTCAGCCAGCTCGTAGAAAAATACAACGCAATCGTCGATGCGCATGAAACAGACCCAAGCCTTGGGCTTGTAATGGGATAGACGTCTTTTCTTCAGAACCCGGAAACAAGCGGGACGCATGTTCTACGTTTGTCTACGAACGGGCCTTGTAAGCCGCCAAGAGGGAATCGACGTCGTCGTGGTATTCGAGCCCGCCAGGGGAGAGCAGCAGGCCGCAGTCGCAGTAGGATTTGATGGTCTCCATCGAGTGGGAGACCATGATGATGCGGGCGTGGTCGAGCTTTTGGTTGAGCGCTTCCTTGCTCTTGCGGCGGAAGTTGGCGTCGCCGACGGCGGTGATTTCGTCGATGAGATAGCAGTCGAAATCGACGGCCATGCTGAGGCCGAAGGCGAGGCGGGCCTTCATGCCGCTCGAATAGGTCTTGATCGGCAGCCGCATCGATTTCCCGAGTTCGGAAAACTCCGCGACATATTCGCTGACGCGCTCGGTGTCCTGCCCATAGATCCGCGACACGAAGCGGATGTTCTCGAGTCCGGTCATGGACCCGTTGAAGCCTCCCGCGAAACCCAGGGGCCAGGAGACGCGGACGCGGCGGACGATCCGCCCGGAATCGGGCGGTTCCGTTCCGGCCACCATGCGCAAGAGGGTGGATTTCCCCACGCCGTTGGGCCCCATGATGGCGATGTTGCGCCCCGCCTTGAAATGGAAGTTGAGGTTCTCGAAGATGACCTTGCGGATACCTTTAAGCGTGTAAACCTTGGAAACGTCGATCAGTTCAACCATGCCTACACCCGTTTCTTCCGGTAGAGCCGTTCGCCGATGAGCCCGACCAGCACCAGCACCATCCCCATGGCCACCGGAATGGATTTATCGAGGATATAGCTGTGGTAATCGGAATAGTACGCGACACGCACCCACTCGACCAAATGCAGGACCGGGTTCCAGCGGAGCACTGCAACCGCCTCCGCGGGCAAGGCGCTGGGAACATAGAAGACTGCGGAGATGAAGATGAGCGGCCGGGTTAGAATGTTTTCGATGTATTGCCACGAATCCCATTTGGAGAGCAGAACCGCGTTCAGGGTTCCAAAGCCAAAGCCCAGCAGGGAGATCGAACAGAACGCGAGCATGAGCTGGCCGGGACGTGCAGGGAACGATGCAAGGCCGCAGGCGATGAGCACGCCATAGAACAACACCATGATAACCAGATAGGTGGAGGTAATCAGGATGCAGCGGGCGAAGAGCGTGTCGGTTTCCTTGATGACGGGATAGGTGAGCAACGCCTTGTTCGCATTGAACGTGGTCATCAGCGACGTCGAAAGCTTCCGGAAAAACTCCAGCGTCAGGAAGCCGGTGGCGAAAAACAGCGCGAGGCTTGAACCGAAGGGCGGGCGGCGCCCCGCCGCCGCGAACACGGCCACAAAAACCGCGACGCCGAAGGCGGGCGTGGCGATCGCCCAAAGATAACCCAGCCGCGAGGTGCCGAATGTCGCGCGTGTTTCGCGCAACACCAATGCCCCGAGCACCCTGAGCTGTAGTTTTAATAGTTCCCTCATCTGGTGGGCCTACGACAAATGATCCCGCACGGAGTAGACGATCAGCGTTCCAATGCCCCAGGTCACGCCAAGTATGGCTCCTAGCAAAACGCTGTAGAGAATGCGCCGGGGATAAAGCGGGAATTCGGGCAGCGCAGGGGTTTGGTAAACCGCCAGGTACCGTTGCTGCCGCCCCGCCTCGATCCGCGCCGACTCGAGCGCGGCCAGTGCGGAGGCATAGGCTTTTTGCGCGAAGGTTTTTTCCACCTGCAATTCCTCGTATTCCGCGAGCAGGCTGGAAAGTCCAGCCTCGGAGCCCATCACGTTTAGTCCTCCGCTCTTATCCAAAATCTGCTTTTCCAGCGCGTCGGCCTGCCTGCGCAGCGTCACCAATGAAGGCGCCTCTGCGCCCACCGACTCCTCTAGCACCGCGATGCGGACGCGGAATTCGAGTAGCTGTTTCTCCATTCCTGCGAGCAGTTCAATCTGGGTCATGGCGCTTGCGGCGGGATCGAGCGCGCCCCGTTCGCGGAAATCGCTGATGGCCTTGAGCGCGTCGCCCAGGCGCGTTTCCATGCGGGTGACTTCCGTTTCTGTGTATCGTACGACGTCGGCGCGTGCGCGCTCGGAGAGCCCGTTCACGAGCTCGCGGACATAGCCGAGCATCAACTCCGACACACGCAGCGAATCCTCGGCGGTGAAGGCGCGAACCTTGAAATCGATGATGCCGGAAGTTGGATCGTACGAGGCGTGGATCATCCGCTCCCAATATTCGAGGATCTTTTCGATTTCCTCATCGGGGTCGAGCCGCGAGAGGAAATCGATTTCCCTGGAGCCATAGGCCGAACGGAAGTCGTAGTCATTCTCGAGCCTTTCGAGCAGGTCGCGGCTGGTGAGATAGCGCAGCACAATGTAGGAATCCGACGAGGCGGAACCGCCTCCTGCCAGGCCAGTGAACGCACCGACGATATCCACCCGTCCATCGGGCTTCATGCTTCTGACCGAGAATCCCGCCCCCGCGACATATTTATCCGATGCCACCAGCGTAAAATAGAGCGTTCCAAGAATGGTGGGCAGCACCACGCAAAGGACAAACGACAGCCGCAACCAGCGGCGGCGCTTTTCCCGGGGGCGTTTGGCCGCAGGCATCTCGGTGGTGTTTTCTTTTTCAGTCATATCACGCATTTCTCCTAAGTCCCGAAGCCGCCCAGAGGCGGCAAATCCGCCGTATGGCGCGGCGTTCCAGCGTCATGCGCGAAGGGCCATCCGCGCGCCAGTCCATCAATTCCCGTACGATTTGCTCCGGCGAAGTGAACGCATTGGTTCGCAGACTCACATATGTTGGATACAGAATCAACGTGCCCGCGACCAATTCGTCGATCCCCAGCGCACGGGAGCGGCGCGGGAGCGGAACCAGATCGGTGGTCAACCCCCACCCGGCATAGAAGGGCTGGCCGTGGCACGTCACCGGCACCCCGCGCAGCAACGCCTCGAATCCGGCCAGCGAGGTCAGGACGTGGAGCTCGTCGATGTTGTTTAGCATTTGATGGATGTCGCCGTTGCATACGATTTCATCGCACCAGCGCGCAGCCTCGTGTTCGTCGGCGCCGCGGCGCCGAAGCCCCGCCACCACGTCGGGGTGGGGCTTGTAGACGATCCACGCGTCCGGGCGGCGTTCGCGTACCGCGCGTAGCAGTTCGACATTGGAGGAAATCCCCACCGCGCCGTGCTTGATCGACGCGTCGTTTTCGACTTGCCCCACAACCAGCACGACCGGCTGCGTGGAGGAGGGGCGCCTCCATGCCGCGCCGTTCAAATTATATTTACTGATCCCGCCGCCCACAATCTGCCCGCGCAACACCTTGGCGCGGGCGACCAGCGCCGTATCGAAATCGAACGTCTGGAGAAGCGATTCCAATCGCGACGGTTTGGCGGGATCGTAATAGATCCCTTCGTCATCGAATACCCACGAGAGCGGGCGAATCAAATCCGCGCCAAGTCCGGAGGAGCGCAGGAATCCGTCCTCGAGCCGCAGAACCAAAAGATCATCCCTTGCTGCGGGAATGGAGCGCGTCCCCCAAACCGCAAGCGTTGCGCCGCGGGGAACTTCGTTGAGGCTCTTAACGAACCGAACGTCCGATCCCCCGATGAAACGGGCAAAGATCGGCCGTTTCCAGCGCGAGAACCCCAGCGCGTGAACGGTCTTTGGGAAGCGCATTCGCGACCGGCGCTGAAGCGCGATGTGTTCGATGACGCGTTCGACTCCGCACCGCTCCCCCGTTTCTGGATCGACGTACTGCGCATATTCGACGAGCGCTGCATGAACCAGTTGCTCCAGCGAAGCCTTCCTCCGGCGTTCCGGTGCGGGAAGTTCGTCCTCAGTTAAACCACATCCGGCGAAAAACGGCATGCCGAAACAGCGCACCTTCTTGCCCCACATCAATGCTTCGAACCCCACCTGCGAGGTCACGCAATAGATGGCTTCCGCGTGTTCGAGCAAACGAACGGGATGGCAGTTTTCCGCAACGACCATGATGCGCCCGTTCCGCTCCAGCGCGGCAACATCGAAGTGGCCGTTTTTTTTTCGCGTGTGGATGTCGGGATGGGTTTTCAAGATGATGGTGGAGTCTGGGTTTTCCTCTAGCGCGGCCTCGAGCATTCGGCTGAACGAGCCCGGGTCTGCGAGACCGTATTGGATGGAAAGATCCCCCGCAACCTGATCGACCAGAAGCACGTAGGACGCGGGGAGCGAACCTTCGAACTCGCGCGCGGCGTTGTATTTGGAGACGCGGGCTTCCCGCCACGCGCGGCAGAGGGCAATGGCCCGGTTCGTTTCTTCCGCACCGAGCGGGCGCTCGAGGAGTTTTTCAAGCCGACTTGGAACGGTGGCATCGTAATAGATGCCAAGATCGTCGCTCACGATGGAAAGCGCCTTGTCCTCGCGTTCGACCGAGCGGATGAATCCGTCTTCATAGAGACGGAAGCCCTCCCGCCGCGCGGCGGCGGCCTTCACGGCGCGACGCCCCGACTCCTTGCGACCCCAACCGGCCAACCCTGAATCTGCAGGATACAGGTTGTCCTTGGATCGGTTCATGAATCGACCTCGTCGGCATCGTCGAACCAGTTGACGGAGGGGAGGTTGCCGTCGAACCCCTGCATGACTTCGAGAGGCCAAAGATCGCGGGTTCGCTCAATGTCGCCTTGATCGTGGCAAAGCTGCGGGAGCGGCGTGGTTGATTTGCGAACGAACGCGCAGATGCTGTAGCCATGCCGAACGAAGTGCCCGGTCTTGATGTCGAAACCGCTCACGAGCAACACATACATCAGAATGCCAAGGTTCCAGCCCGGTGTAACATGCCCGCCAACCACTTCATGCTTGAATGGCGGAACCATCACGAACAACCAGCCGGAGTCAGAAAGAATCGAGCGCGCCTTCTCCAGGAACCGGCCGACGTCGAGCGTGTGCTCCAGCACATGCGACAGCCAGATCGCATCGATCCCTCCGTCGGGTTGATAGTCCTCGAACGAGGTCTCGATAACCTCGATCCCTTCCGCCTTCATGATATCCAGCGGTGCGGCGCGGTATTGGATGTCGCGGTCGATCGCAACGACATTTTTTCCTTTCAACCGGAAAAAGCGCGCCGCAGCACCGCGGCCAAAACCAACGTCGAGTATCCGATCAAAAGGCAAACGACTGGCCATTTCGGCCAGGTGGAATCCACCTTCGATCTGGAATTCGCTTTCAAGCTCCGCGATTAACTCGGCGTCATTCATCAGCTACCCTTCCCGAGCTAAAACGCGATCTTGCTGTATAGACGAGCCATGAAGAATTTCGAGTCCGCGTAGTATTGCCGGGGATTGCGCTCTTTTTTACGACGTAGCTTTTCACGACGCGAAAGAGGAGCGGGTTCACCAGACTCGGCGGTTGCCTCGGGCGGTGGCGGTACGGGGGCCTGCTTCCCGCGCGTGTTTGGCGAAGGTTTGACCGACATCGCAAAACGGTAGCGATCCATCAGGATTGTTTCGCGGCCTGTAATGACCCCTTGTTCGGTCCGAGCGTTGAAACGGGTTTGGCCTAGTCCGCGGATCTGGTAGAAATCGATGGCGGTGGTCACGGTCATGCGGGAATCCCCTTCCCATTTCGCCTCGCGGGTCGTGAATTTTCCAAACGAATAGAAGTCGTTGATGAGATATGAAATGAAGCGATAGACCTTCTCGCGATTGGGCTTGAAGCCGCTTTGGATGCCTTCGAGAATCTCCTCCGCCGCGGTGACCTGCCGATTGATGGCGGGGTGGCTGTAGAACGCGGCTCCCGCGTGGTAGACGGGTTTGCCCCAGATCATCCCAAGACAGCCGACGCCGGAGTTGATCAATAGCATGGCCTCGCACGCCTCCAGCATGTCCTTCACATGCGCGTCGTTGTCGAAGACCACATGGGGTATTTCGGGCGTGAGATCTTCGAGCGGATGCTTTTTCACGACGACGACCCATTCTTCCCCCAATGCCGTGGCGGTTTCGCCAACGAGCTCGAGAAATCGGTCGTGGGTTTCGATGGGGCCGCACATGTATTTGATCACCGTGTCGCTGGGGCGTTGCAGGGGGACGAATAAAATCTTTTGGTTAGGCCGAACCCCCAGCTTCTTGCGGATTCCTGCGACGCCTCGTCGAGCGCCCTGTGATTCGAGGGATGAATCTTCCGCCATCTCCTGGCGGATGTAGTTTTCAACGGACTGCTCCTCCTGTTTGCCAAGGGGCTTGTCCCAATTCGACGAGTCGTATGAAGAGCTATCGGAGTTGAATCCGTTGGGGTCGAAGAAAACGGAATCACGGAGTGCGCCGCGCTCGGCGATCAGATACGGGATTTTTCGGCGGCGCAACGCTTTGTAGAAACCGAGTCGCTTGGTGGTCGCATAGGGATTATGCATAAGCACGCGGGTTATGTTATTGGCCTTGATATAGCGGAGCAGGGCTTTGGTCGTGAATTCATCTTCCTTCTCAAGGAAAACATTTCCAAGGCGCGGCAAGAACTCGCGACTGTGGATGAAGGGATTGGTTTCGGAGAAGAGTAGCGTGTTGCCTTCCATCGCACTGGGCAAGGGCGGAGGCTCGATGCCTTTGGTTGCGAAATTAATCAGCTTCTGGTTGAAAAGGCGCTCGTTGACGGAGCGGCCTTTTTGGTAGTCGGAATTAAAGTCAACCTCGTGCCATGCGTGGAACAGCATAATGCCTTTTTGGAACGTCATGTCGCCGAACAGCCGATAGATGCTTTTCCATCCCTTGTATTCGGTAATGGTGGCGCAGTTTTTATAGTCCTGCTTAAACTCTTCGGGAAGCGGGAACTTGCGTACTTTCCGGATACAGCGGCAATTGAATTCAATGTCATCGAAGCCCCATCGCTGGAAATCCTCGTCGTTGCCGCCGCGTGCGAGGTAGTATTCGCGGTTGATGGCGATTACGGAAGTTCCCGTTGAGACCTTTTCAACGAGATCGCCACGGGCGTCGAACAGATGCTGCAGGTAGGTTTCCTTGCGCGTCTCGCGGTCGTGCTCAAGAAAGTCTTTGGTGGCTTTCTGGGAGAGATAGATCACGCCGAACATGAGGAACATTTGCCCGTTGTCGTCAAGCCCCTGCACCTTGATTTCCTTGAGTACGGCTTCGTAGAAACCATCATATGGAATCAGATCGACGTCCTGGAACATGATGTAGTCGGATCTCGCCAACGACGCGCCGACGTTGCGGGCCCGGGCAATGGAAAAGGGAAGATATTCCGATTCGATGTGGGCGTAGGAATAGCCGCGTTCGCTGCAGCGAATGCGCATTTCATCGGCCAGTCGCTTGGGCGACCCGTCGTCCACCACCAGGATGTTGACGTTTTGGGGTCTCCGGCGATCCTCCTCCACATAGGCGAGGCGCTCGAACATATCGTCGCGGTCGTGGGCGAACCGTACGGGAATAACAACCGTCAATCGCCCGTAACGCTTCTGGATTTCAGCAATGGTTATTTTATTTAGCATGTTATTCCTTCCTTGCTTAGTCGATCAGGACGGAGCTCGTCCGACTGATGTCGAGTAGGGGCTGCACGTAGATCCTGATAAATTTGAAGTATTCGGCGGCAAAGGCGTTGGCAACGTAGATAAGGTCGTTGTCCTGCATCTTGAACGAGCGCGCCAGGAAAAAGGCCTCCGGCTCGTTGAAGTCGAGCCGATAGATCGTGGCAACCGTGTCGTTGATCAGGATTTCAGGGATGGCCACTCCCGCCTCCTGGAGAATTTCCGCGGATTCGAACCGGAAGAGAAATACGCCGCCGGCATCGGCCAACCCGTCGCTCAACCCCCCGGATGCGGCCAAGGCTTCGGCGAGGCTGAGCCCTTCGGTCTTGAAGGGATGGCGGTTTTTGGAAGTGACCGCGCCCAGCGCCGTGAAGGTCCGCGGCTTGTGCATGATCTGAACCGTATCACTCGGTTCCATCCATACATTGTTGCCCGGTTGGGTGAGCACTTCATCCAACCGGATCGAATCCTGTGTTTCGCCGCGAACAATGGTGGCCTCGGCTTCGAAGATGGGCGCGCGCGAGCCACCGGCCCAGGCGATGACATCCAGAAGCCGAACGCCGCCAACGGGAACGGCATAGCGTCCTGGTGCGTTCACATCGCCGACCACCGCCAGGTTGTTGCTCACATTGGTTTTAAGCGCCACCTGCACCTGCGGTTCAACCGCCTTGCCCTTAAGTCCGTTCTCGATGGCGGAACGAACCGCCTCGATGCTTTTGCCTGCCACATCGACCTGCCCCACATAGGGAACGAAAACCTGCCCGTTTTCATCGACCATGGCGTCAATTCGAGCCCGCTTGCTTTCGAGGGTCGAAAACAAGCCATCGTTGGAGGTTTCCCAGATGTTGATAGCCAACTGATCGCCAATCCCCAAAACGAATCCGGATTTGCCGGAGATGGTTTTGCGGAAGGTTTCGTTCAGCTTTACCGGACGGCGACCGCCGAGTTTGTGAATCGAATCCACATCCAGTTTAACGACGGTGTATTCACGCTCCCCCGGATCTTCGTTCTGGTCTTTTGCCATCTGACGGTTCGATGGCCCCGACCCCGGCAGGGTGGAACATCCGGATAGCACCAGCGCGAAAAGCGCGACGGCTGCGCTTCCGCCCCCAGTCCAGACCGAATTCATATGTTTCAGGACATCTAGCACGCGTTCCTCACTTCCACTTCGGCTTTTTCGACGCGGCGGCGTTCCGCGAGTTTCAGGTAAATATTCTGGCAGGCGGCGTGGACGCCATGGGGCGCGTAGAAGTCGCCCACCACCAACGCCTCGTGCTTTACCCATCTCAAATAGGCGCGGCGCGTCTCTTTTCGGGCAACGTGGCGGCAACGCCAGAAGGAATTGAAATCCGGATCCCCGTCGCCACCCATCGCAAGTTCTGGGTGGGCGTAGAACGCGGAACCCGCCACCAGCAAAGGCACCCCGTGGTACAATGCGGAGAGTCCCGATGTGCTGTTTATGGTAAGCATTCCCGCAGAGTGGCGGGTCAAAAGCCCCAACGAGCCCGCATCAACCACGTCCACCCGATCTTCGATGCCGAAGGCGCGCGCCATGTTGGGCACAAACGTGGCATGGTTGACGTGGCCGCGCGCCAGCGGATGCACCTTGAAAACCAGGCGTGTGCCGGGCGTTGCGTGCCGGGCGAAGGATTTGAGGGAGGCGGAAATCAGTTTGAGCGAGCTCCATCCTAGTCCGGCTTCGCGCAGCTGCGAATCGGAGTCAACCTGAAGAGGGACGAGGTAGTAGTTTCCGTCGTGGTGTTCGAGCAGATTCTGGATGATGGAGAAATTCATCGACTGTTTCGTTACCCGCCGCCAGAAATTTCTTATCCACAATAGGATTTCGAGGAAAAGCGGCACCTCGCGATGATGCATGGTCTTCTGTTTCCCAACCGAAAAAAACGCCCGCAACGTGTAATAGACCGAGTTGTAGAAACACATGTGGCGGTAACCCTTGAAATCTTCAGCAGGGAAATCGGGTTGCTCCTCGTACTTCATCTCCGGGGGAGGCAATTTTCCTGCCAATGGCGAACTTGCATTGTTGCCGCCGCGTTCGACGGTTATGTAGCCAGGGCGGATATAGCCCTCCTCCAGCGCCACCACTTCGATCCCCTTTTCTGCGGCGATGGAGCGGGCGGCACGGTGCGCGGGACGCTCTGCCCCGAATAAGATAACATGGTCGATTCCTGCCCCGTCGATGAAATCGGCAAACCATTTTTCCCATTCGCCGAGGTCGCCGTAGAAATTGATCCGACCGCGCTTTTTGGAATAGAAGCGATCCGCGGGATTGAAGACCACCCGCCACACATCATGGTCCTTCCCTTCCAAAAAAAGCTGAAGTTTCTTGAAAAAAGCCCCCGGCGGCCCCTGCAGAAGCAATACGCGCGCGCGCGCCTTTTCGCTCGAAAACACGCTCGATCCACAAGGGTTGAAACGCGAAAAGCGCATCTTCCCTATAGATCTGTTTCGAGAAATTGATTCCCCGTTAATTCTTTCCATACCACCCCTGTCGCAAAACGAACCCTTTAGGTTAAACGTTTGGCAAACCACAAAACGGACAACAAAAGTGGCCGATGGTGCAAGCGTTCTTCATGGTTGAATTTCTTGCCCGTGTGCGCCAAGCATTTAAAAAGCAGGGTTATTTCAGCAAAAACCAAGCCAGATCCAGGCATTCCGTCCAGCCTGATTCATATCGCTACCGGTCTTTTCATGGCTTTTTAACAAAACTCATGGAACCTTGGGAGGTTCGGCCGGAACCCCGTGTTTAGGTTGCTGATTTCCGGCGATTCCCCGATTGACCCGGATGGGGGCAATCGGTAGGGTTTGCGGGTTCTTTTTACACAATTCGGAGAAGGAGAGAGTACAACCATGGCAATGATGATTTCCAAGTTTCACAAAATTATCCAATCGAAAGTCGTTTGGGGGATTTTCGCAGTGGCGATTTGTTTCGCGTTCGTAACGGTTTATACGGGGCAGAAGGCAAGCTCGGGCAGCAACCAGCAGGTTGATCCCGCGAAAGAGGTTGCGGGTCGGCTTTGGGGCGAAGAGGTTTCGCGCCAGGAATATGGCCGCGCCTACCAGCACGTCTACGTCATGTATTCGATGATGATGGGCCGCGCGCTCAACATCAATGACGAGATCAATGAAGTGATTACGCGGGCGGCGTGGCAGCGCATCGCAACGCTGAAGAAGGCAAACCAGATGGGGCTGAACGCCACACCGGACCAGGTGCGGAACATGATCGTCCGCCAACCGCTGTTCCAGAACCAGCAGACGGGGGGCTACGACAAGAATGCCTACAATGCCTTCGTCACCGGGTTCCTGCCGCGCACCGGCCTGAATGCCAAAAGCTTCGAAATGATGATGGCCGAGAATGTGATTATTGAAAAAGCCTCCTCCATGGCGGCACAGGGTGCGCTGGTTACCGACGACGAAGTCAAGAAGGCCTTCCACCTCTACAACGACAAGATCACGGTTGAATATGCCGCGCTGCCGCAGAGCCTGGCCGGCACGCCGGAAGTCAGCGATGAGGATGCCAAGGCCTACTACGATGCGAATCCGGAGCAGTTCCGCCTGCCGGAAAAGGCGATCGTGAAATATATCTCGTTCGATATTTCCGCCTACACGAACCAGGTGTCGGTCACCGACGAAATGGTCGCCAATTTCTACGAGCAGAACAAGCAGCACTTCGTGAAGCCGGAAACCGCCACCAACGCCGTTCCGGAATACAAGCCGCTGGAAGAGGTGAAGGGAACCATTGTTGACCTGCACATCAACGGACTGGCCGGCCAGAAGGCCTTCGAAGCCGCCGACGCCGTGGTGGCCCAGCTTTCGGACGAAACCACGACCTTCGAGCAGGCCGCCGAACAGGCCGGTCGCGAGATCGTCAAGAACACCCCGGCCTTCGGCGCAACCGACCGCGTGAAGGGCATCGACCCGACCGCGCCTTTTGCCAAGGCGGCGTTCAACCTCGAAAGCGACAAGGCGCACTACTACAGCGATCCGGTCGTGGGCCGCAAGAGTGTCTATGTTATCGCGCTCGAGAAAAAGCTGCCGGCCTTCCTCCCGGCCTTCGATGTCGTCAAGGCCGATGCCATCGAAGCCGCGCGCATTACCGCTTCGGAAAAAGCCTATGTTGAAAAATCCGAATCCGTGCACAAGGACGTCGAGGCGGCCATCAAGGCCGGCACATCGTTCGCCGACGCCATTTCGAAATACAACATGGAACTGCAGACCACCCTCCCGTTCAATGCAACCACCCAGCTCGAGGGCGATTTTGCCAACGAAATCATGGGCTCAACGGTTCAGTACGATGCGGGAACGCTGGTCGACCTCATCTCCACGCCTTCCGATTTCCTGATGGCCTATGTGGCCACCAAGGAGCTCGCCGACGAAGAGGCGACGTTGCCTTCGATGCGCGATGAGCTGGCCGCCGGCATCAAGCAACAGAAGGCGGCGCAACTGGCGCAGGCCTGGCAGGAGTCGTTGCTGAAGGAAGCCAACTTCGAAGACCTGACGAAGAAGGCCGACGAGGAAACCGGCGAAGAGTCGTAATCCCCCATGCCGTTGCACTACCTCATTGCGCTGTTCATTGGAATGCCGATTCTTGAATTGGCGATTCTATTGAAGCTCCATGAGGTTCTGCACTTCTGGCCCACCTTCCTGCTGATTATCCTGACGGGAGCCCTTGGCGTGACCCTGGTCAAGCGCCAGGGCCTTTCGATCATCAACCGGATCCAGCAGGAAATGGCGATCGGCAACCTGCCGGCTCCGCAGATGATCGACGGGGTCATGGTGCTCATCGCCGGCGCGTTGCTGGTTACGCCGGGCCTGGTTACCGACCTCGTTGGCTTCTCCCTGCTCGTGCCTTTCATCCGCGAACACATCCGTGGTTGGCTGCGGAAAAAGCTAGAGGAAAAAGTCCGTAGCGGCTACATACAGGTGAATGTTAACCGACCGTGAAACGTGAGGCGTGAGGCGTGAAAGCACAGGAATCACGCATCACCGGTCACTCGTCAGAAAAATGAGCGATAGCGAATCCATCCCACTTTTCGTCGATCTTGACGGCACGCTCGTCAAGCTGGACACGTTGCACCAGGCCCTGTTCCTCCTGCTCCGCCGCGATCCGGTCAGCCTGCTCAAGGTTCCCGGCTGGTTGGCGAAGGGCAAGGCGCACCTGAAAGACCAGGTGCTGCAACGCGTATCGCTCGATGCCTCCGTGCTTCCCTACCACCGGCAATTCCTGGATTGGTTGCTAAAGGAGCGCAAGAAGGGGCGCAAGCTGATCCTCGCAACGGCCTCGAACTATCGCACCGCCAATGCGGTGGCCGCCCACCTCGGCATCTTCGACGAAGTCCTCGCCAGCAACGAGCAAACCAATCTCCGCCACCAAGCCAAGCTCGAAGCCATTCGTGAAATGCATGGGGAATTCGGCTATGCGGGAAACGACGAGGCCGACTTCCCCGTCTGGGATGCCGCCGCCGAAGTCGTCCTCGTGAACCCCACGGCCGGCGCCAAGAAAAACTATGCGCTCAAAGCCGACCACATCTTCGTGGAGCAGCGGCCGGCCGGCCGCATGTTCATCAAGGCCATGCGTTGCCAGCAATGGCTGAAGAACCTGCTCATTTTTTCACCCATGCTTCTGGCGCACCGCTTCACCGATGCCGGGACTATCGTTGGCGCGGTTACGGCCTTCTTTTCGTTTAGCTTTGCCGCTTCGTCGATCTATGTACTGAACGACCTGTTCGACCTCAGCGCCGACCAGCACCACCCGCGCAAGCGCAAGCGCCCCTTTGCTTCCGGCGACCTGCCCATTGCGACCGGCGCGCTGCTGACCCCCATCCTCGTGATCATCAGCCTGGCCCTCGCGACGTTCCTTCCCCCGATCTTCCTGTGGGTACTCCTGGCCTACTATGCGCTGACCACCCTCTATTCCTGGCGCATCAAGCAGCTGGCGGTGGCCGACGTGCTGATGCTGGCGATCCTCTATTCCATGCGCATCATTGCCGGGTCGGTGGCCACCGGCACCACGGCATCCGGCTGGTTTATCGAATTCGCCATCTTCCTGTTCCTGAGCCTCGCCCTGGTGAAACGCCTTTCCGAGCTGCGGGAAATAAAGGAGAGCCCGGAAAAGGACAACAGCCAGCGCGAGCGCGCCTATGTGGTGGACGACCTCCCGTTGCTGCTCGGGTTCGGCAGTGCCAGCGGCTATATCTCCGTATTCGTTTTCACCATGTATCTCAGTAGCGAAAAGGTGATCGAACTCTATTCGCGCCCGCACTTCCTCTGGATCCTCTGCCCGTTGCTGCTCTATTGGATCACCCGCATCTGGCATCTCGCCTGGCGCGGCAAGATGACGGACGACCCGCTGGCCTTCGCCGCCCGCGACCCGCAAACCTTTCTCGTCGGCGCTATCGGAATCGCCGCACTGTTGTACGCCATTTAACAAACCGGAGATAACCCATGACCAAACCTGTTGTTGACTTGACCATCGTCGGTTCCATCGGGATCGATACCATCGAAACCCCGACCGAAAAGCAGGAGGAAATCCTGGGAGGCTCCGTCAGCTATGCCTGCGCCGCCGCCTCGTTCTTCAGCCACACCGGCATGGTCGGCGTGGTTGGAACCGACTTCCCGCAGGAGTTCCGCGACACCTGGAGCAACATGAGCATCGACCTCGAGGGCCTGCAGACCGTGGAAGGAAAAACCTTCCGCTGGGGCGGCGCCTACCACGAGAACATGGATAACCGCGACACCCTCTTCACCGATCTCGGCGTCTTCGAATCCTTTTCCCCGGAGCTGCCGGAAGACTATAAGGAAGCCCCCTACCTCTTCCTCGGCAACATCCATCCGGCCCTGCAGCTCCACGTCCTCGAACAGACGCGCGACCCCAAGTTTGTCCTCATCGACACCATGGACCTGTGGATCAACATCGCCAAGGACGACCTGGCCAAGGTGATCTCCAGATGCAACATGCTCACGCTCAACGAATCCGAGGCCCAGCTCTATACCGGCGAGCATTCCCTGACCCAGGCGGCCAAGCTGCTGCTCGAACTCGGCCCCGAATATGTGCTCATCAAGAAAGGCGGCAACGGCTCCATGCTCTTCACCAAGCAAGACATCTTCCTGCTGCACGCCTACCCGCTCGACACCTTCAAGGATCCCACCGGCGCCGGCGACACCTTTGCCGGCGGCCTGATGGGCGCGCTCGCCGCCTCGGGGAAGACCGACAAGAAAGCCATCCGCGAGGCCATGGTCTACGGCAGCATCGTCGCCTCCTTCGGCGTCGAGGAGTTCAGCCTGGAGCGCCTCAAGCAGCTCGATCGCGATGAAATCGAAATCCGGGTTGCCGAATTCAAGGAAATGTGCAGAATCTGACCCATAATGCCAGTGTTTAAGTATAGGTTGGTCTTCGAGGATCGCGGCTTCTATCTCTATGCCCATCTAACGGGGGAGGATAGTTTTGCCGCAAGCTTGAGCTATTGGAACGAAATCGCCGACAAGGTTCGCGAGCTCGATTACCGCAAGGTGCTCGTGCATGAAGACCTGATGGGCGAAACCGATGAAGCCGAGATCTTCGATATCATGATGGACATCCTCCCCTCCAGCACGGGAATCCAGGTGGCCTTCTTCGATGAAAACCAGACCAATGCCGAAATCAACGAATTCGGCCACCTGATCGCCACCAACCGCGGTGCCGACATCCGGATCTTCCAGAGCCTAGATGACGCCCGCAACTGGATCGAGCAAACCGATTGACCATGGCCGGGAAAACGCCCCCAGACGACGACCAACCCAAGGTATTCATTTCAGCCCAGGCAGCAACGTGCGACCAATGCGGGAAGGAGCTCGACCGGCATGCGTGGATGGTTCCGCAGGAAAATAAGAAAGCGCTCTGCCTGAGCTGCGCCGGGCTCGACCTCCTCGTTTTCCTGCCCTCCGGCGATGCCGCCCTGACGCGGCGCTCCAAAAAGCATTCCCGGCTCTCCGCCGCGGTGCTCCAATGGAACAGCCAGCGCAAACGCTTCGAACGCCAAGGCCTGCTCGTTGAAAACGAAGCCCTTGAGCAGGCCAAACTCGAATGCAGCGCCGATGCCCCGCTGCGCAAACAGCGCCAGGCCCAGGCCTCCGTGCGCCGCGCCGAGCTCGACCAGGAATACATCAAGGCCTTCGCCGCCAAGGTTCGCCAGCTCTATCCGGACTGCCCGCCCGGCCGCGAAAACCAGATCGCCGAGCACGCCTGCCGCAAATACAGCGGCCGCGTCGGGCGCAGCGCCATGGCCAAGGAGCTCGACGAAAAGGCCGTCCGCCTCGCCGTCGCCGCCCACATCCGCCACACCGAAACCCCATACGACCACCTGCTCGAAACCACCCGCAGCCGCGCCCTCGCCCGCGCCAAGGTCCTCGACAAAGTCAATTTCACGCTGCGCATTTGGTCATGACCTACAACAGCGAGAGCGCGTCCACATCGACCGTGCAGGCGACGCCTTTGGGCAGGCGGATGGACTGGACGACGTGCCGGATGGGGCGCGTCATTTTGACGGTGTGTTCGCAACGCAGCATGATCTGGTAGCGCCAGAGCCCCTTGGCCCGGGCGAGCGGCGCCGGCATCGGCGGGCAGTGCGTGACGGAGGCCGGCAGAATGGCTTCCAGGTGCTCATAGAACCGATCGGCCGCGCCCATCACCTCGGGCTCGTCCCCGCCCTTGAAGGTGAGCAGGACGAGGTGCGAGAACGGCGGATAGTTCAGCTCGCGGCGGAACTCCAGATCCTGCGAGCAAAAACCGTCGTAGTCGAGGCTACGCGCGGCCTGGATGGCCGGATGGTGCGGCGTGTAGGCCTGCACGATCACCTCGCCGGCCTTTTCGCCGCGCCCGGCGCGCCCGGCAACCTGCGTCAGCAGCTGGAACGTGCGCTCGCCCGCCCGGAAATCGGGCACGTGCAGCGACATATCGGCATTGAGCACGCCGACGAGCGTCACGTTCGGGAAATCCAACCCCTTGGCAATCATCTGCGTACCGAGCAGGATGTCGATCTTGCCGGTCTTGAATTTATCGAGCACGGTGCGGTAGGAATCCTTTTTGCGCATCGTATCCGAATCCATCCGCGCCACCCGGGCATTCGGGCAGAGCTTGCCGAGCACTTCCTCGATTTTCTCGGTGCCCACGCCGGCATACTTGAATTCGGGGTCTTTGCAATCGGGGCAGCGGGCAGGCACCTGCTCCTCGGCCCCGCAAATATGGCACAGCAGTTTATGGGCCCCTTTGTGGTAGGTCATCGAAACACTGCATTCGGCGCATTCGGCCACATAGCCGCACTTCTCGCACTGGAGCGACGAGGAAAAACCGCGCCGGTTCAGGAAAAGAATCACCTGCTCGTTCAAGTTCAGCCGGTCATAAATGCCTTCCACCAGCTCCCTTGAAAAAATCTGGGGGCGGCCATCCTTCTCCTTCTCGATGCACATATCGACCACCCGCATCAGCGGCATCGACCGGTCGTCCACCCGCATCAGCATTTCGGCCAGCTCGTAGCGCCCGCTTTTCACATTGGCGAACGACTCCAGCGCGGGCGTCGCCGAACCCAGCACCACGCAGCAGTTTTGCAGGTGGCCGCGCATCACGGCCACGTCGCGCGCATTGTAGCGCGGGGCCTCGTCCTGCTTGTAGGTGGGTTCGTGCTCCTCGTCGACCACGATCAGCCCCGGATTCTCGATGGGCGAAAACAGGGCCGAGCGCGCCCCGATGGCAATCCGCGCCTCGCCGTTGCGGATGCGGTGCCACTCGTCGTGCCGCTCCCCGTCGGAAAGACTCGAGTGCAGCACCGCCACGCAGTCGCCGAAACGCGAGCGGAAGCGGTCGACCGTCTGCGGCGTGAGCGAGATTTCCGGCACGAGCACGATCGCCCCCTGCCCTCGGTCGAGCGCGTACTGGATCGCCTGCAAATACACCTCGGTCTTTCCGCTGCCGGTCACCCCGTGCAGCAAGACCGTCCCCGGCTTTTCCTTGTCCATCGACGCGCAGATGGTATCGAGCGCGCTCTTTTGCTCCACCATCAGCTCGAACGGCTTGGTGCGCAGCAGCTCCATCCCCGCATGCGGATCGCGTAGGATGGTTGCTTCCTCGATCTTCACCAGCCCCTGCTTTTCCAGCGTCTTGATCGGCGACTCCGAACAACCCGAACGCTCCTTCAACTCGGAAACCGTCATGGTGCCATGCTGCCGGAGGGTCTCCACGACAAGCTTCTGCTTGGGGGGTAGCTTTTCGTAGACGGAGCATCCCGCTCCGTTGGGTTGGGCGGACGGCGTTGGTTCATCCATCGCGAGCAAGGGATCGGTCAACGCTGGTTGTTTTTCCTGAACGGAGCTGGAAGCTCCGTCTACGAGCTTCACCACCAGCTGCTTCTTGTGGCTCGCGCCGCGTTTGCGGACGGCGCTGGGGAGAACGGTGCGGACGGCGTTTTCGATCGGCGCGCAATAGTAGTCCGCAATCCAGTAGGCCAGCTTCATGATTTCGTCGGGGATCAGCGGCTTTTCCCCCACGACGCCGGCGATTTCCTTCAGTTTATCGGCAAAGGCGGAAAAATTGGAGAGGCCGACCACGAATCCGCGCAGCTCGCGCGACTGGAACGGAACGTTGACCTGCGAGCCGACCTTGATGGAGTCGCGCAGGTGCGCGGGGATCCGGTAGTCGAACTCCCGATCCAGCGATATCTCCACAACGACTTTTGCGATGGTTGCCATAAGCGGGGGAATGTAGTTTCCCGCGATTGGAAACGCACGGAAAAAACCAGACCTCCGCTTGATTTGGCGGCGGCGGACAGTAGAATCCGCCGAATGACCACGATAGTTGAAATCGACCGGGAAACCCCCGACCCGCAGCTGCTGGCGCAGGCCCGCGCCGTTCTGGCCGGAAGCGGACTGGTGATTGTCCCGACGGAAACCGTCTATGGCATCGCCTGCGATCCGGCGGTGCCGGGTGCGATGGAAAAGCTGGTTGCCGCCAAGGGGCGCGACGGCGACAAGCCGATCGCCCGCCTGGCCGCCGACGGCGGACAGGTGAAGGCGACGGCCAAGAATTGGACTGCCGGCCTCGAAGCCTTGGCCAACGCCTACTGGCCGGGGCCGTTGACGATTGTTTTGGAAACGAGCGAGGGATGGACGGGCTATCGCGTGCCCGACCACGCCGTGGCGATCGGGCTGGCCCGGGCCTGCGGCCGTACCCTTGCGCTCACCAGCGCCAACCTCAGCGGCGACCCCGACACCAAAACCGCGCAGGAGGCCGTGGCCTCGGTCGAGGCCGACCTCGCGCTCGATAGCGGCCCGTCGGCCGAACAGGCCATCCCGAGCACGGTCATCAAGGTGGATGGGGAAAGCATTGAATGCCTGCGGGAGGGAAAGATCCCGTTTGCGGAAGTGGCCGCGGTTTTCAAGGAAGCCGAGCAATGAGCATGGTTTTATTTGTCTGCACGGGAAACACGTGCCGGAGCCCGATGGCGGAGGCGCTTTTCATGCACCGCAAAGGCGACCTGGATTGGAAGGCGGAATCGGCCGGCGTCTATGCCTCGCACGGCTCCCCGGCGAGCGGCAACGCCGTCGAGGCGTTGCGCGAGCTGAACGTGGACCTTTCCGGACACCGAAGCCAACCGCTTACCCCCGAACTGGTTGAAAAGGCCAACCTGATCGTCACCATGACCGAGGGGCACCGCTGGCACGTGCTCGACTGCTTCCCCGAGGTTGAAAACAGAGTTTTCTTGATTAACGCGTTCGGAACGTCGAAAGTCCCCGCCGATGTTTCCGATCCGTTCGGCGGTTCGCTAAACACCTATATAAGAACACGTGACGAAATTGATCGGGCCCTTTCGGACCTGATCCTTTTTATTCGCACCGGAAAACAATAGACAGAGGAACATTTTATGAAAATTGCGATTGGATCAGACCACGGCGGATTCGCCCTGAAAACCCGTATTGCCGAGATCCTGATGGATAAGGGCATCACGGTTGAAGACCTCGGCTGCAACAGCGCCGACTCGGTCGACTACCCCGACTACGCGGCCGCCGTGGCCGAAGAAGTCTCCAACGCCACCGTCGACCAGGGCATCATCGTCTGCACCACCGGCATCGGCGTCAGCATGACCGCCAACAAGTTTCCGCGTGTCCGCGCCGCCCTCTGCCTCAACGCCGAAATGGCCAGCATGACCCGCCAGCACAACAACGCCAATGTGCTCTGCCTTTCCGGCAAGTTCACCCCCGAGGCGGAAGCGGAAGCAATTCTCGAAGCGTGGCTCTCCTCCGAGTTCGAAGGCGGTCGCCACGAGCGCCGCGTCATGAAGATCAAGGACTACGCCTCCGAAACCGCCGGCACCATCGCCGTCTACGACGCCGACCCCGAAATCTACGCCCTGCTGAAAAAGGAAGACCAGCGCCAAAAGGAAAACCTGGAACTGATCGCCTCCGAAAACATCGTGAGCAAGGCCGTCCGCGAAGTCGCCGGCTCGCGCATGACCAATAAATATGCCGAAGGCTACCCGGCCAAACGTTGGTACAACGGCTGCGAATGGGTGGATGAAGCCGAACGCCTCGCCATCGACCGCGCCAAGGAGCTCTTCGGGGCGGAGCACGCCAATGTGCAGCCGCACCATGGTTCCGGCGCCAACATGGCCGTCTACTACGCCATGCTCAACCCCGGCGACACCATCCTCGCCATGAGCCTCGCCGAAGGCGGCCACCTGACCCACGGCCACCCGATGAACTTTTCCGGCCGCTTCTTCAACGTGGTGCCCTACGGCGTCGACAAGGAAACCGAGCAAATCGACTACGACAACGTCCAGGCCCTGGCCGACAAACACAAGCCGAAGATGCTCGTTGCCGGCGCGTCCGCCTACTCCCGCATCATCGACTTCAAGCGCCTGCGCAAGATCGCCGACAGCTGCGGCGCCTACCTGATGGTCGACATGGCGCACATCGCCGGCCTCGTGGCGGCGGGCTGCCACCCGAACCCGGTTCCGTATGCCGAATTCGTAACCACCACCACGCACAAAACCCTGCGCGGCCCGCGCGGCGGCATGATTCTCTGCCAGGAAAAATTCGCGGCGGATATCGACAAGCAGGTGTTCCCGGGCATCCAGGGCGGCCCGCTGATGCACACCATCGCGGCCAAGGCCGTCTGCTTCCACGAAGACCTCCAGCCCTCGTTCAAGCAATATCAGCAGCAGGTCGTGAAAAACGCCCAGGCACTGGCGGCCGCGCTGGAAGACGACGACATCCGTTTGGTTTCCGGCGGAACCGACAACCACCTGATGCTGGTCGACCTCACCAAGACCGGCGTCACCGGCAAGGATGCGGCCATCGCGCTCGACAAGGCGGCCATCACCGTCAACAAGAACGCCATCCCGTTCGACACCAAGAGCCCGTTCGTCACCTCCGGCATCCGCATCGGCACCCCGGCGGTAACCACTCGCGGCATGAAGGAAGCGGAAATGGAAAAGATTGCGGAGTTCATCAAGCGCGCCATCCGCCATGCGGACAACGACGCGGTTCTGGCCCAGATCAAGGAAGAGGTCATTGCCCTCACCGCCCAGTTCCCGATTCCGTAACCGGAACCGCCAGCAGTGAAAAATGCAGAAAGCGGCAGCCTATAAGGTTGCCGCTTTTCGCGTTTTGGGGCTGGTGCGCCTAGCGCGTCAGCAGATGCAGGCGATCGGCTCCGGAGAGCTCCTTGCCGATCCAGGGGGAGATGACGGTTTGCCGGGCTGAAAGGCCGTTGGCGATTTCCTGGATGTAGTCGGTTTCGTGCAGGCCCTTGGCGCAAAGGACGGGATCGGTTGTGCCGGAAACGGCGAAGCTGCGGTTGATGATCCAGCCGAACGGTTCGATGTTTGCGCGGCGCAGGTCGCGCTGGAGGTCTTCGGCCTCGTGCGTCGGCGTGGCCTCGGGCAGGGCCACGATCAGCACCTTGGTGAATTCGGGATCGCGGATGCGCGGCAGGAGTTCCTTCACTTCCGCCGGAAGGTCGTCCGTCGATTTGGCAACTTCGCGATGGTAGGCCTCGGTTGAATCGAGCAAGAGCAAGGTATGGCCGGTGGGCGCGGTGTCGAGCACGATGAATTGGTTCGACCCCTTGGCGACGGTGCGGGCGAAGGCCTGGAACACGGCGATCTCTTCGATGCAGGGCGAGCGCAACTCTTCTTCGAGCAGGGCCAGGTCGGCCTCCGAAAGCTTGCTGCGGTTTTTCGAAAGGATGTCCTGGCAATAGGCTTCGGTTTCGGCCTTGGGATCGATGCGGTCGATCTGCAGGTTGGGCAGCCCCGCGCCGATGGTTTCGGCCACGTGCGCCGCCGGATCGGTGGTGGAAAGCAGCACGGAATGGCCGAGCTGCGCCAGCTCCGCCGCGATGGCCGAAGCCATGACGGTTTTACCCACCCCGCCCTTGCCCATGGTCATGATGACGCCGTTGCCGCGGCTTTCGAGCGATTCGAAAAGCGCATCCCACCCCTGCACGTTTTCCAACGCAGCGGGCAGCGCGGAACGCAGGGATTCGGGGGCATCGAGCCAGGCGGGGTCGGCTTCACCCCGGGCCACGGCCTGGAGCGCGCCCACGCCCATCACGCCATGCGGACGGAACGGAACGAGCGTCTTTTCGAGCGAGCGGAAGTTTTCGGGCATGCCCGCGATGGCGGCGTTCGACTTGTGCGCGAAGGCCTGCGCAACGGCATCGTCGCCGGCTTCGGAAAAGACGCCATTGAGAATGAGATGCTGGTTGGTCAGTCCGAGTTCCGCCAGCTCGGCGCTGGCGCGCGAAGCCTCGGCCAGGCTCATGGGTTCGGCGCGGGCCACGAGGGCAAGCAGGGTTTGCTCCGGATTCTTCAGCGCGGCGACGACCTGTTCATAGAGGGCCTTCTGGCTGGCCAGTCCGGCGACGGGGCCGAGGCAGGAGGAACCGGTTTCATTGCCGGCAATAAAGTCGTTCCACGCCGAGGGCAGATTGAGCAGGCGCAGCGTATGGCCGGTTGGCGCGGTGTCGAGCACCACATGGTCGTACTGCCCGATGATCGACTCGTCGCCGATGAATTTTGAAAACTCGTTGAAGCCGGCAATCTCGACGGTGCAGGCGCCGGAGAGCTGCTCTTCCATCTGCTGAACGGCTTCTTCCGGCAGCACGCCCCGGTAGGGGCCGACCATGCGCTCGCGATATTCCTCGGCCGCCGTCATGGGGTTGATATTCATGGCATCGAGCCCCGGTACGCCGTTCACGGGAACGGGACGGGAACCGAGATCGGTTTCGAGCACCTCGTGCAGGTTGGAGGCGGGATCGGTACTGATCAGCAGCACCTTTTTTCCCTGCCCCGCCAGGCCGACGGCAATGGAACAGGACATGGAGGTTTTTCCCACCCCGCCCTTGCCGGTGAAAAACAGGAAGCGTGACGCTTTATTCAATAATGTATTCATAAATGGTCTATCCCTTGCGTACGTTAAGCCAGCACGTAGTGCAGGCTTTACCCGTAGAGCCGCCACTACGTGGTGGCTCAGCAGCAGCCCGAACAACCGGAACAGTCGGGGACGTCGAGGGAAACCCCGGAGGTTCCGAGCAGGCAGGCGAGGGTTGCAAGATCGGGATAGGAGCCCGTGCTGACCACCTCGTCATCAACAAGGACCAGCGGCAGGGCGGCGGTGCCCTTTTCCTTGAGGGTCTCGGCAATGATTCCCGAGGTGTAGGCGGCGGGCTGCTGCGACAGGTTGTAGCGCTCGACCGTCACTGCGGCTTCGTCCAGGTTTTTCAGGAAGCCGGCCAGCTGCACCAGCTCGGTATCGACATCCGGGCCGCACACGCCCGACGAACAGCACATGGCGGGATCATAGATCTTCAGTGTTTTCATTTTCTTCTCCATCGGGCAGGCGGGTTGCCTGCGGTACGACTATTCGCCCAATGATTCAGGGAGGGTTTCGACGAAGGCTTTGATTTCGTCGCGGACGCGGCGGAACCCATCGAGCTTCACCTCTTCGGACGCATCAGGCGGGGAAAGCTTCGGCGGATCGTCGAAGCCGACGTGAAGCACTTTGGCATTGCCCGGGAAGAAGGGGCAGGTTTCATGCGCATGGGCGCAGACGGTGATGACATAGTCGATCTTAGTGTCTTTAAACTCATCAATGTGCTGCGACCTTTGACCCGTGATATCAACACCCGCTTCGGCCATGACCTTCACCGCATTCGGGTTGAGCCCGTGGGTTTCGATGCCGGCGGAATAGACTTCGATTTGGTCGCCCTTGAGTGCGCGCGTCCAGCCTTCGGCCATCTGGCTGCGGCAGGAGTTGCCGGTGCAGAGATACAACAGGTTGATTTTTTCGCTCATCATAATTTCCTTTCACTTAACACGATTAAATTCGACCGCAATGACGCTAAGGCCCGAAGGAATAGAAATCTTGGTTTCTTTGCGTCTTCGCGGTCATAAACTAATTCCTGAACCAATGGGTGGTGCGGTTGGCGAAGCCGACGAGCATCAGCATGACGGGCACTTCGACCAGCACGCCGACAATGGTGGCAAGCGCGACGGGCGAGGTGGTACCGAAGAGCGCGATGGCGACGGCCACGGCAAGTTCAAAAAAGTTGGAGGCGCCGATCATTCCGGCGGGCGCGGCGACGTTGTGCGGAAGCTTGAGCGCCTTCGCGCCGAGATAGGCGATGAAAAAGATCAGCACGGTCTGCAGAATCAGCGGGACAGCGATCAGCCCGATATGCACCGGGTTCTCCATGATCACGTTGCCCTGGAAGGAAAAGATGATCACCAGCGTCAGCAGCAGGCCGATGATCGTGATGTTGCCGAACTTCGGCAGAAACGTCTTTTCAAAGTAGTCCTTCCCTTTCGTCTTGAGCATATGCCCGCGGGTCAGTGCGCCGGCGGTGAGCGGAACGACAACGAAAAGAACAACGGAGAGGAAGAGCGTATCCCACGGGACAAACACATCGCTGACGCCGAGCAGGAATTTCACGATCGGCACGAAGGCGATCAGGATGATGAGGTCGTTGGTGGCCACCTGCACCACGGTGTAGGCCGGATTGCCCTTGGTGAGATGACTCCAGACGAAGACCATCGCCGTGCAGGGCGCCGCACCGAGCAGCACGGCACCGGCGAGATAGTCCTTCGCCAGATCCGCCGGAATCAGGTTTTTAAAGATGACGTAGAAGAACAACCACGCGATGCCGAACATGGTGAACGGCTTGATCAGCCAGTTGACGACCCAGGTGACAAACAATCCCTGCGGATTTTCCCCCACATGCTTCACGCTCTTGAAGTCGACCTTCATCATCATCGGATAGATCATGATCCAGATCAGCACCGCCACCGGGATCGAAACGTTGGCATATTCGAGGGTTCCGAGAAACGCCGGGATGGCCGGAAGAAACTTCCCGATCAGAATGCCGCCCACCATGCAAAGCGCCACCCACACCGTCAAATATTTCTCGAAAAAACTGATTCCCGTGTCTTTGTTTTCGCTCATCGTGTTTTCCTTATGTGGAGGGGCAGACGCCGTCTGCCCGGTCGGCGAGGCCGCCAACCCTCCATTAATCCTATTTCGGGCAGCATGCTTCGCCGCGCTGCTGGCGGCAGAGGTCTTCCCTGGTGATTCCAACAATTTTTTCCAACGCTTCTAAATCCGCCCTTAGCTCGGAGGAACCGGCGAAGGTTGTTTCCAACCATTGGAAGAACGGATCGGTGCCAGTCGGCCTGGCCAATTTAAAATAGACCCAGCGCCCATCCTTGCGGCTGTCGAGCAATCCGGCTTTCTGAAGAATGCCTAAATGGCGCGACACCGTCGCCCCGCTGACTTCCAACAATTCCGTAATCTGGCAGGCGCACAACTCGTCATAGCGGCTCAGCGCGGCGACCACGCGCAACCGGTTTTTGTCCGAAACCGCCTTCAGGATGTCCAATGTCGTTTCCATGGCCGCGTTTATATTTAGTTATTTAGCTAAATGTCAAATCGAAATAGGGGTTTATGTGCCCGGGGCCAGGAAGATCAACCGCTGTTTCAGTTTTTGTAATTAGCCTAGGGTGCCGTATAGATCAGGTAGAGGCCACCGAGGATGACGAGGATGCCGCAGATTTTCTTTAGGCGGAACGCCCCGCGCGACTCCTGGTTCCAATCCTTGTATTTCTGCACCCATCCCGCCGACACCCCGGCGATGGCGATGACCCCGCAATGGCCGAGGCCATACATCAGCAGCAGGCTGCCGGCATAGATGGGTTGCTCGGCGCCGAGCTTGAAGGCAATGCCCAGCATGGGCGCCATATAGGCAAACGAGCATGGGCCGAGCGCAATGCCAAAGATGAGCCCGAGCATGAACGCGGCGAAGAATCCCTTGCGTTTTTCACCCACATGCTCCGGCTTGTTCCAGCTTAAGGGGACAACGCCCAGCAATCCCAGGCCAACGTAGAAAAAGATGAGCGCGACGAAATAATTCGCATACGCGCCGAGGTCGCCCAGCATGCGGCCTGCCAGGGCGGTGGCGATTCCAATGACCGCAATCGTGACCAGGATGCCCGTGGCAAACAGGGTGGACGTCCATAGCGCCCGGCCTGTGGTGGTCTTTCCCTGGTCGTCGATGAAGCCGACAATGAGCGGTATGCTCGCGAGGTGGCACGGGCTGAGTAAAATACTTAAAATGCCCCACACCAGCGCGGTGCCCAAAGCGATTGCAGGCGTACCCTCAACCGCCCGGGTCAAGCTGGAGAACAACGCTTCCATCAATCCTCACCTTCGACGTTCGAAGTTGCTTGTTCGATGTTCTGCGGTTCGTCGAAGGCGTAGCCTAGTTCCTTCCATTTCGCGAGCATGTCTTCGCGGGCATAGAAGCCCTCGTGGCGGAAGAGTTCCTTGCCTTCGGCGTCGAAGAAGATCTGGGTGGGGATCATCCGGATGCCATATTTCCCACCCACGCCCTCGTTTTCCCAGACATCGATGAAGACCACATCGAGCTGGCCGGCGAAGGTTTCCTTCATTTCGTCGAGGATCGGCGCCATGGTCTTGCAGGGAACGCATTTGCCGGCGCCAAGGTCGAGCAGACGGGGCAACGGTTGTTGTGCCATGGGTTCTTCCCTAGCGGAACCGGGCCTCATTTTTTCTTCGGGAAAGGGGAGAAAGCACATGCCATCCGGGCAGCTGCTGTCCGGCGCGTACGCCTTTTTCCGGTTTTTTATTTCCACCACGGCCACCACCGCGATGGCCAACACTAAAACCGTTATGATGTTTTTCTTCATTTCCATTCCTTCCAGGAAACGGCGCGGAGCACCGCTCTATGTAGCAGGGTGCTCCGCGCCGTATATTCATGCAAGCAAAGTCGCCCCTGCTTCAGCCACCTTGGCAATGGTTGCGTCGTTGATTTGCGTTTTTCCTTTTTCGAAGCCCTGTTCCGTGACCAATAGGTGCTCGAACTCGTCAAACCCCGCCGATTCCAGCGTGGCCTTAACGCAATTGAGCGGGCATCCATCGATCGCCAGGATTTTCTCGGCGGTTTCGGTTTTTTTCATGATCGGCTCGACGCGCCCGCCGATGCCGCCCATGCAGAACATGCTTCCGGTTCCATCGCGGTTCATTTTCCGCGCGGCCTGGTCGGCCAAGGCGCCGACATCCGCGGCGCCCGAGCAGGCGAACACCAGTTTCGGGCCGCCGTGGCATACCTTTTCATTCGCACTCATGGCTCTCCTTCCAAGAAACGGCGCACAGCACCGTTCCACGTTAAAACAACAGATTGAACATCCACCCGACGATCAGGATCCCGATCGACGCCGTCGCCACGAAGATGGCGATCAGGCGCGGCTTCATCACCTTGCGCAAGAGCACCATTTCCGGGACGGAGAGCGCCGTGACGGCCATCATGAAAGCGAGTGCGGTTCCGAGCCCGACGCCTTTTCCAATGAGCGCCTCGGCGATCGGTATAGTCCCCAGCGCATTGGCATAGAGCGGCACGCCGCAGAGCACGGCGATCACGACGCTGAGCGGATTGTCGCTCCCCGCATATTTGGCCAGGATTTCCTCCGGCGCCCACCCGTGGATGGCCGCGCCGATGGCGATGCCGACGAGCAGGTAGATCCAAACCTTCTTGATAATTTCCCGTACGTGTTCACCGGCGTAGGCGAGTCGTTCTTTCTGGGTCATGTCGGGTTTGGTCTTGTTGAAGCCCTCTCCGTTGAACACCTCCTCCTCCAGATGCCCTTCGGGTTTGAAGCGACCAATGATCATGCCGCTGACCACGCCAATCACCACGCCCATTCCGGCATAGGTGAAGGCCACCTTCCAGCCGAAGGCCGCCCATAGCACGGCGAAGGCCGCCTCGTTCACGATCGGCGAGGTGACCAGAAAGGAAAAGGTGACCCCCAACGGAATGCCCGCCTCGATGAAGCCGATGAAGATCGGCACCGACGAGCAGGAACAAAACGGCGTGATGATCCCCATCAGCGATGCGGCCACGTGCGCCTTCGGCCCGTGGATCTTTTCGAGCAGCGCCTTGGTTTTCTGCGGCTGGAAAAACGTGCGCAGGTAGGAGATCAAGAAGATCATGACCGAGAGCAGGATCAGGATTTTGACCGTGTCGTAGAAAAAGAAATGGACGCTCTCGCCCACATGGGTTTCGCGCGAAAGGTGGAAACCGTTCTCCACCAGCAGCGTCATTAGGTTGTCTAGCCAATTGAACATGTCTAATTCTCCGGTCCAAGGTCTAAAGTCAAAAGTCGAATGTCAGGCATCTCCCGACTTTTGACCTTCGACCCTCCGACCTTCGACGCTCCTATTTCAGCAGCTCCGCCTGCGTTTTCGCGTTGTTGGCAAGCACTTCCTCCACGCAATGCATGAAGTTCATCACACAGGGCACCTTCAGGGTGTAGTAGACCTGCTTGCCACGTTTGTCGTCCGCGACAATACCGGCCTGCTTGAGAACGGAAAGGTGCTTGGAGATCGTCGAAAAGTCGGCATCGATCTTATCGACAAACTCGCAGACGCACATTTCGCCCTGTTCGAGCTGCTCCGCCATCCACAGCCGCGTCGGATGGGCCAGTGCCTTGAGCACATTCGCCTTCGCCGTAAAAAGATTTTTTTCCTGCCCGGTCATCGTTCCCTCGGATTTATATTTGGCAAAATAACCAAACGTTCGGGATTGTCAACTCCCCAGAGTCATTTTTTCGGCGAAGACCTGCCCCTCCCAGAACAAACCCCGCTTATAGATGCGGCGGCTAAATATCAGGATTTATTTGCCACAAGAGAGCGCAAAGTTAACAAGGAATTCTCTGTATAGTTCTGAGTTCCATGTGCGCAATTGCTTCTCAATTGTGTGGCCAAACCTTCCCTTCCGAGGATTCACAATATTTAATCGCCGGAGCAATAATACCAAATTAAACTGATTCGTTTTTTTTACCACAGAGGGCACTGAGGCACAGAGGAGCGGGATTGCACTATTTCTCTGTGCTCCATGTCCTCTGTGGAGAGACCATTCAAGCTAAGTTCCTATAAGCGTTCGGTTCCGGGCGATTCCCGACCGGGCTACTCTTGTGCCAATTTCACATTTTTCTCACATATGAAAATAGTTGATGGTCCAAATGAACCCTTTCGAAAAGGTATGGTCGAAAGGTAGTGAAAGGCACAAAACAACAACTACTAGGAGGTATGAAATGTTCCTCAAACATGTACCAACGGGAGACCTGGTCGAGGTGATCGACCTGCCGGATGTCATCAACCCCGGATCGCCGACGATCCGGGCGCGCGCCCACACAGGCGAAATCATCCAGCGCCCTGAAAACTTCCTGAAGTCGGAACTGGCGTTCCCCTCGGGAGAGGCATTGCCGCTATGCTGGAGCGATGCCCACTACTACGAACACGCCGCCGCATAGGCACCAGCCCCGTTTGATTCCCTTCAAACGGGGCCTTCTTTTTGTCGCCATCCCTAACCAGCTTCCTGTAGTTTTCCCGTCTTTCTGAAGGGGAAACGAATGCTCGAATTCTGGCTACCGATGGCGCTGCTGTTTGCGGCGGCAACCATTGCGGCGATCGCGGCGCGGCGCAGGCGCGACCGTTGCCTGAAATATTTCAACCGCGAACCGGTGATGATCCTGATGCAATCGGGCAAATGGCTGTGGGGGCGCTTCATCGCCTATCCCCAGGCCATGGAGCTGGAGTTCGACCACCCCGAAAAAAACGAGTCAGGCCACCGGAAATCCAGCTATGTCCTCTACGCCCCCGAAATCGAAGGAATCAAAAAAATCGTCCAACCACCGCCGCTGGCCGGCACGAAGGAATACGAGCGTTGGCAGAAGGAACTCAGGCGCATTGCCAATCCCTCGCTGGCGCGCCGTTTCCGCCGCGGGCTCTGGAACGTCTTCAACACCCTGCGCGATGCCATCTCGCAATCGCTCGGCATGCTTATTGGCTCGATGAAAAAGGCCACGCCCATGGGCAAGGTGGCCGGTGCGGACAAACGCGCCGGGGAAATCGGCAACACGCTGCTCGAAACCGTGCCCAATGCCTACGAGCCGGTGCTGGAGAAATACCTCAGCAAACAGGTGATCGTGGAAATGCTGGAGGATGGCGCGGTGATCGAGTTTGCCGGGCTGCTGCAGGAATATTCCAGCCGATATCTGTTGCTCCGCAACGTCGCCTATAAACCCGACCTCGACAACGGCGCCGAGTTGCCCGACCGGTTCGACATCATCTTCCCCCGCTCAAAAGCACTCGTCAGGCACTGTGTTGTAATTTAACAGAAGCTCGCAAAGGACGCTAAGAATCTGCTTTGCTGACTTCGCGTACTTAAGCGAAGCGAGTGTAGACAATGGATTTTACTTTTTTAGGAACCGGAACCTCGCACGGCATTCCCATGATTGGATGCACGTGCGGCGTATGCACCTCCACCCAACCGGAAAACAAACGGCGGCGCTGCAGCCTCTATGTCGTGACCGAAGGCCAACACCTCGTCTTCGACACCCCGCCCGACTTCCGCGACCAGGTCTTGAGCTTCGGCGTTGAACGCGTCGATGCCGTGTTCCTGACCCACGCGCACGCCGACCATGTCTTCGGCTTCGACGATGTCCGCCGCTTCAGCGCCCTGCAGGAAAGCCATATCCCCGTCCATGGCTCGGAAGAAACCATCCGGCTCATGCGCAAGAAGTTCGACTATGTCGACCAAGGCTATAATTTCGAAAGCGTGCCGCGCGTCCGGTTCACCGAACAAACCGACGCGGTTGCGGTGGGCGGGGCAACCGTTACCCCCCTGCCCGTCTCGCACGGCAAGGACACCATTTACGGCTTCCTGATCGAAGGAGACGGCAGGCGCATCGGCTATATTCCAGACTGCAACGGCATTCCCCAGACGACGTACGCGTTGCTGACCGATATGGACGCCATGATCCTCGACGGCCTGCGCCCGAAGGAACACCCCACCCACTTCAACATTGAACAATGCGTTGAAAGCCTCGCCCGGATCGGCGCAAAAAAATCCTTCATCACCCACCTCACCCACAACTCCGAACACCACGCCCTCCAAGCCCGGCTCGGAGAAGCCGTAACCGTGCCTTGGGATGGGTTGCGAGTCATGCTATGAATTTAGTCATGACACCAAGGAGAATCCATACCTGGCCGTGCAAGGGACGGACGCTGGTGCTTGGCGAGCGGACGCTGGTGATGGGTATTTTGAATGTCACGCCGGATTCGTTTTCCGATGGCGGCGTCTTTTCCGATCCGGGCAAGGCGGTCGAGCGCGCGCTGGAAATGGTTGCGCAGGGGGCGGACCTCATCGACATCGGCGGCGAGTCGACCCGCCCGGGCGCCGAGCCGGTTCCGGTTTCCGAAGAGATTGAGCGCACCGTTCCCATCATCGGGAAAATCCGCGAGCATTCCGACATCCCGATTTCGATCGATACGATGAAATCAGCTGTTGCGCGCCTCGCCCTGGAGGCCGGTGCGGATATCATCAACGATGTTTCCGCGCTCGAACACGATGCCGGCATGGCGGGGGTTGCGGCGGAATCCGGAGCAGGTGTGGTGCTGATGCACAAGCAGGGTTCGCCGCAGACCATGCAGGACAATCCGACCTATGGCGATGTCGTCGGGGAAGTCCGCAACTATCTGAAGGCCCGCCTGGACTTCGCGGAGCAAGAAGGGATCGGCCGCAACCGCATGGTGATCGACCCGGGCATCGGCTTCGGGAAAACCTTCGCCCACAACCTGGCGCTGCTGCGCGGCCTGCCGCAACTGGCGGAGTGCGGATGCCCGATCCTGGTCGGGGCTTCGCGCAAACGGTTCATCGGCGAGATCCTCGCCCGGGACACCCCGGCGGCGCGGATGGCGGGCAGCCTGGGGGTTGCGGCCTGGGCGGCGGCCCGGGGGGCCCACATTTTGCGGGTGCACGACGTAATCGAAACTTGCGATGTTTGCCGGATCGCGGATACACTTTCTGCCGGTGATTAGTGATGCAGGAATGGAAAGAAGCCTTTGAAGTACCGAATACGCTGGGATGGATCGAGATATTCATCCTGGCCGGCTTGCTTTATTTCGTTTTCCGGCTCTTCCAGGGGACGCGCGGCGCGTCCATCCTTTCGGGGCTGATTGTGCTGTTTGGCATCCTTTCGGCCGTCACCAGCCTCAGCCACCTCGATGTGCTCAACTGGATCCTCTCCAAGCTGATGCTCTATATTACGCTGGCCATCATGGTGATTTTCCAGCCCGAGATCCGGCGGGTGCTCGCGCGCCTGGGCCGCCAACCCTGGCGCAACAATGGAATGGCCTCGCAGAAAAGCCTGGTTGAACCCATCCTGCAGACGGTGAAGCTGCTCTCGAAACGCAAGATCGGCGCCCTGATTGCCATCGAGCGCGAGATTGGAACGCGCGCCATACAGGATACGGGCACCCGGATGAACAGCGCCGTCAGCTCGGAGCTGCTGGCCACGATCTTTTTCCCGCACACCCCGCTGCATGATGGCGGCGTGATTATCTCGGGCGACCGCATTTGCGCCGCCGGGTGCCTTTTCCCGCTTTCGCAGAAAGAGGAGCTGAGCAAGATGCTCGGCACACGCCACCGCGCCGCAATCGGCATTACCGAAGAGACCGACGCCATCGTGATCGTGGTATCGGAGGAGACCGGTGCGGTTTCGATTGCCTACAACGGCCGCCTGCGCCGCGGGCTCAATGCGGAAAAGCTCCACCGGGTCTTGTCGTCGATGCTGCGCCGCGAGCGAACCGGGCTGGCCCGCTTCCGCGAAAAGATACAAACCGGCGAAGCCATGCTCTCCGACACCGTTTTAATGACCCTCAACGAGGAGCAGGATGAAGAATAGCTTCTCCAGATTCTGGATTCAGGTCAACCGCGACAAATGGCTGATCCTGCTTTGCATTGGGCTGGCCTTCTTTGCGTGGCAAGGCATCCGGAAAACCATCGGGCTGGAGCTGCCGGTCTCGAACATCACGGTCGATGTCGCTGTTCCGGAAGGCTGGGCGGTCTGGGAAAAATCGGTGCACCGCGTGAACATCGAGTTCCGTGGCTCGCGCGAGGATTTCCGCTATATGAACAACGAGCAGCTCAAGGTGGTCGTTCCCGTGGCCAACCCCGAGCACGGCAAGGAGATGACCATCAAGCTTTCGGAAAAATTCCTCAAGAACCCGACCGGCGCAAAAGTGGTCAGCTTCAGCCCGTCCGAAATCGTCGTACGGCTCGACCAGGAAAGCGAGCGGTCGTTGCCGGTCAAGGCAGCCATCGAGGGCTCGTTGCCGGCGGGACTTGAGATCGAACGGATTGTCTGTACGCCGGCATCGGTCAGCGTGGCGGGCGCACGCCAAGTGCTGGATGAAATGGAAAACATCCACACCGAACCGGTTGACCTGAAGGATCGCAAGGGTTCGTTCAAGGAGAGCGTACCGATCGCCCTGCCCCAGGCGGGACGCATGCGGGTCGCGCCCGACTGGGTCTCCGTCGAATTTTTCATCGAAGCCCACTCCAGCACGGAAACCTTCGAAAAGATTCCGGTCAGAACCATGTGCGCCCCGGGCGAAAAACGCCAAATCAGCGTACAACCCCTAACGGTGGAAATCATCGTGCAAGGCCAGCAGCAGAAGATCGAGAAACTGCGGGCCTCGGATATTTTTGCCTATGTCGCCTGCCACGACCTGACGGAAAGCGCGGGCTACGACCTGCCGGTGGAGGTCGACCTTCCCACCGGCCTGCAACTCGTCAAAACCGAACCCGCCGTAGTCCATATTGAGATCGGCACGACCCATTAGGAGATTTTTATCATGAAACGCACACTCATCCTCGCAATGGCGGCCCTGCTTTCCACCGGTGCCCTGGCCCAGCAAACCAATACGCCCTCGGGCCTCCAACTCGACAGCAAGACCGACGAGGAGCGCATTGCGTTCCTGCTCAACGTGGCATCCGCCTATTTCGCGGAGGACGATTTCGATTCGGCCATCAGCGCCTACGAGCGCATCCTGGAAATCGACCCGATGCATCAGGAGTCGCGCTACATCGTCGGCCACGTCTACATCAACGCCAAGCAATACGGCAAGGCGGAGAAAATCCTTTCGGAGCTGGTGAAGGATTACCCAGAAGACTTCAAGCTCAAGAACAACCTGGCCTGGCTCTACGCTACGGCCGAAGACCCCTCCTTCCGAGACGGGCAAAAGGCGATCGTCCTCGCCCAGGATGCCATGGTTCTTGCGCCGGACGACCACCACGTCTGGAGCACCTTGGCCGAAGCCTATTATATTACCGGCCAATACGAAAAGGCCTACCGCGCCATC